>JAGXIM010000006.1 GCA_024635665.1 Salinimicrobium sp. | reverse complement strand
TTTTTTAGATATGAAGATAGTTGGATATTTAGCAATCGGTACTTTTTTCGGCATTGTGATGTACAAGTCTGAAGCTGCATCCTGGTTCCGCATCTATGAGATGTTCCAGTTCCAGTCTTTCCACATGTACGGCATTATTGGATCAGCCTTGATCCTGGGCATTATTGGCGTGCAATTGATTAAAAAGAAAGGTTTAAAATCTTTTGATGGACAGCCTATCGTGCTCGCACCAAAGAAAAAAGGGCTTAAAAAGTACTTTTTTGGAGGGATTATTTTTGGCTTTGGCTGGGCGTTGGCGGGGGCATGCCCTGGCCCAATCTATACTTTAATAGGCGCGGGATATGTTTCGATACTTTTGGTTCTGGTCGGTGCAGTTTTGGGAACATTTTTGTACGGATTGCTTCAGAAGAAGTTGCCAGATTGAAACAAAAGCAGGATTAAGTTCGATTGAATTGAACCTTCGCAATCCGGAGAGAAGGCTTAACCTCTGAAGATAGTCGTAGGTTACTACTAATCGAGGAGCGGCATTTCTTATAATACATTTTAAAAATTGCCGCTCCTCTAAGATTTTTTATGAATAGGGACAAGGTATAAAAGAAGGTAAATGTCCCACAGAAAGCTCATAGACCAGTCCTTCCCTCCAGGTTTCCCCATGCAGCTCGTAGTTTTTGAACTTCTCCTGGATCAATTCTGAAACTTCTACTTCAGAAGATGCTACAGAAATGCACTGGATCTTTTTATCTTCAGAAATAGAAAAGAAAACTGTTACAATAGTGCCTTTTTTAATATCGTGGTTGGAATCCCGGAGAGTGTGTTCAATTTCTTCAGAAAGTTCCTTGAGGTCATTGGCTTTTTCGAAGGGAGCGGCCCAAATGCTGGTGCCTGTAATTAAAGCGAAAGCTAGCAGAAATAAATTTAGACGTTTCATAATCCATGTCTTTAAATTAACAATCAGTTTACGGGGGATTATCTACTTTAAAGACTGCTTGATTACGGAGATGTTACAGGTTTGGATTAGTTTTAACTAAAGATTTTCTCTGGAAGCCTGCTCATGATTGTTATATCTAAAAATGTCATTTTGGGGTTTCTTCCGTGGATAAATAAAAAGAAGGAAGAGAGATCCCGTACCTTACAACGAGCAGCCGAATTGTAATTACAGTGAGTGACGTGACGATATAGATCACATCCTGATTCATTCCCAGCGAGTGCAAAATCACAAAGGCCAACCCGCCAATGAGGCAGGCAGTGGCATAAATTTCTTTTCGGAAGATTACTGGGATTTCATTACACAAAATATCCCTGATTACCCCGCCAAAAGTTCCTGTCATCGCTCCCAGCGTAATTGAAATAATAGGATTTAGCCCATTTTGGACACCAATTTCCACTCCGGTTATAGTAAAAACACCTAACCCAATTGTATCGAAAAGGAAAAGGGATTTTTTAAGATGGTCGAGTTTGCTTCTAAATATGATGGAAAAGATCGTCACCAATCCAATAAGGTAGATATAGATGATGTTTTCCATCCATGTGACTGGGGTGTTGCCTATCAAAATATCACGTACTGTACCGCCACCAACCGCGGTCACAAAAGCGATAATAAAGATCCCAAAAAGGTCAAGCCGGCGGTTCATTGCCGCCAAAGCCCCGGAAATTGCAAAAGCAATAGTCCCCAAAAGGTCCAGAACATTGAAGAGAGAGAGTTCTATCATGCGGCAAAGGTAGCTCTATTGTTTTTTCTGAAAAATGATTAACTGAAAGAATTATGAGCTGTAAAAGCCCTTTTTGGATATTTTTGGGCAATGGATTCATAGCAAATCTATATATTTAAAGGGGTAAGGTTTTGAGGAAAGTTGTTACTTTTACAAATAGAAAAAATTATGCGATGAGTGATACCAAAGAAAAAATAAAGTGTCTTATAATAGGTTCCGGGCCTGCGGGATATACCGCTGCCATTTATGCAGCACGGGCCGATCTTAAGCCCGTGATGTACACTGGTTTGGAACCAGGCGGACAGTTGACCACGACGACCGAAGTGGACAATTTTCCTGGTTATCCTGAGGGCGTCGATGGTCCCGCAATGATGGTGGACCTTCAAAAACAGGCAGAAAGGTTTGGGACAGATGTGAGAATGGGAATGGCCACCGAAGTACAATTCAGCAAAGAGAAAGGCGGTATTCATAAAGTCTGTATTGATAATTCGACCTGGTTGGAAGCCGAAACCGTGATTATTTCCACAGGGGCCACTGCAAAATATTTAGGCCTTCCAAGTGAACAAAAACTTAGGGGCGGGGGCGTATCTGCCTGTGCCGTTTGTGATGGCTTCTTTTATAAAAACCAGGAAGTCGCCATCGTAGGAGGTGGAGACACGGCTGCCGAAGAAGCAACTTACCTCGCCAATATTTGTAAAAAAGTGACCATGTTGGTTAGAAAGGATGAATTACGTGCTTCTAAAGCAATGCAGCACCGGGTGATGACCACCAAAAACATTGATTTACGCTTCAATACCGAGGTTGATGAAGTGCTGGGGGATCAGGTCGTGGAAGGACTTCGAATGGTGAACAACCAAACTGGTGGAAAAGAGGAAATCAAGATCACGGGACTGTTCATTGCCATAGGGCATAAGCCGAACACCGAGATCTTTAAAGGACAAATAGACATGGACCCAACCGGGTACATTGTGACTAAGGGAAAATCCACAAAGACCAATATTCCGGGCGTTTTTGCATCGGGTGATGTTCAGGACAAGGAATACAGGCAGGCGATTACTGCTGCCGGAACCGGCTGTATGGCAGCTCTGGATGCCGAACGTTATCTTGTTACTGTTGAAAGCAGCGAGAAAGTAACTGCAGAATAGTTTCTGAAAATTTAGCATAGTAAAAAGGCGGTTTGAAAAATTTCAAATCGCCTTTTCTTTTTTCATACGAATTGGAAAAATAATCTTAAAATTCTTTTCCCTTATTCATTTTTTCATTTGCGGTTGGGCAAAACGTCCATAATATATTGCCTCAAAAATTTGGAACAAATTTGCCATTTTTGGATGGTATAATTTTAAAAAGTTTCAGTTTGTGCATCTGGAATGGCTTCTGCATCATTTTCACCTGATTCTGTTGGAACAGAATCTTCTGCTTCAAAAGATTCTTCAAATTCATCTTCCCAATTTTCTTCGGAAGAATTCTCCCACGGATCTTCTTCCTCCACAGGACAATCAAGGCACTGCGTGCCGTCCCTGGTGATCAACAGGTAGCGTTCTTCCTCACCGTTCTTGAGGATATCCCTGTAATAATCTGAATTCCTGTGAAATGAATAGGTATTATCCGCTGCGTACAGCACCGAACCTATGGGAAGGAACAGCGTGACCTGCACTTCCTGGTCGCGGTACTTGTTCTGTGGATCGGTCGTAAGCTGGCCTGAAAGGTCTAGCCGGTTTCCAGATAAATTTGTGCTGTAATTGATGTTTTCGGCACGTGTACGGGCTTCTCCAAAGTTCTTTCCTTCAGCAGTTTTCCTGATCTCGATCCTTCCGAGGGAATCGGACGTGGAACGCACCACCAGGCGCACGTCTTGTGACCATAGGACCTTTTGGTTGTTCTCGTCATAAGACACGTGGTAATCGCCCTGGCGGTAAGGAGTGGAATCCAGTGCAGGGTTGCCCACCATGTTCAAATAGAGGGTGTCGTTTTGTGTAACCGGAATAGTTTCAGAAATAATCACTTCGCCTTCCATGGCTGTCTCTGTAGCTTGTTTGATTCCGAAGAAAATAAGGCCCAGAACAGAAATTATCCAAATCCCCAGAAGAACGAGTTTGGCAGTCTTTCCGATGGACTTCAGCTTTTCCACCAGGATCTTCAATCCTAAGATGAAGAGGAAGAAAAACGGGATGCCCACAGCGAAAAATGTAAGAATGGAAATGATCCAGATACTGTCGGCACCCGGCCCCACCATCTCTAGATGATCTGTCCAGGGGGCTTCGATGATTCCGAACGTTCCTATTGAAAACAAGCCAATAAACAGTCCAATAAGTGTAATTCCGGCAATTAAAAGAAGTAAAATACCGATGAATTTAACGAACAGATTCAGTATGAACATAATTCCATCGCCCAGGGCGGTAGCAGCTGAACTCGCGCCAGTTTTGGCTTTGTAGCCATACTTTTCATAATCCAGGTCCTTTACCTTTCCTGATACACCATCAAAACCTTCCCGGATTTTTCGCTCAATATTGCTGATGGTGACCGGCTCTCCCCGCATGGCGAGTTTATCGGCCGTAGTTTTGGCTTCGGGAACAAAGATCCAGAGTGCAATATAAACAAGGATAAACGCCCCTGTGGTGAAAATGGTGAGCAAGACCCACGCCAGGCGTATCCAAAGTGCATCAACACCCAAATAATGTCCAAGGCCTGAAGAAACACCACCAATATATGAGTGGTCAGTGTCCCGGAACAGCTTTTTGCCCCTGGATTTCGTGTAAACAGGGTCATCTTCAAAAATCTCCTCGTCAAGCATATAATCTTCAGGCTGTCCCATGACCGCAATCACCTCGTCGACCTCCCGGTTACCTATTACCTGGCGTTCATTCTGGATTTTTTCAGAAAACAGTTCGGCAATCCGTGCCTCAATATCATTAATGATTTCATCCCTGCCTTGAGTGTTGGTCAAAGACTGTTTAATGGCTTCCAGATAATGCTGCAATTTGGCATATGCATCTTCATCAATATGAAAGAATATGCCGGCAAGGTTTATATTTACTGTCTTATTCATGATTCTTGGAATTTTGTATGGTTACTAAGGTTACCGCTGTTTGCAGTTCATCCCAGGTGTGGGTGAGTTCGTTCAAAAATGTTTTTCCGGTTTCGGTCAAACCGTAATACTTGCGTGGTGGCCCGCTGATGGATTCTTCCCAGCGATAGTGGAGGAGACCGGCATTTTTGAGGCGTGTGAGCAGGGGATAGATCGTTCCTTCTACCACCAGTAACTTTGCGCTCTTGAGCGTGTCAAGAATTTCGGCCACATATGCATCCTTGTCTTTTAATACAGACAAAATGCAGTACTCGAGCACACCTTTACGCATTTGGGCCTTCGTATTTTCAATCTTCATAGCGTTTGGTTTTGAGAATTGTTAAACTGTTCATTTTTTGATTGATTTATTCCAGCCTTCGCCGGACTGATGAAATTTATGCTGAGTGGATATTGATACAACTCACCTTCTCCTGCTTTTATCGTGGCCGAAATTGTTCCGTACACATATAGGATGAAGAGTGCCAGTAACAAAACGGCCATTACTGTTATAAAAAGCAGTAAGGGTATTGCTTCTTCCGGGTTTCCTATTGGGGTAAAGTTGTCACGGAAGAAAAATGGTTCTTCGGGATTTAAGTTCAAGCCAATAAGTAAAATTCCCATCACGCCAATCATGACAAGGAACGTGGTATACAGAAAAAGGCTAAGCTGAAAATTCAGTGCCTGTTTTCCATGTTCATCGACAAAGGCATCCTTTTTCTTCACGGTCCACAAGATGAGCGGAAAGATGAAGTTTCCAAATGGGAAAATGAACTGAGAGAAAGTTGACAGGTGGATGAATGCTGCCACTGTTTTATCGGGATTTTGTGCTTGTGTATCCATAGTGATTGATTTTCTAATACAAATATATATCTTTAAGATGGTATTATGCAAAACAAAGTACTATATTCTTTTATATGAGCTTAAAATTTAACATTTCGCGGATTTCAAAAATTTGAATACTTTTAAAGAAAATGTAGAGAAGCATGAAAATTTCAACCAGAAAGATGAATTCCTTTCTAATGTTCAAATTACCAAGCGCCTGGCTGTGCGGAGTAAGGGTAAAGGAGATCGAGAACCCAAGGTGTGTCACCGGCGTAAAGCATAGATGGATCAATCAAAATCCTTTTAACTCCCTGTATTTTGCGGTACAGGCGATGGCTGCAGAATTGAGTACAGGAGCATTGGTAATGGATTCTATCCAAAAAAGCGAAAAAAAGATATCTATGCTGGTAGCACGAAACAATTCCAGATTCATGAAGAAAGCCACTGGTAAAATCAGGTTTATTTGTGAGGATGGGGAAAAAATTTCAGCAGCAATAGAACAAACTTTAGAAACAGGGGAAGGGCAGACCTTTTGGATGAAGTCCAGGGGCATAAATGAAGAAGGAGTTGAAGTTTCTGTTTTTGAATTTGAATGGACGATCAAGGTGAAGTAA
>JAGXIM010000158.1 GCA_024635665.1 Salinimicrobium sp. | reverse complement strand
GCTATCTTCCTTGATGTCTATCAGGGCACACTCTGTAGTCAGGATCATTCCTGCAATAGAAGCGGCATTTTCAAGCGCGATCCTGGTTACTTTTTTAGGATCGATAATTCCTGCTTTTAGCATATCGACAAAAGTGTTGGTTTTGGCATCATAACCAAAGTTTGTTTTGCCTTCCATTACCTTATTGATCACTACTGCACCTTCACCACCTGCGTTTTCAACAATGATGCGCAAAGGAGCTTCAATAGCGCGGTTTACGATTTGAATTCCGGTTGCTTCATCGGCATTTTCCGATTTAAGGTTTACAAGCACCTCTTTTGCACGTACCAATGCAACTCCACCTCCGGCAACAATTCCTTCTTCAATTGCAGCACGGGTAGCGTTAAGCGCATCGTCCACACGGTCTTTTTTCTCCTTCATTTCAACTTCTGAAGCAGCACCCACATAAAGTACGGCAACACCACCGGCCAATTTAGCCAATCGTTCCTGAAGTTTTTCCTTGTCATAATCAGATGTAGTAGTCTCGATTTGAGCTTTGATCTGGTTAACGCGTTCCTTGATGGCAACATTGTCACCAGCTCCGTTTACAATTGTTGTATTGTCCTTATCAATAGCTATTTTTTCAGCAGAACCTAATTGTTCAAGAGTGGCATTTTCCAAAGAAAAACCTCTTTCTTCAGAAATTACGGTTCCTCCGGTCAAGATGGCAATATCCTCCAACATCGCTTTTCTTCTGTCCCCAAAACCTGGAGCTTTTACAGCGGCGATCTTAAGGGATCCACGAAGTTTGTTCACGACCAAAGTTGCAAGGGCTTCCCCGTCAACATCCTCGGCAATGATCAATAATGGTTTCCCTGATTGTGCAACCGGTTCCAAAATAGGAAGAAGATCTTTCATGGAAGAAATCTTCTTGTCATATAACAAAATGTATGGATCTTCAAGGGTTGAAGTCATTTTTTCGCTATCGGTCACAAAATACGGAGATAAATATCCACGGTCAAATTGCATTCCCTCAACTACATCTACGTGGGTTTCGGTTCCTTTAGCTTCTTCAACAGTGATCACACCGTCTTTTCCAACCTTTTGAAAAGCCTGGGCAATTAATTCGCCAATATGATCGTCGTTATTGGCTGAAATTGAAGCGACTTGTTTTATTTTTTCTGAAGAATTACCAATTTCCTTGGTTTGTTTGGCCAAATTCTCGGTGATGGCTAAAACGGCTTTGTCTATTCCGCGTTTCAAATCCATTGGATTGGCTCCTGCTGCTACGTTTTTCAAGCCTTCTTTTACGATAGCCTGTGCAAGTACCGTAGCGGTTGTTGTTCCATCTCCTGCAAGATCATTGGTTTTGGAAGCAACTTCCTTTACCATTTGAGCTCCCATATTTTCCAATGGGTCTTCCAGTTCAATTTCTTTTGCAACGGTTACCCCATCTTTGGTCACGATTGGCGCGCCAAATGATTTGCTGATAATAACATTACGCCCTTTTGGGCCTAAGGTTACTTTTACGGCATTTGCCAATGCATCTACCCCGCGTTTGATCCCATCACGGGCTTCAATATTATATTTAATATCTTTTGCCATTTTATTGATTTTTATGTCGTCCCGGCCCAATGCTTTGGGATAATTCAGGACTTGTTTGTTATTTTAAAATTATAATAGGTGAAATTTCCAACCTGGAAAGTGAATACTGGGTTAGAGTATTGAAAGCTATATTTTATACAATAGCAAGAATATCATCTTCACGCATGATCAAATAATCCTTGCCTTCCAATTTTAGTTCGGTACCCGAATATTTGCCATAAAGTACTTCATCACCAATTTTCACTGTCATTTCGTGTTTTTTGGTTCCTTTACCAACTGCAACTACTTTTCCTTTTTGTGGTTTTTCCTTAGCTGTTTCGGGAATATAAATTCCGGAAGCAGTTTTTGTTTCGGCGGCAGCAGGTTCGATGAGAACTCTGTCTGAAAGAGGTTTAATGTTTAAAGCCATTTGTATATTGTGTTTTAGTTAATGAATTTAATATGTACGAACCATCAATGGACTAAAATTATGCCAGTAGCATAATACTGACAATGATAAACAAAAAATGCCAGCTTGTCATAAGCTGGCATTTGTATATCGATAAAAAGTAATTTTATTGCTGGTCCTGAGTTTCAGGTTGAGTTTGCAAAGGAGTTTGTGTTGCCTCTGGAACAGTGTTCTCAATTGATGGATCGCTGTTTATTACCCTTGATTCTGCAGTGGCGCTTCCACCCATAATGGTTACGTTTGATAATAAGATCAATGCCAACATTATAGTTGCAAGTGTCCAGGTGCTTTTATCAAGGAAATCGGTGGTTTTTTTGACCCCACCAAGTTGCTGGCCACCGCCACCTCCAAATGAGGAAGAAAGTCCGCCGCCTTTAGGGTTTTGAACCATAATTACTACTACTAGTAAAAATGCTACAATTATGATCAATACTAAAAAAATAGTGAAAGTGCTCATTCTTTTCCTGTGTTATTATCTTGTAATTTCTTTATTGCCCTAATTTGGTCTGCAAAGAAACCACTTTTTTCGGGACTTTTCAAAATTAATATTTTGTAAGCCTGAAGGGCTTTTTTATAATTTTTTTGTTCCAGATAAACCCGGGCCAATGTCTCTGTCATCAGGCCTTCCGGCGGAAGGATCCGCTCCGGTGCGATATTGGTTGTGGTGGAGGATTTGTCAGGTTTTAACTTGGGGCTTTTTGAGATAAAGTCGTCTATCAGCTCAGATTTCCGCAATTTGGAATCCATTGTTTTTTTTGAACCTTCTGAAATGCGGTCTATGGGTTTGGCTCTTGTAAGGCTCAACCATTCAGAAAAGGAATGCGCTTCGGTAGCATTAAAATTTAAAGGACTTCCCATATCCTGGATTTCTTCTGAAGGGCTTTTTTCTGGAACTTCTGTTTCTTCTGAAGGTTTTGCAAGTGGTCGCTCAAACAGATCGGGATCCAAAACCTGGACCGATTCGGTTATCTTCATTTTAATGGCATCGTTTATCGAGATGATTTTTTTGCCAAATACTTCCTGGGGTTCAAAAACAATGATATTCCTTAGATCGTCTTCCTGTTTTTTAATTTGAAGGGCAACCTTGTCCTGACTAAAATCTGTTGAGGATATAAAATCGAAAAGCACGCTCCTGTCCAAAGTAAAGGCAGCGGTTTTCTTTAGTGCCAGGTTGTATTTAAAGCTATCCTGATTATAAAGTCCCTTTAAATAAATGGCTCGAGCAGCCTGAAAATATGGGTATTCTTTCAATAGGTTCTCCAACTCCACGGTTTCCTGAGTTCCCACAGAAGCCGAATTTTCAAATAAGTAGGTCAATTCTGTCGAGTTCATTACCAGTTTGTAAGGGAAGCATTAAAGATATCCTGGGTTATCCTGGAAAAAATTTCATCCAACGCGGTTTCTAGAGTTGCTCCCACAAGTTGGGAGTTGGCCGGATAATCATAATAAAAAGAAAACCGTTTTTCAAAATCTTTTTCCGGCTCCAGGGTATTATAATACCGCACATTTACCGCTATGGTGAGTCGGTTTTGCGCGGCGGTGTTTTGTGCGGTCGCCGACATAGGGGCTACGTAATAATCTATAATTTCCCCTTCGTAAATTAAATCCCCACCAGAATTTGTAAGGCTTAAATTTGTTTGGTTCTGGATCAGGTCTTCAAGTTCCAGGGTAAAAGTACGGTCAATTCCTGGCTCAACAATATCGGCGGTATTTTGAAAGAAGTTTACCTGAAATGTTTTGGCCGCACCGGTATCGGCTCCCGTGAAGGAATATATTCCACAGCCCTGAAGTGTGAGCAGGAACGTGGAGAGGATAAAAAGATTGATTTTTTTCATGAAGTATGCCTTGGGGTTATGGAAATATTGGTCTATAGATCGTATTGTTTGATTTTTCGGTAAAGGGTACGTTCACTTATTCCCAGTTCTTCAGCAGCCGATTTGCGTTTTCCACTATGACGTTCAAGGGATTTTTTAATGAGTTCCAGTTCTTTACTTTGCAGTGAAAGCGTTTCTTCCTCTTCAATTTCTTCCGCAAAATAATATTTATCTTCTATATCCTGGGATTTGTTTTCTGAAATTCGAAGTACTTCCCTGTTTTCCTCTTCGATATCCTCTATATCGATATCTTTTTCCTCTTCCTCGTCCCCGTATATTTTATCGATCAGGTCTTCGTGTTCTTCCTGCACTTTTTGATGGTTTCCGCTCTCCATCAGTTCCAGGGTCAACTTTTTTAAATCGTTAAGGTCTCTTTTCATATCGAAAAGCACCTTGTAAAGAATTTCCCGTTCATCGCTAAAATCCCCTTGTTTTTTCTTGTCAGCAATTACTGCAGGGAGATTGCTTCCTATGTCGGGAAGATATGTTTTTAGGATCCTGCCGTTTATGGTTCGTTCCTGTTCCAGAACCGAGATTTGTTCGGCTATATTTCGCAACTGCCTGATATTTCCGCCATATCTGTATTTCTGGAGCAATTCCACGGCATCGTCCTCCAGCCTGATGGTGGGCATTTTATATTTGAGGGCAAAATCTGCCGCAAATTTCCTGAACAATAAATGTATGTCGTCTTTGCGTTCCCTAAGTGGTGGTAAATTAATCTCGATGGTGCTTAAACGATAGTACAGATCTTCCCGGAATTTTTCCTTTTTTATCGCTTCGAACATATTTAAATTGGTCGCTGCTACAATACGCACATCGGTATTTTGAACCTTTGAGGACCCAACTTTGATAAATTCGCCGTTTTCCAAAACCCTTAACAATCTAACTTGTGTGGTAAGTGGCAATTCCCCCACTTCGTCCAGGAAAATGGTTCCTCCATCAGCTACTTCAAAATAACCGTTTCTTGTTTGTGATGCGCCTGTAAACGAGCCTTTTTCATGTCCAAACAATTCACTGTCTATAGTTCCTTCAGGAATAGCGCCACAATTCACGGCAATATATTTCCCGTGTTTTCTGTGTGAAAGCGCATGTATGATTTTAGGGATGCTTTCTTTTCCTACCCCGCTTTCCCCTGTCACCAAAACAGAAATATCGGTGGGTGCCACCTGAATGGCTTTTTCGACTGCACGATTTAGTTTTGGGTCGTTCCCAATAATTTCAAATCGTTGTTTAATAGCCTGAATTGAATCCATAAGTTAATAATGAATATTTAATATTTTATAATGAATAATGATTCGTAAAATTTGAATCTCATTCTTGTTTTTTTTTACTTCAGTCTTCCGTCTTTTTTTACCTCGTACTTCTAACTTCGTACTTCTAACTTTTTTAATTCGGTCTCCCGTCTCCGGTCTCCCGTCTATTTTCAGTCTTCAGTCTTCCGTCTTCAGTCTTCCGTCTCCGGTCTCCTGTCTTTTTTTTTTTACTTCGTACTTCTAACCTCGTACTTCTAACTTTTTTTACTTCAGTCTCCGGTCTTCCGTCTTCCGTCTCCGGTCTCCTGTCTTTTTTTTTACTTCGTACTTCTAACCTCGTACTTCTAACTTCATTAATTATTCCCGCTATATCCCACGGCTTTTCCAATAAGGGTCCCGCTGGTACAATCGGTAATTTTTACATTCACAAAATCCCCGATCTTGTAATTTTCCTTCGGAAAAACTACAACAGAATTATAGGTAGTTCTGCCGCTCCATTGCAGATCGGATTTTTTTGATTTCCTTTCTATTAATACCTCGACAGTTTTTCCGATGTATTGTTGGGTTTTGTATAGGGCATGTTCCCTTTGCAATTTGACGATTTCGGTGAGCCTTCGTTGTTTTACTTCTTCGGGAACATCATCTTCATATTTCTTGGCGCCCAGGGTCCCCGGTCTTTCCGAATAAGAGAACATATATCCAAAATCATATTT
>JAGXIM010000042.1 GCA_024635665.1 Salinimicrobium sp. | reverse complement strand
TTTTTGATATAATTTCAAAAAGTATTATATTTGCCAGCCTTGTTTATTTTAGTGATGAGGGAAGAAAAAGTTCATATTATATTGTGTCACCGAGTGATTTGTTTGTTAGCAAATGATTCCATTTGGTTCATTTCGTAATTGGTGGATGTTAAAGTCTAAAACAGGTGTCCAATTCGGTGCATATTAAAAAAGGTGAAGTTGTAAACACCTTGTATATAAAGCATTTCGCGGTTAGTTCGAGTTTCGTCCCGTCTAAACCGCTACATAAAAGCTTCAGGAAACTGAGTTTTTTGTCACATTGAAAGTTAGTTGTGTTGTTTGTGGTAAGTCATTGACTTACCAGGTTTAGAAGTAAACCAATGAGAAGCTTTTCCCTTTGAGGGAAGGGCTTTTTTGCTTTAAGATCTTTCTGTTATTCCCTCCTTTTTGTCGCGTCAAATCTTTCTCAGTTTTTTCTAACATCATTTTGATGAGTGCACCAGGTCATTTACTGGTGGAGCCGTTTACCTGATTATATTTTGCGACCAATCAAATTGGTGCAAACCGTGGTGAAAGCGATAATGCTAATTGAGCTAAGTGGCATAAGTATAGCTGCGATAATGGGTGAAAGTTGTCCCGTCAGTGCAAAGTAAAGGCCTACAACATTGTACAGGAAAGACAGCAGCATACTTACTTTGATGACGGTCATGGCTTTTTTGGAGGCTACAATAAATTTAAAAAGCTGTTTAAAACGTGAAGCATCCAGGATCCCGTCACAGGCGGGCGAAAAGACATTCACATTTTCTGAAATTGCGATTCCCACTTCACTCTGCGCAAGTGCCCCGGCATCATTGAGACCGTCGCCCACCATGATGGTTTTTTTTCCTTCTTGCTGAAGTGATTTTATATATTCCAGTTTATCCTCGGGTTTTTGATTGAATAGAAAATTAGTCTTTGGCGGCAGCAACTTTTCCAGGCGCGCTTTTTCCCCTTCATTGTCGCCAGAGAGGATGGAGAGGTGGTATCCGGCGGCAAATTCCGAAAAAAGGGATTCCACCCCTTCGCGGTATTCATTGTAAAAAACATAACGCCCTTTGTATTCATTGTTCGCGCTAATGTGTACCGAAGTATTCAAAGTGGGTGCCACGGCCGTGTTTCCAACAAATTCTGCAGATCCTACCTTCATGGCCTGTTTGCCTTGAATGGCTTCCATACCTTTTCCGGTGATTTCACGGAATTCTTCGGGCGGGGAGATATTATATTCGGCTAAAAGTTCATACAGGCTGCGGCTTAACGGATGGTTTGAATTTCGCAACGTATTTTTTAGAAGGGATTCCTCTTCCGAAGTTAAATCAATGCCTTCATAATGGATGCTGTTTTTCTTATTGGAAGTGAGGGTACCGGTTTTGTCAAATATCAGCGTATCGGCTTTTGCCAACTGTTCGATTACTCCGGCATTTTTTAGATAGAATTTTTTGTTGCCAAAGATCCGCAGCAAATTCCCAAGGGTAAAGGGCGTGGACATGGCCAGGGCGCACGGGCAGGCGATGATGAGGACTGCTGTGAAAACATTAATAGCTGTATTAATGTCTCTAAAAGCCCAAAAAGCTGTCGCAGAAAAGGCAATCATTAACAACACAACGGTAAAATACTTGCTAATGTGGTTGATAAATGAAATAACGGAATCTTCTTTCGGGGTTTGGAAAACATCATTGCTCCACAACTTCGTGAGGTAACTCTGGGAAACAGATTTTAGCGCCTCCATCTCAATAACGCCCGCCACCTGTTTGCCGCCCGCGAATATTTTGTCTCCAGAATTTTTTGTGACCGCATGAGATTCCCCCGTGACGAAACTGTAGTCAATTCGGGCATTTCCGTTGATCAGGATCCCGTCTACGGGGATGAGTTCTTCATTTCTAATAAGTAGCCGGTCGCCTTGCTCGAGGTCTTGCACATGTACGCTTTCTTCTTTTCCGCCGGGATTTATGCGGGTTATTCCTATGGGAAAATAGGATTTATAATCCCTCTCAAAAGAGAGAAAATTGTAAGTTTTTTGCTGAAAAAATTTACCCAGGGTGAGGAAAAACACGAGTCCTGTAAGGCTGTCGAAAAAGCCCGTTCCCCAATCAAAAATGATTTCCAGGGTGCTTCTTACGAATAGCACGAGAATGCCCAATGCCAGGGGCACATCGATATTCAGGATATTTGCCCGCAAGCCTTTGTAGGCCGAAATAAAATAATCCTGAGCCGCATAAAACACCACGGGCAGCGAAAACGCGAACATGAGCCAGCGGAAAAGCGGTTTGTATTGGTCAAGCCAATATTCCGATACCTCGAAATATTCAGGAAAGGACAGAAACATCACATTCCCAAAAGCAAAGCCGGCCACCCCGAGTTTATAAATGATGCTGCGGTCAATTTTCTTTTTTCCGGCATCGTAGTCGTCCAGGCTTATGTACGGTTCATAGCCAATACTGCTAAGGAAAATCACCAGTTCCTTGAGGTTTATTTTTCCTGAATGATAGGTAATGCGAATGGTTTTCTTCGGAAAATCTACTTGGGAAGAAGAGATCTCCGGCCGAAGTTTGTGCAGATTTTCAAGTATCCAGATACAGGAACTACAGTGGATGTGCGGGATGTACAGCGAAATGATCTCAATATTGCCATCGCTGAATTCCAGCAATTTTTCAGCAATTTCTTCATTGGCCAAAAAGTCGTATTTCCCCTCAAATTCTGCGGGAGCAGCTCCGGGAGCGGCCTCCATGTCGTAATAGGACGCAAGGCCGTTGCCTGAAAAAATTTCATACACCGTTTTGCATCCATTGCAACAAAAAGACTTCCCGTCAAAATTGACGCGCGTCTTGATCTTATCACCACAATGATAACAAGAAAGATCTTCCATAAAAAATTGCTCGTTTCGTACCGAACCGCAAAGGTTGGGAACAATCAGCTCCTAAAATATGATCTATATCAGTCTTTTAGGTTCCAAAAAGGGCAAAAATCTGATTTATTTTGGATAACTAAAGCCTGAAAGGCTGGAGCCTATCACTGATAACTGTGGGGTGAAATAAATTTAAATTGTTTAGGCGAAAATAAAAAAGCCCCCTTAAGGGGGGGTGGGCGGTGGGTAAATTATTGTTCTTCCCGACCTATGGGATGGTCTTCGTACCAATCATCAAAGGTTTTATTGGTGGAATATGTATTTGTGATGACTTTGTAAACGGTTAGTAGCCACCAGGCCTGCCCAATGATCACAGCGTAGAAAATACTGCTGAAAGAAAAATCATAATGAACCATCACGGCCACGGCCACCAGTAAAAGGGTGGTTAAGATTATATAAAAGATAACTGATGGTTTCATATCTTTAATATAGAGAACGAAAACCCCATTTGCCGTTAACACACTTATAAAAACAGCTGATTTAATAGAAGTTTACCCTTTCCTTAAGAGGTTCCTAACAAGAAGGATTCCTATCGAAATTGGCAAGAAACTACTAATCGCCGTGAGGATCCAGAAGTAATCGGCAAAAAAGGGCAGTTTCAGCCATAAGGCGCTACCCTTGTAAAAGATGAGCACTTCAGTAAGGATAAAGCTCAAAAAGAAGATGTAAAAAGCGGCTTTTTGGATCCTTAGAAGTCCGGCCAGCTCGAGGAAAGCGAACAACGCGATGCTAATCACGCCCAGGAAAGTCAAATGCAGGTAACCAATGACAAAATCGGTATAAGTGAACGCAAGTTCTGCGAAATAGGGGATGGCAGAGAAGAGTTGTAACAGGATTTTCACCAGCAGTAGTAAACCGGAAACCTTCAGCAGCAACTTTGGGAAAGATGGCAGGGAGAATTTACTGTCCCGCCAGATACTTTTGATAATTCTGAAGAATTTATAGAAAGCCGCGACCTGAAGAATGGCTCCGGCAGCAGCCAACACATAAAAAATCCAGTGTGGTTCCACCCACAGCACCGAAAGGAAAAAACTAAGGATGATCCCGCTATTCAGCAAGAAAAAGAAAGTCCTAAAATGCCCTTTTTGGGGCAGTAGGTTTTGCTTCTCCAAAAAATAAAACAAGATCCCAATAAGAGCCAGGATAAACCAGGCATTGTATTGGAAATGCAGGTAAAAATAGATGGCCATTTTGTACCAAATGCTCGTTTTTCCAAGGGTTGCCATCACCCCGCCCAGTACCCACGGCCCAATGCTTGAAAACACCATGTACCACAGCGAATATTTAATACACCTAAAAGAATACGTGCTTTTATGGATTTTTGGCACCTTTTTGAGCACAAACCAGGCAAGCCAATAAGAGGCGAAAAGAAAAAGGGTGGAAAAAGTGATTGAAAAAAGTGCATATCCCGTGAAAGGAAAGGTGAAGAGCATCCCCAGCAGCGTAATTTGCGTAAACCAAAAAATGCGCTTATAGATTTTGCCTTCGCTTGCTTCGGAAAAATACATCTTATAGATCAAGGTGGTCAACCCAATGTACACCCAGCCCAGCAACGCGATATGTGAGTGCGCGTGCACCACATACCGAAAGTTCATTGGAAGGGAAGTAACAAAGAAAAACCGAAGGAATACACCCAATAGTCCCACGAGCAGGAAATAGCCCAGGGCGATGTTGGCATGTTTTTTTAAATTGACCATGGCTCAAAAATAGAAAAAAAAGAAGGGGCTATTGGAAATCGGATTTTTCAGCTAAAATTTTTATCCTACCCGCTTTGTTGATGAAAAGTCATAATATAGAGGAATCGCGAAGGAAATAGAAGTCACTAATAAAAACGCGATCCATAACTTTTTTCTTCATGTCATTTCATTTAAAGGCAGCAAAAAATTGCTTTTTTGCTGCCCATATTTAATGTTTTATAAATTTTTTTCTACGCTGTCTTCATTTGTTTTTCAAGCTGAATGGATTTTGGAAACAAAATGTTGTTCTCCAAATGTATGTGCTGGTGCAGGTCTTGCTCAAATTCTTCCAACTTTGCATAGAATGCGCGATAGGTATTGCAAGCGCTTTCTGGCGGCGTGTAGTTGTTGCTTAGAACAGAAATTTTTCGTAAAACTTCCCCGGCATCTTCATGTTCTACTTCCATCATCTTGATAGGGTTGTCCACCATTCCAAAATTAGCCTGTGGTACTTCAGTATTTTCTTTTTTCGCCTTCACAAGTTTTTTGATGAATGGGAAAAGGATCAATTCTTCCTTCTTTAGGTGCGCGCTCAATTCCCCGGCAACTTCCTTAAAGAGTTTGTTTATTTCAAGAAGTTCGGTGTAATATTGCCCATGTACTTGGGCAACCCTGTCTGAATATTGGAGCAAAAGCGGAATGTTTTCCTCTACATAGCTATGGTGGACATTGATAATATGGTCCGTTAGGAAATCCAGCTCCCAGCTGTTGTAATTTGTGGCCCGGGAAATATTGTTGTCCACATTCAAAAGTTCGTTTGCCAAAAGATCGTAATCTACGTTGGCTTTTTCACAGGCTTTTTCAACACTGATGCCGCCTCCACAGCAAAAATCGATTCCATATTTTTTAAAGACGTGGGCAGTTTTTATATTTTCTGTGACCATGTCCGCGACTGTTTTTGTTCCTAGCTCTTTCATGAGGTTATCTTTTAAAAGGATTTCTAAATTAGGATACAAATATCCTTAATAAGGTCCCGGTGCGTTATGAGTAAAGTCATAAAACCAGGTTTTATGATGAAAACAGTTAAAAATGCCATTGGATATGGGGGATTGGCTGGAAAAAATTTTGCAGGGCCGCAAAAAAAATGCACCGAAAAAAATTACGGTGCATTGACTAACTACTATCAAACTAACTATAAAAAAACTTAAAATAAATTATCCATGCAGTACCAATAAAGGCAACTGGTTTATAAAAGGTATATTTTTGTCCTCCTCGTTCTGCAAAAACCTCTGACATAAATTGAGGTTTTTGGCAGCCAGCACGATCATGTCCACATTGCGATTGGCCATAAAAATTTTCTTTGGATTTGGCTCTTTTGAGGAGTAATAGGTCTGTAAAACCGGGATCCTGGGAGAAAAGGAACTTTGCAAAAATTCCCTGTTTATTATTTGCTCTTCTGAAGGTTCTTTTTCGGTATTGAAAATCTCTAAAATCCTGACATTCGCCTTCGACAGGGATGCCAGGTTCAATAAAGTGCGCAGCATTTTGCTCCCATACTTGATATTGTAATCTGTAGGGAAAAGTATTTGCTTGTGCTGTTTAAAGACGGCATTTTCAGAAATTGCCAGGACCGGACATTTCACCTTCATCATCACATCTGAAGTGTTTTTGCCTATTACCACACCTTCATTGTTGGTTTTGCCTTTTGTACCCATCAAAATAAGATCGATTTTCTTTTCGTGGACTTTTGCCCGTACGGCATCGATCAAATAATCGGCTTTAAAACAAATGTGGAAGTGGTGGCCGGGGTTTGTCTTTATACTTTCTAACCAGGTCAAGAGTTTGTCAAAATGCTTTTTAACAATGGGGGACATTCTCATATTGCCGGTTACGAGATCCGGTGAAGGTATAGGTACTACGTGCAGCAGATGAAAATCGCAGGGGGTATCCTTGAAAAACTGCAGTGCATAGGCCGCAGCATTTCTACTGTTGTCAGAAAAATCTGTTGGGAGTAGGATATTCATCATCAGTCACATCTATTATACCCTGCAAAAATAGGGTGGATGTGAGGTGGAAAAAATGATAAAAGTCAGTTATTGAGACTATTCTAAAATGGAAAAAATTTAGCTCATTTTTTTTAGTGCCTCCACGTCTAAAAGCTTGATGTTACGACCTTCTATTTCCAAAAGTCCTTCCTTTTTAAAATCGGAGAGTGTGCGGATAAGCGTTTCTGAAGCCATCCCCGCCACACTTGCCAGGTCGCTTCTGGAAATCCTGATGCTTTGGGTTGGGTGCCGCCTTATTTTTTGAGAGAACAAGAGAATGGTCCTGGCCGCTTTTTTCCGCACAGATCCATAGGCCATTTCCAGGAGTTGCTCCTTAATTCCCGAGATATTATCGCCCATCACGTCAATAAGGTCAAGGGTTATATTGCTATTGTGTACCAGGATTCCTTTTAATTCTTCTTTGGTGACCGCATAGACGCGCGTTTCTTCCATGGCCGTAGCATACTCTTCATAGGCGTTGGCCTTGCTAAAAGAGGTGTTTCCAAAGAAATCCCCTTCTTTATAGACAGAGGTGATGAGGTCTTTTCCATATTCATCCATACGATGGCTCTTGACCACTCCCTTGTCTACAAAATAGAAATGGTTGCTTTGTTTGCCTTCCTCATAGATGGTCTCCCCGGCTTTGTAGGTTTGCTGCTCATATTTCCTTACCTCTTCCCGTAAGTCACTTAAGGAATTTATCTTTTGCGACGGCTGTTCTGTACGGACCTTTTGGTTTTTGCTGAATTTTCTCAAAATGGACACCTTGGCCAACCGACTTTCAATA
Organism: Salinimicrobium sp.; assembly: GCA_024635665.1. GTDB lineage: Bacteria > Bacteroidota > Bacteroidia > Flavobacteriales > Flavobacteriaceae > Salinimicrobium. The sequence goes on along the minus strand of JAGXIM010000042.1, from coordinate 20,467 downwards.
GCGCTTATTAACTCTTCTTCTTCAAAAGGTTTGGTAAGGTAATCATCGGCGCCCAAATCCATTCCCTTTCGAATGTCCTTATGTTCTGTCTTGGCCGATAGAAATATAAAAGGGATCTGTTGCGTTTCAGGGTTCCCGGCCAGAGCCTGTAGCACTCCGTAGCCATCCATCTCGGGCATCATGATATCACAAAGGATGATATCGGGCAATTCCTGTTTCGCAATGGCGACGCCTGCTTTGCCATTGGCTGCGGTCACCACATCGTAATCTGCCAGTTCAAGTAATTCGGCAGTGTTTTCCCTCACTACGGTGTCGTCTTCTATAAATAAAACTTTTTTCATTCTTTAACTATAGGTAGTTCTACAATAAATTCGGTTCCGGTATTTTCCTCACTTTTAAAGTTGATGGTTCCCCCCAGGTTTTCAAGGTGTACCTTTGCAATATTAAGGCCAATTCCAGTTCCCTGGTTCAGCAAAGCGTTTTCTGCCCTAAAATACCTTTCAAAAATGTGCTTTTGGTCCTTCTGTGGGATTCCTATTCCCTGATCGGTTACCTTGAAATAGATCTTGTTGCCTTTTGTGTGGACATTAAATTTGATAAGGCTATTCTCTGGTGAGTATTTAATGGCGTTGCTCAACATGTTTGAAAGTACAAGTTCCAGGATTTTCTCATCCTGGTGTAGCATAATGTCTTCAAGGTTGCGGGGATAGTGAATGTTTTGCCCACTTTTCAAAGTCACGTTGGCATTGTACACTACTTCATTGATGAGCTTGCTCAAACTGAAGTTGGAGAACTTATAGGTTGCTTTTCCGCTTTCAAGCCGTTCGATGGAAAGGAAATCGTTGAGGATGTTGTCCAGGTAATGAACTTTATTCTTTATGGTGCTAAGGTGTTTTTCCCGCTTTTCCTGTTGCTCTTCCAGTTTGTATTTTCCAGCCAGAACTACTGAAGTTAAAATCCCGCTTAGCGGGGTTTTAAATTCGTGGGAGACAAGGGATAGGAATTTGGTCTTGAGTTCGTTAAGTTCTTTCTCCTTTTGAAGGGCATTTTTGATCCGGTTTTCAGCCTCTTTCCTTTTTTTGATTTCCAGTTCGAGGGCTTTGTTGGCATTTTGGAGGTTGAGGATGCTTTCTTCCAGTTCCTTAGTCCTCACCTGGATTTTTCCTTCCAGCTCATTGTTGAGCTTTTTTATTTCCTGTTGGGCTTGTTTCCTAACAGAAATATCGATCACCAGGGACATAACAAAATTTTCTTCCCCAATTATAAAAGGGTTTAGACCAGCTTCTACCGGAAATTCTTTCCCGTTTTTCTTTATCCCGTAAAGATCACGGCCGTGGCCCATTTGTCGTTTCTCAGAATGTTCCAGGAACTCCTTAAAGTGCTTTGGGTGTTCCCGCCTATAAGTACTGGGAATTAAAATATTTAAGGGCTGGCCTATCAATTCCCCTTTTTCATAGCCAAACATGGTGTCGGCAGCCAGGTTGCTGCTCACGATCATTTGCGCTTCATTTACTACAATAATACCTTCTGAAGCTGCTTCAAAAAGCACATTGAATACATTCTCGTTTTTTTCAAACATAGATAGATCCTAATTCTACTGCGGAAGGTATGCTCGTACCAATCCTGATTTTTACGACTAGGTCCAAATTTACATAATTTCGATAGACTTTTCCGAAGATTTCAAAATGTTGGTAAAAACCCGATCCTGAAAGATCCCAATAGTTGGTAAACTTGAAGGGATCCGATGAAAAGCTTCACCATATTCCCCCATTGCAGGCCTACTGTTCACTCTTCCTGCATGTACTCCTGCGGCAGCAAGCACTGCAATTAAATTGTATCCTCTTCTATAGAAACATAATCCTTGTCGGCAGGCAACAACTTATTGGCCAGTTTTGTCACGCTCATCGCAATAAGCACAGCCGTGATTACAAACAAGAGGAATTTTGCCATAAGACTATCCTCAAGCACATTGCTGTAAAAGGTCAAAATTACTTCTATTGCAACAATTGCCACCTGGAAACTCGCTTTCAACATAATGATTCTGGATTATTTTTGTAAAGATACATCGAACTCCGCTTCGTTTTTAATGCTGATCCAAGGTTTGACGGAAATTTAACGAACAGGTTTTGAAAAGGTTAAAATACTTTCAAGTATTTCTAAAGCCCCAAATCTTATTTCTAGAGCCTAAACGTTATTATTGGTCTATTGGCATGGTTCACGAGATCTTCACTAATGCTCCCGTTAAAAAAATGGGAGAGTCCTTTTCTGCCATGTGTGGCAATCCCGACAATATCGGCGTTGACCTTTTTGGCGAATTTGAGAATTCCTTTTTCAACCGAATCATCATTGTAAACATGAAATTCATAATTGGTGTAGTCGAAACCCTCCAGGTATTCTTCGAGAAATTCATCGGTTTGTTCGCTGGTGATAAATTCGTTTGCCGTATTGATGTACACCAGGTGGAGTTTTGATTCTGTTAATCTCGCAAATTCCACCACCTTTTTCAAAGCTTTTTTGTTGCGTTTCTCCAGGTTGGTTGCAAATGCAAAACTGTTTATCTGTAAGTTGGGATGCTCATTTTTGATCACCAACACTGGGACTTCAGAGGTGCGGACAACCTTTTCGGTATTGGAGCCAATAAACATTTCTTTGAACCCGTTGGCGCCCTGGGAGCCCATTACGATAAAGTCGCAATCGTGTTTCTTGCTGGTCTCCATAATGCCGTCGAAAGCCTGGTGGAATTCCACAGTTTCATGTACTTTCAAGCCTTCCAAATAAGGGCGGGCAAGTATCTCGGAAAACCGCTTTTTTGCCAGTTTCATAAAGTAAATTGCTTCGGGCAAATCATTGCTACGTGTCTCTCCTACTGGATTTGCCATATTCATTGGCAGTTCGAGCATATGCAGGAGGTAAATTTCCCCCTGGTACTTTTTAGCTAGTTGTGCGGCTACTTTCAAGGCATTTTCTGCCTGGACAGAAAAGTCGGTTGGCACCAGGATTTTTTTCATAAGATTTTGTAATTAGGTAAGGTTGATTTAGTTATAAACTTACAAATATTTTTTCATTTGAAATCTTGTTTTCGTTCTTCAGAATTATTACTATATTTGCACCGTTGAAGCAAAAATGAACAACGAGGGGACAAAAAGTCCCCTCTTTTTATAGTCTGACGCGGGCATGTTAAGAGAGAAAGTAGAAAATTTGCTGCAGGAAGCTTTCGAAGAAAATAATTCCTTATTTTTAATAGAGCTTAATATCAACAATACCAACCATATATCGGTTGTTATTGATGGTGATAACGGCGTTTCTGTCAGTGACTGCATTGCTGTTAGTAGAAAAATTGAGCACAACCTGGACCGCGAAGAAGAGGATTTTTCCCTTGATGTGGCTTCCGTAGGAGTTTCAACACCTTTGTCGCTGCCACGGCAATACAAAAAGAATATTGGCAGAAAAATTGCCATAACCACCCCTGAGGGGAAAATTGAAGGCGAGCTGGTAAAAATGGAGGATGATAAAATCACCCTTCAATGGAAAGCCAGGGAGCCCAAACCTGTTGGAAAGGGCAAGATTACTGTAAAGAAAGAAGCTGTGTTGCCTTTGGAAGAGATAAAAGAGGCAAAAGTGATTATAACATTTTAATATACAATTGATATGGAAAATATCGCGTTGATAGAATCGTTTTCAGAATTTAAGGATGATAAGTTAATTGACCGTGTCACCTTAATGGCGATTTTGGAAGATGTATTCAGAAATGCTCTGAAGAAGAAGTACGGGGAGGACGATAACTTTGATATTATTGTGAACCCAGACAAAGGAGATTTGGAGATTTGGAGGAACCGCGTGGTGGTTGCCGATGGAGAAGTTGAAGATCCAAATCAGGAAATTTCCCTTTCTGAAGCCAGGAAAATCGAACCCGATTTTGAAGTGGGCGAAGATGTTTCTGAAGAAGTCAAGTTGATCGACCTTGGTCGTCGTTCTATTTTGGCGTTGCGCCAAAACCTGATCTCTAAGATCCACGAACACGACAATACCAATATATATAAGCACTTTAAAGAACTTGAAGGCGAGATTTATACGGCCGAAGTGCATCACATTCGGCACAGGGCTATTATCTTATTGGACGATGAAGGCAATGAGATCATCCTTCCGAAGGATCGCCAAATCCCATCAGATTTCTTCCGAAAAGGGGAAAATGTGAGGGGAATTATTGAAAGTGTGGAATTAAAGGGAAACAAACCTGTGATTATCATGTCACGTACTTCCCCAATTTTCCTGGAAAAGTTATTTGAACAGGAAATCCCGGAAGTATTTGATGGCCTTATTACTGTTAAAAAAGTAGTTCGTATCCCCGGCGAAAAAGCAAAAGTAGCTGTAGATTCGTACGACGATCGTATTGACCCTGTAGGGGCATGCGTTGGGATGAAGGGGTCCAGGATCCATAGTATTGTACGGGAACTGGGGAATGAGAATATAGACGTTATCAGTTATACCACCAACACCCAGTTGTTGATTACCCGGGCATTGAGTCCTGCGAGAATTACTTCTCTAAAAATAGATGAAGAGAATAAGCGTGCAGAGGTACAGTTGAAGCCCGAAGAGGTTTCTAAAGCAATTGGACGTGGAGGCCATAATATTAGATTGGCAGGACAATTGACAGGATATGAAATCGATGTGTTTAGGGAAGGTGTCGAAGAAGATGTTGAGTTAAGGGAATTTGCCGATGAGATTGATGATTGGGTGATAGAAGAATTCGCCAAGATTGGTCTCGACACAGCAAAAAGTATTTTAGAACAGGATGTTGAAGACCTGGTGAGAAGGACAGATCTTGAAGAGGAAACAATTCGGGAAGTGATCAAGGTCCTTCGCGAAGAGTTTGAAGAAGAGAATAAATAAGAATAAAAGAGGATAATTAGAGGGCAATTTATGGCTGAAGCAAAAACAATGCGATTAAACAAGGTGCTACGTGAATTCAATATTTCGTTGGATCGTGCTGTGGAATTTCTAAATTCCCATGGCCACGAGATAGAAGCGCGTCCTACCACTAAAATTTCCGGAGAAATTTATCAGGTCCTTTCTGATGAATTTGAGACCGACAAGAGTAAAAAGGTCGAGGCGAAAGAGGTAGGTGAAGAAAAGCGCAAAGAAAAGGAGAGCCTTCGCTTAGAGCGCGAGAAGGAGCAGGAGGAGAAGCGAAAGCAGGAAGAAAAGCAGGACGTTGTTCGAGCCAAAACTAATTTGGAAGGCCCAAAACAGGTCGGGAAAATAGATTTGGACAAGCCCAAAGCCAAAAAAGAAGAGCCTAAAGCACCACAAGCTGAAGAGAAGAAAGAACCTGAACAGCCACAGGTTGAAACTCCAAAGCAAGAAGAAAAAGAGCCGGAGGCCCCAAAAGCTGAAAAGCCTAAAATTGGTGAAGATAAAGCCCCAACTTCAGAAAAGCCCAAGGAAGAAAAGCCGGAAGCAGCAAAAACAGGAGAGGAGAAACCTGAAGAGGCAAAACCAGGACCTGAAAAAGCCGGGGAAGAAAAATCAGAAACTTCTGAAGAAGGAGAAGATGAAATTTCTACCATGACCACACAGTATAAAAAACTCAGTGGACCCAACTTTACAGGTGAAAAAATCGACCTTTCGAAGTTCAAGAAACCTGGCAAGAAGAAGGACGACAAAAAAGCCGAAGAAGAGAAAGAAAAACGCAAAAAGCGGCGTCGCAGGATAAGCAAAGATGTAAAAGGATCACCGGGCGCTGGCGGCGCTGCCGGGGCAAAGTCCAGGGGCAAACGCACCAGGCCGGTCACAAAAGAAGAGCCCAGCGAAGAAGAAGTGCAAAAACAAGTGCGTGAAACACTTGAAAAACTTCAGGGGAAATCCGGTAAAGGTAAAGGCGCCAAATATAGAAGGAGCAAAAGAGATACACACCGTCAAAGGACCGAAGATGCTCAGCTGGAAGAAGGTAACAAGATACTTAAGGTTACAGAGTTTGTTACCGTGAGCGAGGTGGCCACGATGATGGACGTGCCGGTAACAAAAATTATTTCGGCGTGTATGTCCCTCGGAATGATGGTGACCATGAACCAGCGTTTGGATGCAGAAACCATTTCTATCGTTGCAGACGAATTTGATTATGAAGTTGAATTTGTCACTGCAGATGTCGAAGAACCTACAGATATTGTTCCCGAAAACCCAGAAGATTTGGAGCCAAGGGCGCCAATCGTAACGGTGATGGGTCATGTTGACCACGGAAAAACATCTTTGCTGGATTATATACGTAAAGAAAATGTGATCGCCGGCGAAAGCGGGGGGATCACGCAACATATTGGTGCCTACGGGGTAGAACTGGAAGGTGGCCAAAAAATCACATTTTTGGATACCCCGGGTCACGAGGCCTTTACCGCAATGCGGGCAAGGGGTGCCCAGGTGACCGATTTAGCGATAATTGTGATCGCGGCAGATGATAACGTGATGCCACAAACAAAAGAGGCGATCTCGCATGCCCAGGCAGCGGGGGTACCAATTGTGTTTGCCATCAACAAATCTGATCTTCCAACCGCAAATCCTGAGAAAATCAAAGAATCCCTGGCAGGTATGAACCTGTTGGTCGAAGATTGGGGAGGAAAAATCCAATCGCATGATATTTCTGCAAAGACAGGAATGGGCGTAAAAGAATTGCTTGAAAAGGTGCTTCTAGAAGCCGAAATCCTGGAATTGCAAGCCAATCCTAACAAGCTGGCAACAGGAACTGTTGTGGAAGCTTACCTGGACAAAGGAAGGGGGTATGTCTCCACGATCCTTGTACAGTCAGGAACCTTGAAAATTGGAGATTACGTACTGGCAGGAAGGAATAGCGGGAAAGTGAAAGCCATGCAGGATGAGCGGGGCAAGGATGTTAAAGAAGCAGGTCCAGCGACGCCGGTTTCTTTCATTGGGTTGGACGGCGCGCCACAGGCGGGCGATAAGTTCAAGGTGATGATGGACGAGCGGGAAGCCAAGGAAATTGCAGCAAGGCGCACGCAACTACAAAGGGAGCAATCTGTGCGTACACAGCGCCATATTACGCTGGACGAAATTGGACGCCGTATCGCATTGGGCGACTTCAAAGAATTGAACATTATCCTAAAAGGGGATGTGGATGGTTCTGTGGAAGCGCTTACAGATAGTTTCCAAAAACTTTCTACAGAAGAAATCCAGGTGAATATCATCCATAAAGGAGTGGGCGCGATTACCGAAAGTGATGTATTGCTGGCATCGGCTTCAGATGCGGTAATTATTGGCTTTAATGTAAGGCCGGCCGGAAATGCCCGTCAGGTTGCCGAAAAAGAAGAAATTGATATCAGGACATACTCCATTATATACGATGCTATTAACGATCTCAAGGATGCAATGGAAGGAATGCTTTCTCCTGTAATGAAGGAAGAAATCACCGGAAATGCCGAAATCAGGGAAATCTTTAAAGTGTCTAAAATCGGAACGATTGCCGGTTGTATGGTAACCGATGGCAAGATTTACAGGAATTCACAAATCAGACTGGTCCGCGATGGCGTGGTGATCCACACAGGTTTCCTTACGTCTTTGAAGCGATTCAAGGATGATGCGAAAGAAGTATCCAAAGGATATGATTGTGGTCTGCAAATCAAGAACTACAATGACATCCAGGAAGGCGACGTAGTGGAAGCATTCCAGGAAGTAGCTGTAAAGAAGAAGTTGAAATAGAATTTATATTCAGGATATAAAAAAGGGGTGCGAAAGCATCCCTTTTTTTTTGAACAGGTTGACAAAAGTCTCAACTAATTCTGAGAAGCCGGAATTTATAGACAATCCAAAAATGGCATTTTTGAAAAGGTTTTTTGATTCAGATTGATTTCATACTTAAGTGTGAAAGAGATTAAGGAGCATATCGACCAGATAAAAAAGCTTTGTGATTCGAACGAAGTCAAATCTCTTTTTGCCTTCGGATTTGTAGTTGAAGATAAATTGACGCCAGAAAGTGATATAGATTTTCTTGTAGATATTGATGATCAAGATCTACTATCCTATTCGGATAAATACTTTGATTTAAAGTTTAATTTGAAGAAATATTTAAACGGAAAAATTGACCTCTTAGAACTGAAAGCTCTTAGAAAAGAACTCTCTTCGAATTTGGCTCAACATACTTTCCAAAAATGGCATTTCAGGAAGAAACTTCCCGGTGAAAATATTTAAAGGATCTTCAAACAGTGATTCCCTGATTTAGAGACCGACTGAATATGTTATCCAAAAAGGGCATTTCTGTTTATCTTTTTTCCGGACGGAACCTAAAGGCGGCAGGATACTTTTTTTTGATCTCCAGCAGTGCCCGGTCGGCTTCCAGGCTGTTCCTGAAGTTGCCCACCCATACTTTATAATTTGGGGTATCAAAAACAATGGTGGAGGACCATTTTGGATATTCTGCGCGGTATTCTGTGATTACCTTGCTCGCCTGGTTGTTGTCCCCAGAGAATAACTGAATCCTGTACCGGTCACCTATAATCCCATCCTGGACCATCTCGATCTTCTTTTCCAAAAGCTGCGGGATTATTGGATCCTGCTTGATGGTCACGCGACCTTCCTGTGCTGTACTTACGGCCGTAATTCCAAAAAGGAAGGCGGCAGACATAATCAACTTGCTTTTTCTCAACATCTTTTAATAGTTTTTTGATACACAAAAGTATAACTTAATCGCTTAGAACCACGCTTCCGGGTTATTTAGAACTAGTATAAATTAAATGTGTATCCTGTATAATCGAACTTAAGTATTACTTTTGTCGGTAAATTTTCAGCTACCGAAAACTGATATTTATCATCATTTTTTAGCAGGAAAAACCGTACCAAAAAAGACGTTAATTCAACTTATAATATGAAAAAGGTGAAAAACCGCCATTCTGTCGCTCGGATTTTATTGTTAAGCGTATCGTTCTTTCTATCCTTTCAAGCCTTTATTTTTGCTCAGGATTCCCCTCTTTCCGAAGATGAACCGGTAAGACAGGAAACTGTTCAGGGTGCCGAAGAATCTAATGTCGAAGCAGAACCATCTGGAGCTGATGCGGCTGCCGGAAAAGAGATTTTCAACACCTTGTGTGCTGCCTGTCACAAACTGGATGGGATGTCAATTGGGCCTCCTTTAAGGGGCGTTACCGACCGCAGGGATAAAGAATGGTTGCATTCCTGGATACGAAATAGTGGGGCTATGATCGCAGCCGGAGATGAACAGGGTGTTGCGCTCTATGAAGAGTACAATCAGGTGGCAATGCCGCCTTTTACGCAGTTATCTGACGCCGATATTGACAACATTCTTGCCTATGTGAGCCAGCCGAAAGAGGTTCCGCCAGCACTACAGCCTGGAACCGATGCCGTAGCCGGCACCGGTGGCGGTGGAGGTGTCTCCACGGATATTGTCCTTGGGATCCTTGCTTTTGTCCTGTTGATGTTGTTGGTGATCCTGTACCTGGTGAACAAAACTTTGAGAAGGTTCGCAACTGCAAGCGGGGTGGAACTTCCAGTAAAGGAAAAAAGGGGTAAACCCATTTGGAAATCTTTTGTGGAAAATCAGTTTCTTGTAATTGTAACCTCAGTCATTTTAGTGTTGGTTGGGACTTATTATTTTTACGGCTATCTAATGCAAGTTGGGGTGGACCAGGGCTATCAGCCAATCCAACCCATCCATTTTTCACATAAAATACACGCCGGCGATAACCAGATAGAATGTAAATTTTGTCATAGTTCTGCCCGAGTATCCAAGACATCTGGGATCCCTTCCCTTAACGTTTGTATGAACTGTCACAAATCTGTTAGTGAAGTGGCCGATGCAACGGCTACCGAGGAGTATACCAAAGAATTTTACGATGGTGAGATTGCCAAATTATACGATGCTGTAGGCTGGGATGTTACCCAGCAGGCGTACACCGGCGAAACCGAGCCGGTAAAGTGGGTGAGGATACACAACCTCCCCGATTTTGCCTACTTTAACCACTCCCAGCACGTGGAAGTGGGCGGGATTGCCTGCCAAACCTGCCATGGACCGGTTCAGGAAATGGAGATCATGTACCAGAATGCGCCGCTTACCATGGGATGGTGTATTAATTGTCATCGTGAAACAAATGTGCGCACCGCTGGAAATGAATATTACGAAAAAGTCCATGAGGAGCTTTCCAAAAAATATGGTGTAGAAGAGTTAACTGTTGCCCAAATGGGCGGAATTGAATGTGGTAAATGCCACTATTAATTAAATAGAAAGAAAGTAAATATATGTCATCAAACAAGAAATATTGGCAAAATCTTGAGGAGCTAAAAGAGTCAAGTTCTATTGTTGAGACGCACCGCAATAATGAATTTTCTGAAGAAATACCTACAGACGAATTCCTGGGTGATAAAGAAAGTCTTGAAAGTTCGACTACTTCCAGGAGGGATTTCCTGAAGTATGTTGGCTTTAGTACGGCAGCTGCATCTTTGGCAGCTTGCGAAGGTCCTGTGATGAAATCCATTCCTTACGTGGTACAACCAGAACGCATTGTTCCTGGCGTCGCAAACTACTATGCGACTACCATGGCAGATGGTTTTGATTTTTCGGGCGTACTTGTTAGAACCCGCGAAGGCAGGCCAATAAAGATTGAGCGCAATGGAATGGCAACTACGGGAGCAAATGCCCGGGTACAGGCTTCTGTTCTGTCATTGTATGACAACAAAAGGCTACAGCGGCCAACCGCCAATGGGGAGGTAGTTTCCTGGGGACAGTTTGATAGGGAGGTGACAGAAAGGTTAAACAATGTTTCAGGAGATATAGTTTTGCTCACTCAAACATTTGCCAGTCCTTCCACTTCCAGGTTGATCAATGACTTCTCTCAAAAATATGGGAATGTAAGGCATGTGGTATATGACACTGTTTCTGAAGATGCCGCATTAGATGCCTTCCAGGCAAGATACGGGACAAGGGCATTGCCCAACTATGACTTTTCGATAGCAGAAACAATTGTTTCTGTTGGAGCCGATTTCTTAGGCGATTGGGCAGGCGGAGGTTATGATGCTGCATATGCTTTGGGACGTATTCCGGTTGAAGGGAAAATGTCGCGACATATACAGTTCGAATCCAATTTTTCTATAACAGGTGCCAATGCCGATAAACGTGTGCCTGTAACCATAACTGAACAAAAACAAGTGCTGGCAGCACTTTATAACTATATAGTTGGTGGTTCTTCGGCTAGCGACTTGCCAGCCCGACTAGATGATGCTGTTGCAAAAGCAGCGGCACAACTTCGCAAAGCTGGTAGCAACGCGGTGGTGTTGACAGGAATCCCTGAGACAGATGCGCAATCACTCGTTCTGGCGATCAATGAGACCCTGGGAAGTGAAGTTATGGATACTTCTAATCCAAGAATGCTACGGCAGGGGAACGCAACTGAGGTAAGGCAGCTGGTTGCTGACATGAATGCCGGACAGGTAGGGGCAATCATTGTTGCAGGGGTGAACCCTGTGTACAGTCTTCCGTTTTCGGAGGAATTTGTAGGGGGGCTTGCAAAAGTGGACCTGAAGGTGGCCTTTTCGATGAAAAAAGATGAGACGGCCCTGCTTTGTGATTTTGTTGCGGCCACGCCACATTATCTTGAAAGCTGGGGAGATGTCCAGTTTACCAGGAAGAATTATACTTTGATGCAACCTACGATCAGGCCTTTGTTTGATACAAGCCAATTTCAGGATACGCTTCTAAGGTGGACAGATAACGATAATACTTATTACGAATATATTAAAGAGACTTGGAAAGATGCCCTTGGCACCACTTCCTGGATCGATGCACTTCATGATGGGGCTTTTGAAGCTTCAGAACCTGAAGGCATCTCTTCCACGGTTACTGCAGGTCCAACAAACGTCGTTGTGAACGACGACAGCACGGCTGCAAGGAACCTGGCTGGCGCTGCCACGCAAGGCCTTGAGCTGGAGTTGTACACCTCTGTTTCTATGGGGTCTGGGAATCAGGCAAACAACCCATGGTTGTGCGAGCTTCCCGATCCCATTACAAGGGCTTCCTGGGACAATTACGTTAAGATTTCCAAGTTTGATGCCGAGGCGTTAGGCCTGGAGAATTGGCACGTATCAAACGGTGCCTTAAATGGCCGGTATGTCAACTTGAAAGTAGGTGACACCGTTTTGGAAAAAGTACCGGTTTTTGTGCAACCGGGACAGGCTCGGGGCGTGGTTTCACTGGCCCTGGGCTACGGAAAAAAAGAAGGAATTCAAAAAGATATGCAGGTAGGGGTAAACGCTTATCCGCTTTACAGAGATTTTAAATCCCATCAACCGGTAACTTTGGAGAAGGTAGCAGGGGAACATGAATTTGCATGCCTTCAATTGCACACTACCTTGATGGGAAGGGATGATATTGTTAAAGAAACCACGCTCGAGATCTTCAATACCCGCGGACCCGAGGTGTGGAACAAAATTCCTGAGGTTTCGCTTAACCACGTTGAAACTCCTGTCACATCACCCGATGTGGATCTTTGGGATGGCTTTGACCGCTCAACCGGCCACCATTTCAACATGTCTATAGATCTTAATGCATGTACAGGTTGTGGTGCTTGCGTCATTGCATGTAATGCCGAAAATAATGTGCCTGTTGTTGGAAAAGAAGAGGTACGAAAATATCGGGACATGCATTGGTTACGTATTGACCGTTATTATTCTTCTGAAGAATCCTTTGAAGGGGACGTTCAGAAAAAAGAAGGCATTTCTGGATTAGGGGAATCCCTTTCTGGACTTTCAGAAATGGAAGTAGCATCAGATAATCCCCAGACAGTTTTCCAGCCCGTGATGTGCCAGCATTGTAACCATGCCCCATGTGAGACAGTATGTCCTGTGGCTGCTACCATGCACGGCCGCCAGGGACAAAACCAGATGATCTACAACAGGTGTGTGGGTACCCGTTATTGTGCGAATAACTGTCCTTACAAAGTGAGAAGGTTCAACTGGTTCCTATACAACAAGAACGACGAGTTTGATTACCACATGAATAATGACCTGGGACGAATGGTATTGAACCCAGATGTTACTGTTCGCTCTCGTGGGGTAATGGAAAAATGTTCTTTCTGTATCCAAAAAACCCAAAAGACAATTCTCGATGCGAAGAGGGAAGGTAGAGTGGTTCAAGATGGCGAATTTCAAACTGCCTGTTCCCTTGCCTGTGACAAAGGTGCAATCATCTTTGGGGACGTGAACGATGACACCAGTCTTATCAATGAACTGGTTGAAGGTGAACGAAGTTACCACCTTCTGGAATATGTTGGTACTAAGCCAAACGTGGTATATCAAACGAAAGTGAGAAACACATCAGAAGCTTAATAATTTAATACTGAATTAATTATAAAAAGAATATGTCTCATTACGAAGCACCTATACGAAAACCCTTAGTACTTGGCAACAAGACCTATCACGATGTGACTCGTGATGTGGCTGCGCCGGTTGAAGGCCGGGCCAATAAATCATGGTGGATAGTTTTCTCTATTGCGCTTATAGCTTTTCTATGGGGATTAGGTTGTATTATTTACACTGTTTCCACGGGTATTGGTGTCTGGGGTTTGAACAGGACCGTTGGATGGGCCTGGGATATTACCAACTTTGTTTGGTGGGTAGGTATTGGGCATGCGGGAACGCTTATTTCGGCAGTATTGCTCCTTTTCCGTCAGAAGTGGAGAATGGCGATCAACAGGTCTGCAGAGGCGATGACTATTTTCTCTGTAGTTCAGGCTGGATTGTTTCCCATCATTCACATGGGGCGTCCATGGCTGGCATATTGGGTGCTTCCTATTCCAAACCAGTTCGGTTCCCTCTGGGTCAACTTTAACTCTCCGTTGCTTTGGGACGTGTTCGCGATTTCCACCTATTTATCGGTTTCGCTGGTTTTTTGGTGGACAGGTCTGCTTCCCGATTTTGCCATGATACGGGACAGGGCAGTAAAACCTTTTCAGAAACATATATACGGCATTCTAAGTTTTGGCTGGAGCGGTCGTGCAAAAGACTGGCAGCGGTTTGAAGAAGTTTCGCTTGTGCTGGCAGGTTTAGCGACTCCGCTGGTACTTTCGGTGCATACCATTGTATCGTTTGACTTCGCAACTTCCGTAATTCCGGGATGGCATACAACGATTTTCCCGCCTTACTTTGTGGCAGGGGCGATCTTTTCTGGATTTGCGATGGTGAACACCCTTCTTATTATAATGAGAAAGGTTTCTAACCTTGAAGATTATATTACTATTCAGCACATTGAATTGATGAACATCGTGATCATGATCACCGGTTCTATTGTAGGGGTTGCATATATTACTGAATTGTTCATGGCCTGGTACTCGGGAGTTGAATACGAGCAGTATGCGTTCCTTAACAGGGCGACAGGACCTTACTGGTGGGCCTATTGGAGTATGATGATTTGTAATGTTTTCTCGCCTCAGTTCATGTGGTTCAAAAAATTGAGGACCAGTATTATGTTCTCGTTCTTCATATCAATTGTTGTGAATATTGGGATGTGGTTTGAACGTTTCGTAATTATTGTGACTTCGCTGCACAGGGATTACCTGCCGTCTTCCTGGACCATGTTTTCACCGACTTTTGTGGATATTGGGATTTTTATTGGAACCATTGGATTCTTCTTTGTATTGTTCCTGCTTTACGCGAGAACATTTCCGGTAATTGCACAGGCAGAGGTTAAGACTATTTTAAAAGCTTCGGGAGACCGTTACAAGAAACTGCGGGCAGAACATGGCGATCATGCAGACCACACTAATACTATCGTAAGAGAACCTGTGGCTAATGTCGAAGGTGGCTGGATCCAGAGAGATGAATACGAACAGAAAAGAGAACACGAACCTACTACTCATACTGAAGGTTTAACAGATTCTGAAATTGATAAGGACAGGATCGACGAAATGTTACACAGGATTGGGGTATTTGATCCTGCAACTCAATCGGCAGATGACCTTCAAAAACTTGACGGCGTAGGCCCTCTTATGGAACAAAACCTACACCAGGTAGGAATTTATACATATGCGCAGGTGGCCAACCTGGCCGAACAAGATTATATTTTGCTTGATCGGGTGATTAATAACTTCCCAGTGGCAGATAAACGTGGGGACTGGAACCAACAGGCAAACCAACTTAAAAACAAGTAATAATGGCATCTAAAGTTATACAAGCTATTTATACAGATGATGACTTGCTTTTACAGGCTGTAAAACAAGTGAGGGAAGCCCGTTACAGGATTGGTGAAATCTACACTCCTTTCCCGGTGCATGGGCTTGACAAGGCAATGGGGCTGGCACCAACCAGGCTGGCGATCACTTCTTTTATCTATGGTATTATTGGCCTTTTGTTTTCAATAGTAATGATGAATTATCTCATGATCGAGGATTGGCCGATGGATATTGGTGGAAAGCCTAGTTTTAGCTTTATTCAAAATATGCCTGCTTTTGTACCCATTATGTTTGAACTTACTGTGTTCTTTGCCGCCCACCTTATGGTTTTCACCTTCTTTATGAGAAGCAAATTATGGCCTTTTAAAAAAGCTGAAAATCCTGATGTGAGGACGACAGATGACCGCTTTCTTATGGAGGTAGATGTAGCAAACCACAGCACAGAAGAACTCACAGATTTTTTGTTTAAGACGGGTGCTTCTGAAATTAAATTAATAGATAACAAATAAACCCAATGAAAAGTTTATTTAGAAAATCCATATTTTTTCTTTTAGCCGCAAGTGCTGTTTCTTGTGTGGAAAATTCCAAACCTAACTACCAGTACATGCCAAACATGTACGAAACTGTAAGTTATGAGCCTTATGGATCCTATGACATATTTGTGAACCAACAAGAGGCAAAATTACCTGCCGAGGGTACTATCTCTAGGGGGTGGAAACCATATGAATATGAAAATTCCCCAGAAGGTTATGCGACGGCAAAAGCCAATTTGGAAAATCCGCTGCCATACACCGAAGATAATTTGGCTGAAGGTAAAGCGCTGTTTACAATTTATTGTGCAGTTTGCCATGGGGATCAAGGCGATGGTAAAGGTATCCTGGTCCAGCGTGAAAAAATATTGGGTATCCCAAGATTTGATGATGTAGGAAGGGCAATTACCGAAGGCAGCGTGTACCATGTTATGTACTATGGGCTCAACGCCATGGGATCTTATGCTTCCCAAACCTCTATTAAAGAACGTTGGTTGATTGACATGTATGTCATGAATTTAAAAAATGAACTTGAAGGAGGTCCGGAAATACCATTTGAAGAGGGGGAAGATCTTATTCCCGCCGTGAATGCCGACAAAACGATCGAGCCGGCCGAGACATCAGCCAGTGAAGGACAACTTAATCAAACCGAAGAGTAACAGCATCTAGATATAATCAATATGTACACGCTATCCAGTAAATTAAAATTATTTTCTATCATCCTCATGGTAGTAGGGTTTCTAGGCTTGGTCTATGGCTTTATTGCTGCCCCTTCCACCTTGGACGACGTGAAGGAAATGTTGGTGCACGATGATCACGGGCAGGTGATGGAAACCCCTGTTACAGGCCAGTTGGAGGATGATGAAACAGGTTTTGACTACGTGCCTTCAGAACACGAACTAGATACTCAACGTACCGATGAAAGAGACCATATAATGGCTGAAGATGCTGAGTTGGTACACCTGGAGCACGTTCTCCATCAGTTACAGAACAAACCCTGGGCAGCTCTCTATGTCGCTGCATTCTTTTTCTTTATGATTGCACTTGGGGCAATGGCTTTTTATGCCGTACAATATGCCGCGCAGGCGGGATGGTCGCCAGTTCTTTTCAGGGTCATGGAAGGGGTTACCGCTTACTTGCTTCCGGGGAGCATCATTATGTTTATCCTTTTAGCGCTTTCAGGTTTTCACCTTAACCACTTGTTTGTATGGATGGATCCCGAAGTGGTTGCACACGATGAAATTATCCAGAACAAACTGTCATACCTCAACGTGCCATTCTTTTTGATTCGGGCGGCCATCTATATTGCCGGTTGGAACCTGTTCAGATATTTGATGAGAAGGAATTCATTGCGGCAGGATGAGGCTACAGATAATCGCTGGTTCAAAAAGAACTTCAAACTTGCAGCTGGCTTTTTAGTTTTTTTCATTGTTACAGAATCCATGATGTCATGGGACTGGATAATGAGCCTGGATCCGCACTGGTTTAGTACACTTTTTGGGTGGTATGTTTTCTCCAGCATGTTTGTTTCCGGGATCACCGTAATTGCTTTGGTTACGATTTACCTTAAATCCAGGGATTACCTGCCATTCGTAAACAACAGCCATATACATGACCTCGCGAAATTCATGTTCGGGATCAGTATTTTCTGGGCCTACTTGTGGTTCTCCCAATTTATGTTGATTTGGTATTCAAACATTCCTGAAGAGGTAACTTATTTTGTATCACGAATTGAAGATTATAATCTTCTTTTCTTCGGAATGGTGGCATTAAATTTTATCTTTCCGCTTTTATTGTTGATGAATTCAGACTTCAAACGTGTGAATTGGGTCGTTGTAATGACTGGGATTATCATCCTAATTGGCCACTATTTGGATGTTTATGTGATGGTGATGCCGGCAACTGTAGGGGAATCCTGGTTTATTGGAATTTCAGAAATAAGTGCGCTGGCATTCTTTAGCGGATTGTTTATTTTTGTGGTTTTCAGTTCGCTTACCAAGGTGCCACTGTTGGTAAAAAGGAATCCGTTCAGGAAGGAAAGTGAGCATTATCACTATTAAAAGATTGTTTAAAGAAGAAATTGTAAAATGACGGTATTTTTAATCATTATAATAGTAGCGCTTTTCGCGATAACTGTTTGGCAGCTTACTAAAATATTCCAGTTATCACGGAATACAGAAAGCATTGATTCCACACAAATCGCGAGTGACAAGGACAATAGGATGCAGGGAAACCTCATGCTCGCCTTTGGGATAGCCTTCTATATTTTTATGCTTTATAACTTTTGGAGTTTTGGGGATAGAGCCTTGCCTGCAGCCTCTTCTGAACATGGTGCCGAATGGGACAACCTACTGTTGATCACTATGGCGGTTATTATGTTTGTACAGGTGATCACCCAGGGGCTATTACATTATTTCGCATTTAAATACAAAGGTGAAAAGGGCAAAAAGGCTTTGTTTTTTGCCGATAATGACAAACTTGAATTTGTTTGGACCATCATCCCGGTTATTGTGTTGGCTGGCCTCATCATTTACGGACTTTTCACCTGGTCTGATATCATGGATATCGATGAGGAAGATAATCCTATTGTTATTGAACTTTACGCCAAACAGTTCAGCTGGCAGGCGAGATATGCTGGAAAGGACAACGTGCTTGGAAAAGCTAATGTCCGTTTTATCGAGGCCTCCAACATGATGGGTGTGGATATTAGTGATTCCTATTCCCACGATGATGTTTTGGCCAGTGAACTTCATCTTCCGGTGGATCGACCTGTTTTGTTCAAAATGCGGTCACAAGATGTATTGCATTCAGCTTATTTCCCACACTTCAGGGCACAGATGAACGTGGTTCCTGGAATGGTCACGCAATTCGCGTTTACCCCTACTGTAACTTCAGATGAAATAAGGGAAACAGAATATATGCGTGACAAAATCGCGAGGATCCAGGACATTAGAAGGGAGAAAAATGAGGAGTTGGTAGCTACCGGGGAGGAGTCTTTGCAAGATTACGAACAATTTGAATACTACCTACTCTGTAACAAAATTTGTGGTGTGGCGCATTATAATATGCAAATGAAAGTTGTTGTGGAAACCCAGGAAGAATTTGACGCCTGGATGGCAGAACAGGAGGAATTCATCAACACCATTGAACCTATGGAAGGAGCGGCATCCACAGAGGATAAAGTACCTGGAGCCGAAGTAGCACAGGTAGAATAATTAAAAGATAAGATTAAGAAAGTATGTCAGCAGTAGGACACGTAACGGTTAATGATCACGGTCATGATGACCACCACCATGAGGGTAATTTCTTTACGAAATATATATTCAGCATGGATCATAAGGTAATTGCAAAGCAATACCTTTTTACGGCGCTTTTCATGGGAATAATAGGGATCGCAATGTCTGTATTCTTCCGTATGCAATTAGCCTGGCCTGCCGAATCTTTTAAAATATTTGAGATATTCCTTGGCAAATGGGCACCAGGAGGGGTTATGAGCCCTGAGATTTACCTGGCGATCGTCACGATTCACGGGACCATCATGGTCTTCTTTGTTCTTACGCAGGGATTGAGTGGTACTTTTAGTAATTTATTGATTCCCCTTCAAATAGGGGCACGTGATATGGCCTCCGGCTTTATGAACATGCTTTCTTACTGGTTGTTCTTTGTTTCCTGTGTGATTATGCTGGGTTCTTTGTTCGTGGAAGCGGGACCGGCTTCAGCTGGTTGGACTATTTATCCACCCCTTTCTGCATTGCCTGCAGCCATTGGGGGCTCGGGATTGGGAATGACTTTATGGTTGGTTTCCATGGCGATTTTTATCGCGTCCTCTCTTTTGGGATCCCTTAATTATATTGTTACGGTTATAAACCTAAGGACAAAAGGATTGTCCATGACCCGTTTGCCCTTGACGATTTGGGCTTTATTTGTAACGGCGATAATTGGGGTGGTTTCTTTTCCTGTGCTTTTATCGGCAGCTTTGATGTTGATCATGGATAGGAGTTTTGGGACTTCTTTCTTTTTGAGTGATATTTACCTGAAGGGGGAGGTGCTACACTATCAGGGAGGTTCGCCAATTTTGTTTGAACACTTGTTCTGGTTTTTAGGTCACCCCGAAGTTTACATCGTCATACTTCCTGCCATGGGAATTGCTTCAGAAATCCTGGCAACCAACTCCAGAAAACCCATTTTTGGATACCGTGCGATGATCGCCTCTATTCTTGGAATTGCATTCCTTTCTACAATTGTTTGGGGACACCACATGTTTGTATCGGGAATGAACCCGTTCCTGGGATCGGTTTTCACCTTCACCACACTCTTGATTGCCATTCCATCGGCAGTAAAGGCTTTTAACTGGATCACTACCCTCTGGAAAGGGAATCTTCAAATGAACCCTTCCATGTTGTTTTCAATAGGATTTGTATCCACTTTTATTACAGGAGGTCTAACCGGACTCGTCCTTGGTGACAGTACACTTGATATCAACGTGCACGATACGTATTTTGTGGTTGCCCACTTTCACCTGGTGATGGGGATTTCTGCACTCTACGGAATGTTTGCAGGTATTTACCATTGGTTCCCAAAAATGTTTGGACGAATGATGAACAAGAACCTGGGATACATCCACTTCTGGATCACGATTATTGGTGCCTACGGGGTCTTTTTCCCTATGCACTTTGTGGGGATGGCAGGACTGCCAAGGAGGTATTACGACAACACTGCTTTCCCATATTTTGATGACCTTGCAGATATAAATGTACTAAT
>JAGXIM010000157.1 GCA_024635665.1 Salinimicrobium sp. | reverse complement strand
TGGTACATCAACAGGAAGGCCTTGGAGTGGATAACAAAGAAACTGTCGGGGCCATAAAAGAAGAAGTAGGAGATTAAGTATTTTTTTGTTCAGAAATTTGAGGCTGCCCGGGAATTCATTTCGGGCAGCTTTTTTTTTGGAATTTTTGAAAAGGCATTTCTGTTCCATGGCGACAGTTCCCCGATTTCTTAATAATAAAGCCTTAAAGCGCTATACGGACTTGGATGTCAAGGATTATTACAGTTTGCTCCATATTTCTGAAAATTACCGGGTCTCTGAACTAAAAGTGGAAAAAGAAGACTGGCTGGTGGATAAAAACCTGGAGTTCCTTGATTTGGGATCAGAAGGTGTGATCGTGTTGGGGATAAAACGTCATAATGGAAATTACATAGGGGCACCGGTGGGAAGCACAACGGTAAGAGAAGATGATATCCTTATCCTTTATGGCCGCATCAAACTTTTAAGATCCCTGGAGAAAAGAAAAGAGGGTCACAGCGGCGATCAGGAACATCGCGAAGCAGTGAGTGAACAGATGGAAATTGAGAAAGATCAAAATGAAGGGGAATGACAAATATTACCTGTCAAAAATGGCATTTTTGGATAATATTTTTTCTTTCAGGAAGTTACGCATTCTTGTTCATCTAAGACCTTTGCGTTAGTGGGTGGTAAACGGCTACTAAAGCAGTTATACTCTACAACTTTTTCTGAAATCCTCTCTTTGATATCAGGTTGTTTCTTCTCAAAATATTCCAAATTTGTTCAACTGAAGATTTTTATCACTTGTAATAGATTTCGGTTCGTTTTTCAGCAATCTAAAAGCCGGTCCATTTCGTATCTCAAAAGGCTGAGAAATGGGTAAAAATAAAGGCATCTGCGAAAACGGCTTTTTGGGTAGAATGGAAATTTTGCCTTATCTTAATCTGCAAATTTATTGATCAAATTTAAACCCTTAACAGTCATGAAAAAAACCATCATGCTTTTTATGTTTTTCATTGCGCATACCTTGTTCGCACAGGAAAATGTGCTTACCCCACAGGATGTCGCAAAAATAGAATACATCACAAATGCAGTAATCTCGAAAAACGGGGACAAAGTTGCTTATCAGCACCTTGTTCCAATGGATCCCGGGGAGAAAAACGCCACCGCAAAGGTATATCTGTATGTTTATGACAGGTCAACCAAAACAACCAGTCCTTATATTACCGATTATAGTACCAATAATATAAGTTTTAGGCCCGGGCACAACAGTATAACCTTTACGGCTCGAAAAGAAAACGATAAGTCAACAGCATTGTACGAGATTTCCCTGGGCGGGGGTGAAGCCCAAAAACTTTATGAGTTCGATAATTCAATAAGTTCTTATGACTGGCACCCCAACGGGACAAAATTGGCTTTCGTTTCTCACAAGTCTGAAGAAAAAGAGGACTCTAATCTTCCCTACCAGCCTGAAGTTTATGAAAACGATCTTCGCAAGTCAATGGTATTTATTGTAGATATGAACAATCCTTCTACCAGGGAATTGAATGTGGAAGGACATGCAACTGCTGTGCAATGGAACCCCGATGGCGGGAAACTCGCTGTAAGTGCCGCTCCTTCTTCGTTGGTAGATGATTTCTATACCGGACAAAAGATTTATATTATCGATGCCAGTACTTCAAATGTTACTGCCCAGGTAGACCATAGAGCCAAATTGGGGGAATTCAAATGGAGCCCCGATGGAAGGCAGATTGCATTTATAGCCGGCCAGGATCAACATGATCCCATAGATGGTCGTATTTTCATAGCTAATGTCACCGGTGGAAGCCCGCAAATCCTTCAGGAGGATTTTAAAGGCAAGTTTGACGGAATTTCATGGAGGGATAACAACACCCTAACCTTTTTAGCCAGCGAAGGAGTTTATAGTAGCCTTGGAACTTTAGGACTGAATGGCAAAATGAACAAATTTTACCAGAACGACAATTTAAATATTACCGGCTTCTCCATGTCCGATAATAATAGAATAGCCTTTGTTGGGAATACCGCACAACATCCAAATGAACTTTTTATCCTGGAACCCAAAGCTTCTTCGGCTAACCGCATTACAACTTCCAATCCCTGGCTACAAAATGAGAAATTAGGGAAACAGGAAGTGGTTACCTATAAGGCTTCAGATGGGTTGGAAATCCAGGGAATATTGATCCATCCGGTAAACAAATCTGGCAATACGCCTTTGATCACTGTTGTTCACGGCGGGCCTGAGGCGCACTACGGCAATGGCTGGTTGACTGCTTACAGCATGCCGGGACAAATGGGTGCTGGTGACGGATTTGCCGTGTTTTATCCCAATTACCGCGGAAGTACCGGAAGAGGTGTTGAATTTGCCAAAACCAGTCAGGGAGATCCCGCAGGAAAAGAATTTGACGATATTATTGATGGAATCGATTTTTTGATTCAAAACAATGGTATTGATAAGGACAAAGTAGGCGTTACCGGAGGTTCTTATGGAGGGTATGCCACCGCCTGGATGGCCACCCGTCACACCGATAGGTTTGCTGCCGGCGTAATGTCAGTTGGGATTAGCAATAACATCTCCAAATGGGGCACTAGTGATATCCCGGAAGAAATGTTCCTGGTACACAGTCGTAAAAGAATTTGGGATGACTACCAGTTCTTCCTGGAGCGAAGTCCAATCTATTATGCCGATCAATCTAAAACCCCACTTCTCATCCTGCACGGTAAGGAAGATACGCGAGTGGATCCAGGACAGTCATACGAATTGTACCGGCATATCAAGACAAGGACAGACAATCCTGTGAGATTGGTGCTATATCCCGGCGAAGGCCATGGCAACAGAAAGTCCACTGCGAGATATGATTTCAGCCTTCGGATGATGCGCTGGTTCAACACCTATCTGAAAAATGGAAGCAGCGAAATACCGCCGACCAAGGTGAGCTTGAATTAATTTTTCTTTGCCCACAACAGGTAGGCTCCACAATATTAAAGCCCAGAACTTTTAATAGTTTTGGGCTTTTTGCTGAAGTAGCGTAGTTGCATTTGACTCAGTAGCAACAACAAATAAGAGCAAATGATGTTCGGTCAGACCAAAGTTATCTTTACTTCAGCTGAAATACGAGATCTAATAGCAACCACTGTTGGTTACAAAAGCTACTTTTTTGCTGTCGCTGGACCAGCTAGGCACATTGATGCTCCCCTGGCCGCCGTAGATGTATCCTACAATTGTAGGTTCACCACCTTCAGCAGGCATCACCCTTAGCACACAATGTTTATAAAAGGGATGATCACCAGAATCTATATCTGGTGGAAAGGAAATGAAAAGTATCTTTTTCCCATCGGGTGAAATATGGGGGAACCAGTCGTTGTAGTTGGAACCAAAAGTGAGTTGTTCGGGTTCGCTGCCATCGGCTTTCATTCGCCATAAATGCATTTTTCCGGCACGGTTGGAATTGAAATAAATATATTTTCCGTCGGGGGAATATTCCGAGCCGTCGTCCAAACCTTTGGTATCGGTGAGCTGGGTTTCTTCTCTTGTGTCTACGTCAATACTGTAGATATCGAGTTTTCCATTGCGGTCGCCTGTGAAAATGAGGGTTTTGTTATCGGGTGAAATTCCGTGCAAATAAGATGCGCCTACCCCGTCTTTTGTAATTTTTCTCGGAAGCGAATCGCCTTCGGGATCCATGAGGTACAAAGAAGAAGCCCCGCCATCACCGGCATTGTGATGGCTTATGCCGAGCAAAGTTTCATCGAAAGAAAAAACATGGTCATTGTTGTTGTTTGTGGCAAAACCACTTTCAATCTGGCTCACTTCGGCGGTGTCAAACCGGAACCGGTAGAGGAAACCATTGGAATTGTACACCAAATCCCTATCGTTGTTGACCCAGTTGGGAGCCTGTAAAGAATGTGCCGAATTGAAGAGGACTTTTCTATGTCCCGTTTCCACATCCATAATTTCCATGTTGCTTCCCAGGTAATCTTCATAGGGCACGAAATCTGTTGCGGCTGGTTTGATGATCCTCACATTGCTGAAAATGGCTTTCTCGGTGACTTCGGGATTATGGGAACTTATATAAAGACCTACAAAAACCTCATTTCGGAGATCGATATCCTGCACTTTCACAGTGGTAAAAGGTTCACCAAATTTTGCGGTGGACATGAGATAGGTGTCGCCCCTGCGTTCCAGTTGTACCACATCTGGAGCAACATTGGTAGACTTTACTTCTTGTGTTTCGGCGGCTGTTGTTGGCCTGTACTGTAACGAAGTCAGCCCGTCGCCATGTACGGTCGCGTTCACATGGGCAGAATTTCCGCTGAGGTTATTGCGCACGATCCATCCTATTTTGCGGTGGGGATCTACGCCTTCCCCAATGAATTCGAGGTTTGCCCGAAGAATAAAATCGCCCTGGATGGATTCGTACAAAAAATGGAACTGGTCAGTCTTGTCCCAAACGTTTTCACCCGAACCCGACAGGATATACTCCTGCGTTTCGGCATTGTATTCCACGTCGCCCTTTATGGATGGAAGACCTATATCTGCATGGTTCTCAAAAATGCCAAAATCGGGAACTATTTTGGAAGGCTTGCTGCCTGCCTCCTCATCTTCTGAAGAATGAAAATAACTAAATGCAAAAAGAACGGGAACTACAGCTGTTAATAACATAAATTTTTTCATGGTAGCAGTTTAAAAGTAAATTCACCCATAAATTTAGGCTTTATCCCGGAAAACATGCCCAAAAATGGCCTTTTTGACTGAAAAATATTGCTTTCAGGGCAATTTTGGGGTGGTTAAGAAAATTTTTCAGCTGAAAAATATCCCACGAGAAATAATAGGTGCTAAAAAGGCTTTTTTAACAGTGAAAAATCGGGGTTCCGAATAATTTTTCCGGAAGAGTTTTCCGCAAATTATTTCACGGGGTAAATTTTTGCTGCCAAGCCGCCGCCGGGTGCCATTTGCACTTTTAATTGGTCGTTTTGGGAAACTTGCATGACTTCACGTTCATAATCTGTTCCCTCGCGATGAGCATTGATCCCGTCCTTAAAAATGATGGCTTCAAAATTTCCGGGCGGTAAAAATGACAGATCCAGCTCTATTTCCCGGTCGGTCCAGTTTGTAATCGCTCCTATGTACCAGGTATTTCCTTTTCTCCTCGCAATGGCGGCATATTCCCCAACAGCTCCTTCCAGAGCTACAGTTTCATCAAAAGCGGTGGGAATGGAAGCTATAAAGCGGGTGCTTTCGGGCTCCTCCATATAGTTGGTGGGATTATCGGCCAACATATTGAACGGGGATTCATACAGCACGTAAAGTGCCAGTTGGTGCACACGCGTCCCCTGACTCATGGGAGCGGAATGAACCGCCCTGAAATTGGCTTTATTGGCATTTTTCATGGCTCCCGGCGTATAATCCATGGGGCCGGCCAGCATTCTAATGAACGGTATCTGCGTGTCGTACAAAGGAAAATCGGGATTAGCCCACTTGGCATTCTCAAGCCCGTGTACGCCTTCAAAATTCACTACGTTTGGATAGGTTCGCTGTAATCCGGTGGGTTTGTAAGCGCCATGGAAATCCAGCATCAGGTTGTGGTCGGCTGCTTTTTTAGATAATTTGTAGTAGAAATCCACCATTTTCTGATCGTCGCGGTTCATAAAATCCACTTTCAGGCCTTTGATCCCCATATCTGAATAATATTCCAGCGCCTGGTCCATATTTTGTGCCAGCGGAAGATAGCCTGACCATAACCAAACCCCAATACCTTTTTCGCTCGCGTGTTCAAGGATCTCCGGCAGGTTTATTTCCAAAATGGTATTCATTATCTCCCCGCGCGGCGCCCAGCCTTCATCCAGTAAAATATTTTCAATGTTGTATTCCGAAGCAAAATCGATGTAATATTTGTAGGTTTTGGTATTGATGCCTGCCTGGAAATCTACCCCTGAAATATTCCAGTCGTTCCACCAATCCCAGGCCACTTTTCCCGGTTCTATCCATGAAACATCTTCGATGCGTGAAGAGGCGGCAAGTTTGTACACCATGTCGTTGTTGAGCAGTTCTTTGTCTTCCTCGCTAATAATCACCACCCGCCATGGAAACTTCCGGGTTCCCGCTGTTTTTGCGATGAAGTCTGCACGTTTGGTCACAAATGACTGCAAATCGTTATGTCCGCCCTGTACTTCGGCAAGTGGATAACCTGCAAAATCCCCTTTTAATGAGAAATTCCTGTCCCCGGCTTTAAGGAACATCCCGGGATAACTTTCCAAATCGGCTTCGGTGATACCGGCTTTAATGCCATTTGGCAGTTCCACTAAAACGGGCGCAAAAGCGACTGTATCTTTGTGAATTTCAGATAAAGGAATGTGCTGGTACAGGTTTTCAAAGGAAATTTGGTAAACATCGTGTTGTGGATCATTTGCATAGGGAATGTAGATCATATGGTCTTCCGGAAAATTGAAGTTCACGTC
>JAGXIM010000041.1 GCA_024635665.1 Salinimicrobium sp. | reverse complement strand
TAAGCTAAATATAAACAACGGAGGAAGCCTTTTCAGGATCACCAATGCCAACATGAGTTTTAGTTATTCTTTTTCCAGCCGGGATTTTACAGGAGGAAAAGAAAATGTCAACCGACTCGAAAACCAGACCTTTAGAAATGGTGGTCGCCCAGACGATCTTTTTGGGAAAGAAATGGACAGAGACGGCACATTTTACGATGAAAATGAGGCCGATATGGCCGAGGAAGATCCCAATAGCCCCGAAAATACCTGGTTCAACTTCGATGTTCCCTGGGATTTAAGGCTCGCCTACACACTTAGTTACAGCAATACGGCACGACAAAGTGATATCACCTCCCATTCCCTGATGTTCTCGGGGGATGTGCAACTTTCGCCAAAATGGACTGTGGGCACTTCTTCGGGTTATGATTTTGTGAACCAGGGATTTACCCTTACACAACTAAGGTTTGCCCGTGATCTGGAAAGCTGGCGATTGACCTTCAACTGGACGCCTTTTGGACGTTATGAACAATGGAATTTCTTTATCGGGATCAAATCCTCCCTGTTGAGCGACATCAAATACGATAAGCGGCGAGAAAGGGATAGACAACTATAAAAAATCAATGATATGAAAAAGATCATCCAAACCAAAGATGCACCCGCACCAATTGGGGCATACAATCAGGCGATATTAAGCGGAGATACCCTGTACATTTCAGGACAAATAGCGCTCAATCCAGTAAGTGGAAAACTTGAAGATTCCAGTATCAAAGAGGAGACGGAACAAGTGATGCGCAACCTAAAAGCAATTTTACAGGCAGCCGAACTGGATTTTGAGGATGTTGTTAAAAGTTCCATTTTCATTAGCGATATGAGAAATTTTGCTGCAATCAATGCGGTCTATTCGAAGTATTTTGACGAAGCGACTGCTCCTGCCCGGGAAACTGTGGAAGTAGCCAACCTTCCAAAGTATGTGAATGTGGAGATTAGTATGATTGCTGTAAAATAAGTTCCAAAAAGGGCATTTTTGGAAGGTATTTTATCGTGGCTCATCTGCGCCTGGAAAGCGGATATATGCTGGAGCAAGGCTTCTGATTTTTTCTTTTGGTGCCGGCACTTCAGAACTTGGATTCGTGATTTCATTTCTCACAATCTTCCGGATCAATTCCCGGAAAGTATCGAAATCTACCTGATAAGATAATCCAACGCCTTGAGTGAAACCAAGTTCTTCACCAATATACTGGATGTTATTTTCCCGGTTGAAAATTTTTGCCCGCAAATTCCCTTCTTCATTTAATAAGAACTCGATTTCGAGGTTCCCAACAATCACAGTTTCAGTCACCCCTCCTACCGGTACCCCAACCTGGCCATTGATCAATACGCGTTCACTTATCTGTGTAGAAAGGGTCACGCCAAAACGATCTGCCGTGGTTTGATCGGGTGTCCTCGTTCCCTGTTCATAATTAAGACCGACTTCAAAAACGCCGCTATCATCCCCCAATAACCGGTTAAAAAGTCCGGAGGAAGCACTTTCAAACACGCCTCCTAAAATGGCTGATCCGGCATTTCCACCCAAAACATCGGGCGTATAAAACTGACCTAAGGCCAGCAGGGAAAATGCTTGTGCTTCGGTATTGGCGGTGGTTTCTATTTTGTATTCCAGCTCAGATCGTACTGCCGAGGTAACATTGGGATATTCCAAATCAAAAGAAATATCCGGTTGTAAAAGTTCCCCATCCAAATTAATGACCACGTCAATGGGTATCCTTCGGCTAATGCTGGGATTTTCCAAAATAATAGCGGGATTGGCGTGGGCTTCATAAACTGCGCTAATGTTCAAATCGGCCTCGGCCGGGTTGCCGCTCCAGTTAATACTTCCGCCGGGCCGCACCAGGAACCTCTTCTGCAACGCCCCGTAATTGAAAATATATTCCCCTGTATTTGCAATGAAGTCACCCCACATGTTGAATTTTCCAAGGGTATTGATCTCAATTAACAGCGTTCCTGCCCCTCTTCCGCGGAGGATACTTCCGTCGATATCTATTTCCACGAGCGCGTCATTGGTAACATCCAGGTCAAAATTTAGTTCCAGTCCTTTTACTTCCTGCAGTTCAATTTCCTCCCCGGCCAAACGGGCGGCCTTTTCCTCAGGGCTTAAAAAATAAATAAAAGAATTGTCGCCTATTGCCTCAGATTCATTTATGGGAATCTTGAAAACCGTTCCCCGACGGGTAGCGCCCACCACGTCAATCACAAGCTCCGAAGTTGGTCCATAAATAGAAGCACTCCCACTAATAAACGCGGTTCCGTAATAAAGGGCTGCTTCATCAAATTCGGTATCCAGCACCAGAAGCCGATCTGTGGAAAGATTTAGTCCAAGAACCCAGTTTTTAAAGTTCTGGTGAGAAATAATGCCATCCAAAACTCCGGTCGTTTTATATTTCGTATCGATAATGGGAATTTCGTCAAAGTTGAATTGTTGATCTACCAGGTTTACCACCGCCCCGTCTGCAAAATCGTAATCCACCTTAAGGTAAGGCACGCTCAAACCGGCATCCTGAAGGAACAACCGTCCCGTGATATCAGGATTTTTATAACTTCCGGTGACATCGGCGTCCCCAGAAACCAACCCCCGGATATTACTAATAACATCCTTCCCCAGCGGGCTGAAAGCCGCGAGATCGAAATTCTGAAGTGACACTTCAAGATCGATCACCGGTTCCTCCCCTTGCACTTCAATTTCCCCAATGGCCGAAAGCGACTCCATACCTTTATTTCTAAGGGTTGTATTGATATTGTAAAAACTCAAATCGCGATTTCCCATCACATCCAGGTTCAAATTTCCCAACATATGGTCGTTGATGGTAAGATCCCGTACGGTTAGGGAGGTATTGGGATAATAGGCGCCATCCTGTTGCAGCAAATTCAGCGAACCGTTCACAATGCCACCCATATCCAGGCTGTCAATTTCGGGGGTGATCTTGAACAAATCGACATTTTCAAATTGCATCTGGAAATTCTTATAGGTTGAATCCCTCATTTGCCCGGCTAATCTAATCTCCTCATTTTGATGGCTCAAAACCAGGGAATCTACCCTGATATTCTGAAAACCATTATCAAAAATTATCCTGTTGGACCTATTCCTTTCTTCATTTAGATACCACACACTTTCTTTGAACTTGATGTCGGACTTCTGGAGACCAACGACAGAATTGTTGTCTTCATTGATCGTATGGTACATATTGAGGTTAAAAATATCGTCACTCTTCGGTCCTCCACGGAATTCAGATCGCATGAACAACGTATCATTTAGGGTTACGTTAATGAGGTTAAAATCTGAAACATTGTAGAAATCTGTTGCTATACTGTCAACCTCTACAAAAGTATTGAAAAGTGGATTCGAGTTATCTACCTGAACGTTAACCTGTTCAAACAGGTTATTGAAAGCGTTTATTTGAGGTGAGCGAAACGCCAGACGAAACTCAGATTCATCAGATTCTACACTCCCCCGCACGAATGTATTGGGAGCCAGAGTGATTTCGGGGTAGAAAAGTTCTACGATTTTATTATAAATATCAAAATTGAAATTGAGATATTGATTTGTAGTTATCTTATTGGGCCGGTAATTTGCATAGAGGCTTCCCACGGCATTTTCGACCAAGGCAGGAACTTCGGTTACATCAAAAATTCCTTCAATAGTGCCATTTATGACATCTGGGGAATTAATTTCGATCGTCCTCACCGGACCCTCAAAACCGGAAGTTATTTCAAGATCATTGAAAACATAGGAATCGTTTTCATTTTTGTAAGAAGTATTCAGCAAAAGGATCTCCCCCGCGGCATTGTTGAGGTTCGTCCCCCTCATGTTCATGATCACATCGCCTTTAAAGATTGAAAGGCTGTCCCTTTCCACAAAATTTAGTGCGGCAAGATCTGCATAGGCTACAGAAGCTTCAAAATCATACACATTTGTCTTTGCAGAAAAATCTGCCAGACCATTGAATTCCATTCGAAGATTGGGATCCAGAGAAACAAGATTTCCGTTGAAAACCGGGGCTTTTAAGGTCCCTCGCACCTTTAGATTGTTATAGGTGTACCCGTTATAGGTAAGTTTTGAAATCGTGCCCCTAACCTGGGTGTTCAAAGTTTCCGCAGAAAAACCTCTTCCGTCAAAAACGATATTGAAAGAGGTTGTTCCAAGCGGTTTCACATCTACGAGTTTCCCGATGTTGAAATTCTTCACAATAAGGTTGCCTTTGTAAGTTGCGAGGGCTGTTTCAGAAAAATTGGTCATGGTCATATCCACATCTGCAGTACCCATTTGCGTGAATAGCAGGGCATCTGTGACCAGGGATGTTTCAGAAACAAAAACATCTCCCTGCAGTTCTACATTTCCTAATTCCCGAAGTTCCGTTGGCAATTTCTCCCTCAATAAACCCGGAAGAAGATTGATCAAATCGTAATAATTGGTGGCCAATTCTGCAACTTTCCCTTCCAAAGAAAATTTCTGTCCTTCTTTACCCAAAACATTCTTTAAAAGCAATTCACCTTTTAAACGGGTCCTGTCGAGCCCCTGCATTTCGAGATTGGAAAGGAGAAAATCATTCAAAGTACCTTCCATTTCCCCTGAAAATTCTATTTTTTCATCGTCTCCAAACTTTTTATAAAACGTTTGCAAGTCATTGGTCGCAATTACAGACGGCCGGAAGGTTGTCTTTACAGGAACATTGTCCTCAAAGCCGGAGAATCCTTCCCGAATATCAATCGCAATGTCGGCGTTTATAGAAGAACCATTGGTTCGAAGCTCAAGGTCTTTCAGCTGCAAAGCTTCGGAAGTATATGAAAACCGGGTACTCAAAAAGGTGATTTCCAGCCCTCTTTTTTCCATGCCCGACATCCTTTGAATATCAACAAAAACATCTGAATTTTCGATAAAAAGATCGTCACCATAAAAGTTAAGATTATCGAGGATAATCAAATCTGGGTTATCCAGGTTTTCATTGATATAGGTATACCTGCCATTCAATATTTCCACCTGCCTGGCAGACAGGATAAAATTTGAAGCCTGTTTTTTTTGTTGGGTCTCCAGCTTTTTAAGAAAAATAGCCAGATTGTCCAATTTTTCACCTTCGTAAACCTTCATGTTCATTTGAAGGTTGACTGCTGTCGTGTTCCCCAATCTTGGATTGTTGTTCCAAAGGCTTTTAAGATTAACTAAGGAAGTCCGTAATTTTTTGGAAAACAGGAGCGTGTCTTCGTGATGGTCCCTTACAAGCACATTGTCGAGAGCCAACCTCCCACTGTAAGTGATCCCTACCTGCCCAATAGAAATATCCACATCTTTGGATTCATTTAAAGAAGAAGTGACCTTTTTGGCAACAAAAGTTTGAACAGCGGGAATAGAAAACAGGATCAATACAACGATAAGAAGTAGCAACAGCCCAAAGACTGTCTTGTCATGTATTTCCCAGAATTTTTTGATAGGTATTTATGTTATAACTTTGCGAGCAATATTAACAATTTTCAGGCCTAAATCATAGATATGGCGGCACAAAAAATATTTATTCTCGGCATCGAATCTTCCTGCGATGACACGGCTGCCGCGGTCTTGTATAACGGAAAGATCCTATCTAATGTTGTGGCCACCCAGGAGATCCACAAAAAGTATGGCGGTGTGGTCCCCGAGCTGGCTTCCCGGGCACATCAACAAAACATTGTGCCGGTGATCCATGAAGCTTTAAAACAGGCAGGGATCTCCAAAAAAGAGCTTTCGGCCATTGCTTTTACAAAGGGACCGGGCCTTATGGGTTCTTTGCTCGTTGGCACTTCTTTTGCCAAATCGCTCTCTCTGGGACTAAATATCCCTTTGCTCGACATCAACCACATGCAGGCACATATTCTCGCACATTTCATTGAAGAGGAAGAATTTGAAAAGCCGAAATTTCCTTTTTTGGCACTCACCATTAGCGGGGGACACACGCAAATTGTAAAAGTTTCTGATTATTTTAAGATGGAAGTCATTGGCCAAACCCTGGACGATGCCGTGGGAGAAGCTTTTGACAAAAGCGCCAAAATCCTTGGATTGCCTTATCCCGGAGGTCCTTTAGTAGATAAATATGCCCAAAAAGGGGATCCTAAAGCCTTTTTATTTCCTAAACCGAAAGTCGGCGACCTGGATTTTAGCTTTAGTGGACTAAAAACTTCGATCCTTTATTTTGTTCAGAAGCAGGTGAAAGAGGATCCAGATTTTATTCAGAAGAACCTGGAAGACATCTGCGCTTCCATTCAATACACTATCATAAAGATCCTGATGGACAAGTTGAAAAAGGCGGTCAAACAAACCGGAATTACCCAAATCGCCATTGCCGGTGGGGTTTCAGCCAATAGCGGAATAAGGAAAACTTTGAAAGAAGCCGAAGGAAAGTACCAATGGAAAACCTTCATTCCAAAATTTGAATATACGACCGATAATGCTGCCATGATTGCCATTGCCGGGCATTACAAATATTTAGTGCAGGATTTTGCAGATCTTGGGGTCACTGCAAATGCCAGAATCAAAATGTAACTAAAATGCAACTATTTTTCCACCCCACGGTCTCGCCTGGAGATAGAGAAGTTCGTTTTTCCCGGGACGAAAGCAGGCATATTGTAAAAGTCCTTCGGAAAAAAGAGGGCGACCAACTGCAGCTCACCAACGGCAAAGGATGGATTTTTACCACCAAAATAATTTCAGCCGGCGCCAATGCCTGCACTGCAAAAATCATCAGCTCCCAGGAAGAACCAGCAGCCAGTTATCACCTCCACATGGCCGTAGCGCCTACAAAAATGAACGCGCGTTACGAATGGTTTTTGGAAAAAGCCACCGAAATCGGTATTCATGAGATCACCCCGATCATTTGTGACCAAAGTGAGCGGAAAGTTGTAAAACCCGAACGCTTTGAGCGCGTCTTGCAAAGCGCTTTAAAGCAATCATTGCACACGAGGTTTCCAGTTTTAAATGAACCCGTTAGCTTCTCAGAATTCCTGGAGAAAGAGATAAAAGGTCAAAAATTCATCGCACATTGCGAAGAAGATCAGGCGAAGAACCTGCTTTCCAAAAGGATTCAGAAAGGTTCGGCGGTGACAATCTTAATTGGTCCCGAAGGGGATTTTTCTTCTGAAGAAATACAAAAGGCTCTCGAAAAAGGATGGGAAGCAGTAAGCCTTGGCAACAGTCGTTTACGAACGGAAACTGCAGCAATCGTCGCCTGTCACACGGCGGCTCTTCTCAATGAAGAAGAAGAATAATTTAGGAAGGGCAGCCAAATTTGCTATTTTAGGGGCATGAAAAAATATGTTTTCATTTTGGCCTTTTTGAGTGGTCACCTTTTTCTTTCTGCACAGGAGATCGCTGTCCTAAAATATCAAGGCGGCGGGGACTGGTACAGCAATCCTACTGCCCTGCCCAACCTGATCAATTTTTGCAACGAAAACATAGAAACATCCATAAATTCGGAGCCCAAAACAGTGGAACCGGGGAGTTCAGATATTTTCCAGTACCCTTTCCTTCATATGACCGGTCATGGGAACGTTTTCTTTAGTAGAGAAGATGCGCAAAACCTTAGAACGTACTTAATGAGCGGTGGATTTCTACATATTGACGACAATTATGGAATGAACGAATTCATCCGCAGGGAACTCAAAAAGGTGTTTCCAGAGAAAGATTTAGTGGAACTTCCTGCGGGCCATCCAATTTTTTCGGTAGCTTATGCTTTTCCTTCGGGATTACCAAAAATTCATGAACACGACGGAATGCGACCGCAAGCCTTTGGCATTTTTGAAAATGACCGGCTCCTTTGTCTGTTCACTTACGAAAGTGACCTGGGCGACGGCTGGGAAAATGAACAGGTGCATAATGATCCTGCCGAGGTGAGGTTAAAAGCATTACAAATGGGTGCCAATATTATCAAATACGCCTTTGAAAATTGATACAGCAAAAGCATGATACGAATCCTTTTCAGGAAAAGAGTTTCCCGCTTGTGCTGCTTTTGGACAACATTTCTGGTCCTGCCAACCTTGGGAGTTTATTCAGGTTAGCCGATGCTTTCAATATCGAAAAAATAGTTTCTTGCGGGCCTTCAGTAGACCTAACGAGCAATCGGTTGAAACGCACTGCACGCGCTACCATTGACTCGATGGCTTTTGAACAACAGGAAGATCCTGTGAGCGCCTGTCGGGAATATGCTGAAAAAGGCTACAGCATCCTGGCTTTGGAAATTGCACGTGGAAGCCAGCCGGTGGAATCCATGAGCTACTCAGAATTCCATAAAATTGTGTTGGTTTTGGGTAATGAAAATTCAGGGATTTCTGAAGAAGTTTTGGGAATAGCCGATCTAAAATTGCATATCAACATGTTTGGAAAAAACAGCAGCATGAATGTTGCGCAGGCATGCGGAATCGCCTTTTTCGAAATAACCAAAACCCTGCAGCAATTATGATGAGAAATAATATCTTTACTCCGTGAACGAAAAAGAATTATCCTACGGAATCCTTCGGGCCGTTGCCATTTTCCTGGGAGTGGCTTTCCTGCTTTATTTTCTATATCTCATCCAGTCGGTCCTTGTTTACATCGCGATTGCCGGGGTGATTTCGCTGGTGGGGCGCCCGGTGGTGATCTTTCTTCGCACCCAATTGAGAGTTCCTAATCAAATTGCGGTGGTCATCGTATTACTGCTGGTACTTTGTAGTATCGTTGGACTTATCACGATTTTTATTCCAATAGTCATCGAGCAGAGCAAGAATCTGGGCCAAATCGATGTAGATGCTTTTACGCGGGACCTCAATGAATTGAACAGGCAGATCAACAATTATCTGGGTGTCGAAGAAATTGACCTTATTGAAGGGATTAGTCGTACAGAATTTGTGCGTAATTTCGATTTTGCCACTATTCCGCGCTATCTCAATAGTTTTTTCGGAATTCTTGGCGCTGGTATGATCGCAATTTTTTCCATTATTTTCATTTCTTTTTTCTTTTTAAAAGACAGCCGTTTGATGCTGAACAGTATTCTGGTTTTTTCCAATAAAGGACATGAAGAAAAGTTTAAGAGTGTTTTCAATAAAATCAAAGTGTTGTTGTCCCGATATTTTGTAGGCCTTACTTTACAAATAACCGTCTTGTTCATTTTGTACAGTTTCCTGCTTTCGCTTTTTGAAATCAAAAATCCCATTGCAATTGCGTTTATTTGCGCTTTTTTAAATATTGTACCTTATCTGGGACCAATTATATCGGGAATTCTGATTTCACTTTTTGTTATTTCCAGTAACCTTGGAGCCGATTTTCAAACCATCATCCTTCCACAACTCATATACGTAATGGCGGGATATGCCATTTGCCAGCTCATAGACAATTTCGTGAACCAGCCACAAATATTTGGAGCCAGCGTTCGCTCGCATCCGCTGGAGATTTTCCTCATCATTCTAATCGCCGGCCTTACTTCCGGAATTACCGGCATGGTGGTCGCGGTGCCGTTTTACACTGCGATTAAAGTGGTTGCCAAAGAATCTTTGAGCGAATATAAAATTGTGAAGCGGCTAACCCGTGATATGTAAATGAACGAGGCACTTCTAAATAAAGAGGTTCAAAATTTTCTGGAAAAGAACTATAAAACTGAGGTGTCAAAAATAGCATTTAAGGGAAGTATTTTTCCCGAGGTCTCCACACAGGAATTGACTGCCCAGATCTTCGGAAAAAAGAAAGCTGAAAAGAAACTCTCCACCTGGTTTAAAAACAGGAATATAATTTATCCCGGCAGGGTCAATCTCGAGCAGACTTCTTCTGAAAAAACCGCAGAATACAAGGCTTCTTTGATCAGTGGGGATTCAATTGTGGACCTCACGGGCGGTTTTGGGATCGACGCGTATTATTTTGGCAGGAATTTTCAGAAAGTAATGCACTGCGAACTGGACCGGGATCTTTCTGAAATAGTGAAACATAATTTTGACGTTTTGGGTGCCAAAAATGTGGAATTTTTCACGGGAGACGGAATCGATTTTTTAGAAAATACTTCTGAAGTTTTTGACTGGATCTACGTTGATCCTTCCCGAAGGAGCGATACCGGCGGACGGGTTTTTCAACTTTCAGACTGTATGCCCAATGTTCCGGAAAATCTGGACCTCCTGTGGGAAAAAGGAAAAAATATACTACTCAAAACCTCTCCCCTGCTCGATCTTTCCGCCGGAATAAAGGAACTGGGGAATGTAAAAGAAATTCACGTTGTGGCCGTTGAAAATGACGTAAAAGAGTTGCTTTGGATCCTGAAAAAGGATTCTTCTGAAGAAATCAAGGTGAAAGCTTTGAATTTTCAGAAAAAAGATATGCAGATCTATGAAAGTTACTTCAGAAAAGAGGCTTCGGCAAATATTGGCCCACCGCTAACCTACTTATACGAACCCAATGCAGCCGTGATGAAAAGCGGCCTGTTTGATGCCCTGGCAGAAAATTTCGAACTTCAGAAACTGCATCCAAATACACAATTATTTACTTCAGAAAAACGAGTAAAATTTCCCGGAAGACGCTTTAGGATCTTAAAATCTTTGGCTTTTAAAAAGAAGCTTTTGAAGAACGAATTCAGTTTTGAAAAAGCGCATATTACGACCAGAAATTTTTCGGAAAGCGTGGCTTTGCTGCGGAAAAAATTCGGTTTAAAAGATGGTGGGGAACATTACCTGTTCTTCACAACCGGTCCAAAAGGAGAAAAGCTGGTACTGCTGTGTCAAAAAGGGTAAAATGGCCGGCTATTTTAGGGGAAGTTTGTTCCTGGAAAAACCTGGTTTAGAAACCATACTTTTATCCTGTTTTTGGAATTTCCGGAGCAAATTTCGAGGGGCAAT
>JAGXIM010000156.1 GCA_024635665.1 Salinimicrobium sp. | reverse complement strand
TCCGGAGTCTGGCAGGCTGCCCCGGGAACTTACAAGGCCCTGGCGGCCGGATCCAATGGAATGGTGAATTTTGTTTTAGAAAACCTGACAGAAGGAACAGAGGTGAAAAAAGGACAGTTGTTGATGAACCTTAGCAGTGAAGGACTTTCTTCTAATAATGTACAGGCAGAGATCGCTCAGGCCAAAGCGCGATATGATCAGGCTAAAGCGGAATATGAACGGAAAAAAGAGCTATACGAAGATAAGATCGTTCCCAAAGCGGAATTGGAAAAGGTGGAAAGAGATTTTCGCGTGGCCGAAGCAAATTACCGGGCACTTGGCTCCAATTATGGAACAGGTGGGAAACAGATAAGAGCTCCTTTTGACGGATTTATAAAATCCATCAGCACCTCGAATGGAAATTATGTGGAACAGGGAGCGAACCTTGTAACCATTGGAACGGATAGATCCCGACTATTGAAAACCCAGTTAAGTGCCTCTAACAATCCCAGTAAAGCATCCATTGCCAACGTCTGGTATAAGAGTGATCATGGAGATTGGAAGGAAGTGGAAAGTTCAGGTAGCTCTGTGATTTCTGTAGGTAAGGAAGTGGAAGACCACCAACCGATGATTCCGGTGTATATCAAGGTAGATGATGTAGTTGAAATGCCTGAAGGTAGTTTTACTGAAGTTCAGATCGCTCTGGGTGAAGCTGAAACGGGAATCGTCGTTCCGGAAGCTGCTTTACTGGAAGATTACGGAAATTATTCAGTGATCGTACAAACAGGTGGTGAAAGTTTCGAAAGAAGACCTGTAAAGATCGGAAAGCGAAATGGTAAGAACGCACAGGTTCTTAGCGGACTTGAGGCTGGAGAAGTGGTGGTAACTACAGGTGTCTACCAGGTGAAGATGGCTTCTATGTCCGGTCAAACTCCTGCCCACGGTCATGATCATTAATCCCGGAAAAAGAAATTAGATGTTAAATAAGATATTATCAATTTCGCTTCAAAACAGGCTTCTGGTTCTTTTGACAGCATTGGTATTGAGTGTTACCGGGTTTTACCTCGCACGTAATATGAATGTGGATGTATTCCCGGACCTTACGGCGCCTACTGTGACCATACTCACAGAAGCCCACGGAATGGAGTCGGAAGAGGTAGAGAAACTGGTGACCTACCAGCTTGAAACCGCGATGAACGGATCGCCAAATGTTAGAAGAATCCGTTCTTCTTCGGCAGCGGGAATTTCTATCGTGTGGGTTGAATTCGACTGGGGAACCGATATTTATAGGGCAAGACAGATCGTAAGTGAACGTATTCCCATGGTTCGTGAAAATCTCCCGGGTGGTATCGGAGCTCCAACAATGGCACCTATCTCCTCGATTATGGGAGAAATTATGCTATTGGGAGTCACTTCAGACAGTCTTAGCCCAATGGAGTTAAGAACATTATCTGACTGGCAGATACGCCCACGTATCAAAGCCATTGGAGGGATTGCCAACGTGGTAGTGATCGGAGGAGATTACAAGCAATACCAGGTCTTTGCTAATCCCGGAAAAATGAAATATTACGACGTTAGTCTCCAGGAGCTCACCCAGAAAGTAGGGGAAGCCAATACTAACGCCCCGGGTGGTTTTATAAATGAATATGGAAACCAGTACATTATCAAAGGTAGCGGTAGAGCTTATGCTTTAGAAGATCTGGAGGAGGCCGTTGTGAAGCAGGTGAATGGACAGAGCATCAAGATCAAAGATGTAGCTGTAGTGCAGATAGGAGCTGCAGATAAGATTGGTGATGGTTCCCTGAATGCTGAACCGGCGGTTATCCTTACCATTTCCAAGCAACCCGATGTAAATACCCTGGAGCTTACCGAAAGACTTGATGCAGCCATCGTTGAACTGGAAGCCAGCCTGCCGGAAAGCGTGGAGATTAAAAGTCAGATCTTCCGTCAGGCAGATTTTATTGATGCTTCCATTAGCAATCTGAATATGACCCTGCTCGAAGGAGCCTTTTTTGTGGTCATTGTATTGTTCATTTTCCTGATGAACTGGCGAACCACCTTTATTTCTTTGCTGGCTATCCCAATTTCATTACTGGTTTCTATAATCGTTCTGGAAATGCTGGGCTACACCATCAATACGATGAGTTTAGGAGGTATGGCTATTGCCATTGGAGCATTGGTAGATGATGCCATTATCGATGTTGAGAACGTCTATAAACGCCTGCGGGAGAACATTCGAAAACCGAAAGCTGAAAGGCAGTCGGTGATCACAGTGGTAAGAGAAGCTTCAGTGGAAATTAGAAGCTCCATTATTATTGCTACCCTTATCATTATCGTGTCTTTTGTGCCGCTGTTTTTCCTTGGCGGAATGGAAGGGCGATTGTTGAAACCTCTAGGGATCGCATTTATAACTTCGGTCCTTACTTCCTTGGTGGTCGCGGTAACTGTTACCCCTGTGCTGTGTACCTATCTTCTGAAAAAGGAGAAGATGCTGAAAAAGCAGGCTGAAGGGACAAAAGTGGAAAGATGGCTGGAGCATCGGTATGCTGCAACGCTCAATCGTGCACTTAAGATCCCTAAAACGGTAATAGCGCTTACTGTTATCGCTTTTTTACTCAGTATTGCCCTTTTCACCCAATTGGGAAGAAGTTTCCTTCCAGAATTCAATGAAGGTTCCATGGTAATTAGTGTTGTTGGACCTCCGGGAATGTCACTTGAAGAAAGTAACAAGACCGGGAAACAGGTAGAGCAATTGTTGCTTGAAATGCCGGAAGTTACTGTTGTTACGAGAAGGACAGGTAGGGCCGAACTGGACGAGCATGCCCAGGGGGTGAATGCTGCCGAGATAGATGTTCCGTTTACTCTGGAAGATAAATCCAAGGAAGCATTTTTTGAAGATGTCAGAAATAAACTCAGCATGGTTCCTGGTGTAAATATTACTTTGGGTCAGCCTATCGCTCACCGTATAGACCATATGCTCTCCGGAACAAGAGCCAATATTGCAATCAAAATTTTCGGTCCCGATCTGCAACAGCTATATGAAATAGGTAAAAGCGTGGAGGAGAACATTCAACCAATCGACGGACTTGCCGATGTAGCTGTAGATCAACAGATAGAGGTGCCGCAGATCAAGATCACTCCAAAACGCCAGATCCTTTCAGCATACGGAATGACCGTTGGTCAACTAATGGAGCAGGTAGATGTTGCTTTTGCCGGTCATGAAGTAGGTGAGATCTATGAAGGGCAGAAGTATTTTGACCTGGTAGTGCGCTATGAAGAAGATTTCAGAAATAGCATAGAGAAAATCAAAACGGCTTTAATAGGCCTGCCAAATGGTTCACAGGTG
Organism: Salinimicrobium sp.; assembly: GCA_024635665.1. Classification (GTDB taxonomy): domain Bacteria; phylum Bacteroidota; class Bacteroidia; order Flavobacteriales; family Flavobacteriaceae; genus Salinimicrobium. The sequence goes on along the minus strand of JAGXIM010000156.1, from coordinate 4,575 downwards.
CCATTAGAACAGCTTGCACAGGTTTCTTCTGTGAGTAGTCCCAATACGATTAGCAGGGAAGATGTGCAGCGTAAGATTGTCGTTGCCGCTAATGTGCAGGGGCGGGATTTAAGAAGTGCGGTAAAAGAGATCCGGGAAACTGTGAATTCTTCGGTGAATATTCCCGAAGGCTATAGAGTACAGTATGGTGGGCAATTTGAAAGTGAGTCGAGAGCTTCGCAAATGCTTTTGTTCACTGCAATCATCGCGATATTTGTGATCTTTTTGTTGCTGTATTTTGAATTCAACAACGCGAAACTCGCCTTTGTAGTGCTCATCAATTTACCCCTGGCTCTAATAGGAGGGATCCTAATCGTTTACTTTACTTCGGGGATAGTAAGTATCGCTTCTACCATTGGATTTATAAGTCTCTTTGGGATCGCAACCCGAAACGGGATTTTACTCGTATCGAGATACGAAGACTTAAGAAAAGAAGGTTGGAAAGGCTACGAACTTATTAAAACCGGAGCATTAGACAGGCTGAATCCTATTTTGATGACAGCCTTTACTACCGGTCTGGCACTTATTCCGCTGGCTTTAAAAGGAGGTGAACCGGGAAGTGAGATCCAGAGCCCTATGGCGGTGGTGATCCTGGGAGGACTGCTATCTGCAACCATTCTAAATCTTCTGGTGATACCTTGTGTTTACGATCTGGTAACCCGAAAAGAGTAATCTTACTCTACCAAATTATAAAATCCCGAAGGTTCGCTTTCGGGATTTCTTGTTTTAGATCCATTACATATGATGTTTTAACAACAGCCGGCATTTTTTTGGATCGGAGGACATGGAACCGAGCCATAGGAGCAGAACACACAACAGTCGCCTTGCTTTGGTTTAAGGATTTTATTGCATTTTTCACAGGAGTAAAAGAACTGACATGCGTCTGTAGGCATTTCTTCAATTTTACTATGGCCGCAATGCGGACAGATGATCTTAGATTCAAATTTTAGTTTCATGTAGTCCAATTATACAAAAATTCGCAAAGATATTCCCCGGGAGTGGTCATTAGTGATCTCGCCGAAGATCTGTTTCCAGATTGAAATTTAAAATTTAGTATATCCCGTAAAATTTTACAGCGTTCATTATTTAGCAAATTTATTTAATAATATTTCTAAACTCGCTGCAAATCTTTTTTGCTTGGTACTTCATTCATTTTAATAATTGTCTCCGGTTCCATTTTTATTTTAGTGTCCTAACTAACCATGCGGTGTCTGTTGTGCGGATACGCTCATCATATCCCCCCAAAATCAGGACATTTCCATCAGGTAATAAGGTAGCGGTAGCAAACATTTGAGGGCCACTTAATTGTCCCTCTATGGGAGTGATTTTACCGCTCTCAGGGTCGAAAAGTTCGGGCTTAGTAGCTCCCCCCGCAATTAAGATCTTACCTGAATCCATTTTAACTACAGCATCCCGGATTTTGTGACGCTTGAAATTCATTTCCGGTCCCCTGGAGAATTGCTTCGATTTCGGATCAAAGAATTCTGTGCCGGTGTAGCGACCTTGATAAGCACGCTTGTCTGATCCTCCGATAATCATGATCCTTCCATCATTTAGTAATACTGCGGCATGTTTGACGCGCGGGGTATTCATAGCATTTGTTTTCCGGATCTTTCCGGTGGTTGGATCAAAAATTGCTGCTTCATCGAGGACATTGTCGTTTTTTCCCTGTCCGCCGATCATAAGCACGCTCCCGTTTTCTAACAGGGCGGCCAAATAATATTCTTCCTGAGTTTTAGCCACTGGCAGGAAGCTATTTGAGGAAGGATCAAAAATCTCGGTATTACCACCACCCGTCATTAGCACCGAAGTATCCTTTAATGTTATCGCAATAAGAGTGGTCGTGGCTTCCGACATTGCACCAGCAGGCTTCCATTGTTTGGTTTCCGGATCAAAAATTTCGGCACTTTTGGTATAGCCTGTGCCGGTCCATCCTCCGGCTATCAGTACTCGCCCGTCTGGCAGGACCGCCGCCGCATGACTGGCTCTTGGAGTCGACATGGAAGGAAGCGATTGGAATGTTTGAGAAACTGGATCATATAATTCCACAGAAGACAGAATTTTTTCACAACTATTTCCTGCACAACCACCGGTGATCAAAACCTTGCCGCTCCCAAGTAGTGTAGCCTGATGAGCGGCTCGATCTGTTGTCATGTCACCAATGGGAGTAACTTCCAATTGAGACTTTTTAGCAGCAGCAGTTGAGGTAAATTCCGGCATTGAAATGTGCAGCAAATAGATGCCGATTAGTGATGCGGTTAACAATAAGATTTTTTTCATGACTACCTTTTAAAATTGCAGTTGCAATCTGGTATCAATGTATTCATCTAAAACAGCTTATTCAGATTGATTTATATAAGCTGAGTAGTTTGACCTATAAGCTGAGTAGTTACAGAATCAATCCTTTAAGGGGCTTAGCGTAATTTCTGCTTACCCTAAGTTTTTTGCCATCATCCATGATAATATCATAATCTCCGTTACCCCTTGATTTCACACTGCTAACCTGACTGATATTCGCTATTGTAGAGCGGTGTATTCGTTTGAAGTTCTGGGGTAAAGTTGTGATGATATTTTTGAGACTATCCATGACGACATATTTCTTATGGACTGTATGAATATCGAGATAAGCACCATCGGAACCAATCCAACTGATATCAGCAATATCAACAATCATTGAATTTTTGCCGGTTTTGATTGTCATGGTTGTTGGGCTGATGTTTTCAGGAGTTTTTTCCCGGGCTCTTCTGTGTTTGACAAGAAGATACAAGAGGGTTAATGCGATATAAACAGAAAGGGCAATGTAAAGACGGGTGGATAATTTTTCATAAACCAGGTATAGCAGCGTAACCGGATTTTCATGAATCAGGTTTGAAACTCCATAAAGGATTAAAGAGAATATAATTAAATGAATAAGAGTGACGCTGAGAACCAGCAGGCTAGTGCAGGAAACAAATCTCACTCCGGCTAATGATCGGTCAGCTTTGGTGATTCCGTAATCCAGTGCTAATGAAAGAGGGATAAATAATAGCCAGAATAATTTATAAGATAATGATTCCGCAAGGATAAAAGAGCTGTCATTAAGCATTGCGCTTATATAATCCTGGGCGACTTCAAAGACTGCTATAACCAGCCAGAGAATACAGAACCCAATGAAATATTTTTTTGGGAAATGGGAGAATATACCGGCAGAAGGTAATTTGATTAGTGGATATGAGTATTTATAATTATCCATTTGTTTGGTATAAACACAAATCAATTATCAGGTTTTTGAGTATGTAGTTCTCCTTTTTTTAGAAGCTAATTTTTGGCTTGCACTTCCCCTGTGGAATCGCTTTTTGCAGCACCACGGATTTTCCTTTGCCATTGGCATATTCAGTTTCCCGCAGATTTACTACGGAATATATGGAATTTTTGAATAATATCTCTGTTTACCTGGCTAATCACGCCGCCGGTGAGATATTCCCTAACGTTTAGATGTTTATCAAAAATAGAATCCGAAATATGGCCGAACCTTTCAGGACTTATCTGTGAAAATACATTTACAGAAAACAACGAGAGAAATCCTAAAAGAAAGATTCTTTTAAAAAAAGCGAAGAGCCGGATTTATAATTTTTCAAATACTCCAAAATCATCATATTTTAAGTCTATTCCCCCCTGTTCATTTTCAATAAGGAAAAAATGCTCTTTAATTCCAGGGGTCCACTCTACGATTAATTCATTCTCTTGTTCACCTTTTCCGGCTATAGCCCGTAATTTGCCGAGCTGAAAAGAAAATCCTTCAGTAGTTTTATCTACGAGCAGCTGGCCGTATTCTTCACTTTGATAAAGTCCGGTCAGGGCGTCTGAATTTTCCATTTGGAAATTAGCCGGCTTAGCTTTTTCCTGATCCTTGTAAAGCGGGTCGATCATCTTCTTGAATTCGGAAATTTTTATTGCTGCTGCATGATCATTGTTGAGAAGCAGGTAGAAATAGTAATTCAGCATCGCCGCTATCCGCTGTCCCCCGATGCGCTCATTTACGAAAACAAATATCCCCTGCTTCTTTTCCGGCTGAACGGAAATCATAGATTCGTAGCCCTTGAAGCTGCCAAAATGGAACTTAATAGCTGTGTTTTCTATGGAGCCACTAATCCATCCGTTTCCGTAGCCACTCATTTGAAAAGGCCCCATGTTTTCAGAGGTTGTTATTTGGGGTGCCAGATAAGCATCAGGTAAACTGGTCGATTTATCCTTTTGGGTTAGCAATAAGAGCCATTGTCCCATATCCGGTAAAGTGGAATAAACACCTCCTGCTGCGTGTAAGGTGTTTTGGGATTTTTTAGAATCCAGTATACTTTCTGAATGATGATCGAAAGGTAAAGCGGCCAGTCTGGTTTCAAAATCCATGGTTGCGGTCGTATGCTCCATTTTTAATGCCGGGAAAAGTTCATCTTCAAAATACTGTTGCCAGCTTTTTTCTGTCAGGTTTTCGATGATGATTCCTGCCAGTATATATCCCAGATTACTATAATTAAATGCCCTGTCACCTTCAGTTGT
>JAGXIM010000155.1 GCA_024635665.1 Salinimicrobium sp. | reverse complement strand
TTATCTTCCTGGATTTTATCATCTTCAGAAGCTTCTGAAGTTGATTTTACTGCAGTTTCTTCCCCTTCAGAAATGTCATTTTTGGAAGGGTTTTTTTCTTCTTCGGGTTGGGAAGCTGCAAGTTTTTTCCCGGCTTCTAAAGGTTCTTCCGGTTCGGATTTTTGCTTTGGAGTCGAAGTTTCCTCTTTATCTTCCTGGATTTTATCATCTTCAGAAGCTTCTGAAGTTGATTTTACTGCAGTTTCTTCCCCTTCAGAAATGTCATTTTTGGAAGGTTTTTTTTCTTCTTCGGGTTGGGAAGCTGCAAGTTTTTTCTCGGCTTCTAAAGGTTCTTCCGGTTCCGATTTTTGCTTCTTAGATGTGTCTTCCGAGTTTTGTTCGCCGGAAATACTTTCCTGGGAAGCGGCTTCAGCCTTTGCCTCATCTTCTTCGTCAGAGTGCAGTGCAGCTTCTGGAGAGGATTGGGTTGTATTGCCCTTCTTTTCTGAAGTGCTGGCCTCATCGACCATCGCATCTTCTATGGCATCGTTTTTTTCCTCATTGCCTTTTTCTTCGGAAGGTTTTTCAACTATTTGATCCGCTGGCTGAAGAGTTTCCGGTTGTTCCTTTTTCACCTTTTTTTCAAGGTTCTTATCTTCATTTTCCGAAAGCTTTTTCTCGGGCAGGTTTTCTTTGTCAGACATATCTTTCAATGTTAGGTTCTCATTCGTAAATAATTCTGAAAGATAATAACTCCCGTCAAACCTAACAAGGGATTACACCGATTTGTATGGGTGGGATTTAAAGGCTGCTTTAATCCTGCTGCCAAATTTCCCAGGCTTTTTCAGCTTGTAATTCCAGCATTTTTAGGCCATTTGTAACTGTGGCCCCATTTATTTTTGCGAGTTCCATAAGTTTGGTTGTCGGCGGATTATATATGAGGTCGAAAACCAGATGTCCTGGAGTGAGGTTTTGCACAGGGATTTTGGGAAAATCACCGGTATTTGGAAAGGTTCCAAGGGGTGTACCATTGATGATTAAAAGATGATCTTCCAGAACTTCTTTATCCAAATCTTCGTAGGAAATGGCATTTTTGGATGGTTTTCTGGAAACAAAGGTGGTTTCAATATTTTCTGATTTCAGCGCGTAAACCACAGCTTTGGAAGCGCCGCCGGTGCCAAGGATAAGGGCTTTTTTATGCTGTTCCTTCAGAAAAGGCCGGATTGCTTCCAAAAATCCATAATAATCTGTGTTGAAACCAGTAAGTTTTCCGCTTTTGCTGATTTTTATGGTATTTACCGCACCAATTTCTGAAGCTATAGGAGCTATGCTATCCAAAAAGGGCAAAATTGATTCTTTATATGGAATGGTCACATTTAAACCTTCCAGCCCTTTGTTTTTTCTGAGGATCTCCGGAAATTCAGAAAGATCCTGCAGATCAAAATTTTGGTAGGATGCATCTATTTTTTCCCTGCTGAATTTTTCAGCAAAATAATTCGGTGAAAACGAGTAGGAAATATTCCGTCCAATAAGTCCAAATTTACGCATCTAATATTTTATTTCTATGTTCATACCAGGCTAACCACAACACGAGAAAAGCACCAAGAACGATGAAAAAAGTGGCGATCCATGTGTTGGGATTGCCCAAATCTGGTAAAAAACGGTCGTAATTGTCGATTATTTGGTTCCCGCTTTTGTCTAGAAGAAAAACACCTTCGTCATCTCTCCGAAATTGGGCTTCTTTCCAGGGCCATACCACGCCCAAAGATCCGGTGATAAAGCCAATAATGACAGCAAAAGTGGCATTTTTATAATGCTTCAGAAGCCAACCGAGTACATGCGAAAGGCTTACCAATCCGGCTATGGAGCCGAGGGTAAAAACAAGCAACACCTTTACAAGCCGCATTCGTTCTACATTTTCCAGAAAAGAGAAGTCCCAGGCGACTATATCGGTCATGGTTTCAGACAAAGCGTTTACAGAATCCACCAATAAAAGCACATAATTGCCAAAAAGGATAAGGATGAAAGAACCGGACAGGCCGGGCAACGTCATTCCAGAGACGCCAACGATTCCACACAAAAAAACAAACCAGAGGTTATCATTTTCAGCAGCCGGTTCCAGCCAGCTTATACCCACGCCGGCGATGGTCCCGAGTAGGACAAATACGATGTTCCTGAAGTTCCAGTCATCAAAATCTTTAGTGATGTAATAAATGGACCCGAGGATCATTCCGAAGAAAGCGGCCCACACATAAAGTTCGTAGTGCGTAAGCAGGTAATCGAGGAGCAGGGAAACACTGAAATAGCTAATGACCATGCCCAGGATGAGGAGTCCAAGGAAGCGGGCATTGGTGTAATAATAAAGGCTTTTAAACCTGCCGTTGATTAAAAGTTTCAGCGAGTTGTAGTTGATCCTTCTCAGGGAAAAGATAAATTCCTCGTAAAAACCAGCTACGAATGCAATGACCCCGCCAGATACACCGGGCACTTTATTGGCAGCACCCATGGCAAGGCCTTTTAGGACCAGGAAAAATTTATCGCTAAACGTTCGGGTTTTCTGCATGTTCCTGAACAGGTTTTTTTACAGCCAGGCGCTCTAAGATAAGAATAACCAGAAAGCCTGCAAGCATTAGGAAAAAAGCCTGCATGGTATGTGGTTCGGCGTCAAAATTCCAGGGCATGACAGATTCTTCCCGAATGCTGACAGATTTACCCCCGTACATTTCGGTTTCCAAAATCCTTTTCCATGGCCATATTTTATTTAATGATCCCGCGATAAAACCGGTCAAAGTTGCCAGGGTAAGGGTGCTGTAGTTCAAAAATAACCATTTGAGCAGGCGTGAAAAAGAAAGCAATCCAAAAATTGCACCCAGAGCAAAGATCCCCAGGGTCTTGAAATCAAAGTCATGGGTGGCTTCGCTAATTGTTTTATAAGCTCCCAAAAGCACAAGTATGAAAGCTCCCGAAATTCCGGGCAGGATCATGGCACAAATTGCAATGGCACCGGCAAAGAACAGGTAAAGCTCACTGGCCGCAGCAGCCATAGGTGGAAGGGTGGTGAGGTAAAAAGCAACTGCTGCACCTATCACCAGGAAAAGAAAAACGTTAAAGGACCACTTTGGAATTTGATTGCCCACATAATAAATACTGGCCAGAACAAGCCCAAAAAAGAATGCCCAAATGAGGATTGGATGGTTCTCCAGCAGGTAATTTGCCAGGCGCATTACCGTGAAGACGCTAAAAAAAATCCCGGTTAATAACGCAACAATAAAGTTGCCGTTGAGTTCTTCCCACATTTTGGAAAAACCTTCCCGCTTCCACGTCTTTAGCAACCTTAGATCCACACCACTAATTGTGCGGATCAACTCTTCATAAATCCCCGAAATAAAGGCTATTGTACCGCCTGAAACTCCTGGAACCACGTCTGCGGCGCCCATTGCCATACCTTTGAAAGAAATGATAAGGTAATCAAGAAAACTTCGTCGCATTATCTTTTTTTTAGAAGTGCGCAAAGTTACAGAATTAACTGCATGATTTAAGGTGCAACCTGATTTTATCTTTTACCGATTTACGGGCGAAAATAGAGGGGAACAATTCCTCAATGATGATGTAATATTCATAGTCCATCGTCAACCCGTTGTTCAGGTGGAAATATCCTTTTTCTGCCTCCTGGAGCATGAAGTGCAGCCCAGCAAGCCGGTATTCAATCTCGGCTGTTTCTGGATAAAACTCCACTGCCTGCAGCAAGTTTTGGATCGCAGCTTCATATTCGCCAAGGTCAATCAGGATATCGCATCTTTTGATCCAGGTTTCCAGCTCATAATTGCCCAATTCGAGACTTCTTCTGTAGCCCCTTTCGGCTTCTTCCAGGTTGAGTAGCTTAGTGTTGATGCGAGCGTAGCGTTTCCAGTACAGCACATTTTCGCCATCAATATTAATGGCTTTGTTGATATAGTAAAGCGCTTTGCGGTGATTTCCTTTTTTATAGAAGAAATCTGTAATGGCGATCCAGCCTTTGTCCAATAAAGGATCTTCATGAACGGTTTGCCGGTAATTTTTCAAGGCCAATTCGTCGAGGTCCAGTTTCTCGTAGCACTTCCCAATTCGGAGGTATGCAAAAGAAGTAGGGTCGTCGAGATCCATTGTAATCTTATAATTCTCAATGGCTTCGTTATACTTGCCCATTTTTTCAAGCACCTTTCCTTTTTCAAGGTAGGCACCGATAAAATAATCATCGCTTATTATGGCAAAATCAAAAGCTGCAAGTGCTTTTTTGTAATTTTTAAGATCAAAGTATTGTTTTCCCAACTGGTGCCAGCCCACTTCACAATAAGGGTTACGGTCGAGAAAAGAATTCAGATATTCGATCGCACCTTGTTTTTGTTCCAAAAAGTCGAAACAATACATGACATTGTACAAAGCCGAATAATCTTCCTGATCGGCTTCCAAGCACTTCATGAAATTCTGTTTTGCATTCTCAAAATCCTCAAGAAAAAGGTATTCCATTCCCAACAGGGAATAAACATCAGCTTCATCAAAAGTAATATCCAATGCAATTTCAAGCATTTTTATCGCTTCCTGGTGCTGGTCCTTCTTCGACAAAATGTTTGCCTTTTGTATATAGATTTCTTCGTTGGAAGTCTCCAAATCGTAAATTTCGTCCAAAATACCGTCCGCTATATCCAATTTGTCCTCAAACACAAGTATTTCTACCTGGAAAAGTTTGAGATTAGAAGAGCCTGGATGTTGAGAAAGGCCAAGCTTGACCGCTTTTTTAGCCAGAGCTATTTTGCCGTTCTCTAAATAGTGGTGAATGATATTTTCAAACTCGTTGGAATCAAAAAACAACACATCATTGGTCTTGAGCATGGATTCGAAACGGGAAAGGGAGAAATTGTTTTCTTCGTTTTGACTTAATTGCATAAGCAGATTGTTACTGATTTCGTCAGTATTAAAGTTATAAATGTTCTATAGCGACTAAAGTCTATCATAGATTTGTTGTTAACAAAGTAATCAACAGCTTAAGCCGTCTGTTGTAAATCTTCTAATATAGCAATAACGATGCCGCAACCTTCCTTTATTTCTTCGCTGGAAATTGTGAGCGGCGGCGAAATCCTTACCGCCTTTTTCTCAAAGAGTAACCAGAAGAGGATCAGGCCGTTGTCCTGTGCCCGAAGCACCAATTTGTTGGCGATTTCCTCGGAAGCAAGAATAGGTGCGAGCATCAGTCCTTTCCCTCTAATTTCACGGATTAGTGGATGTACCAGAAGTTTTCTGAAAAGTGCTTCTTTTTCAGCAATTTCCGCCATAAGATTGCTTTGAGTTATCTCCTTGAGTGTGGCCAGTGCGGCGGCGGCAATAACCGGGTTTCCCCCAAAAGTAGTGATATGTCCCATTTTGGGCCGGTCACTCAAGACATTCATGATTTCTGAAGAAGCTGTGAAAGCCCCAATTGGTAAACCACCACCCATGCCTTTTCCCATCACGAGAATATCGGGTACAATGTCAAAATGTTGGAACCCAAACAATTTTCCGGTACGGCCGAAACCGGGCTGGATCTCGTCCAGAATTAGGAGTGCTCCCACTTCTTCGCACCTTTTTTTGATCTTTTTGAGGTAATCCTTTTCCGGAAGTATGAACCCGGCGCCACCTTGAATCGTCTCCAGGATGACAGCTGCCGTTTTGTCGGTTATTTTCTGAAGGTCTTTGGTTTCATTAAAATCAATAAAAGAAACATCCCCAATCAATGGCCGAAAAGGTTTCTGCCGTTCTTCATAGGTCATCAAACTCAAAGATCCCATCGTATTGCCATGATAAGCATTTTTGGCAGCGATCAATTCTGTTCGGCCGGTGTACCTACGGGCAAGTTTGAGGGAACCTTCAATGGCCTCGGTGCCAGAATTGGTGAGATATGTTTTTTCCAGGGGTGCAGGGAGAAGATCGGCGAGCAATTTGCACAATTCTACGGCTGGGCCCTGGGCGTATTCCCCGTAAACCATCACGTGCAGGTATTTGTCCAACTGTTCTTTTACCGCATTTACTACTTTTGGATGCCGGTGACCGAGACTACAGGCAGAAACGCCTGCCACAAAATCAAGGTATTTTTTGCCTTCTGTGGAATAAATATAGGAACCGGTGGCGTGGGAAACATCCATAGCCAACGGGAAAGGCGAGGTTTGCGCCTGGTATTTAAAAAAGTCTTTCTTCAAGTTGCTGTTGCCTTTAAGTTTTCCCGGGCGCTGGCGATTTCTTAGGCCTGGGGGAATTAATGCTGTCCCGGGCTCGGATTTCCATCAATTGCCTTGGCCGCACCAGGCTGTCTTGTTGTGGGACAGTTTGGATTTCTTGTACCGTATCATCCGCTTGCTCTGGGGAAATGGTGTCCTGAGCCCTGTTCTGAAGGTCTTCGGGGCGTAGACGGGATTTTTCGTTTAGGAGAAGATCGTCCTCCACGCGTTCCTCAAAGAATTGTTCCTCCTTATCGGGCAGAGGGATACCCTGGATTTTTACCAGTTCATAAGGTGGTTCCCCGGCAAAAAGATCCTCCACTGAGTTCAGCCTTTCCTCCCCACGCCAGTTGAATCCTTTTAATTCCCGTGCATTTGGCGGTAATTCCTCTTCGGGATATAAGGTTCCGTCCACATCATTGAAATAATAAATTTCTTCAATCTGCCGATCCTCGAATAGGATTTGGATGGAACTGGATAAAGTTTTACTAATGCCAATCAAGTCCTGGGCTTCATTGCGCATGTAGTAAATAGTTTCAGTGTTTTTGACCAGGTCCACCTGGCGCAATTCGTTATCGGTAAATTGGCCGTACATTTCCTTGCCCTTCAGTTGGTTGAAACCACCCACAGAATCCCGCTGGATCATAAAGGCATTCTCGAACACGAGTAAAGAGTCGAGCTGTTCTGTCTTCACATTGTTCTTAAGGTGGATGGTGTCGCCTGTCAATTGATTGTTTTCTGACCAAATTACCGGATTGCCCAACATCTGTGTCAATCCAGTGCTTTGCTGAACGTGAATTGAGTCGCTCTTCCCGCTCATATTGCTTTTAAAAAGCCGCACATCATAAAACCCGCGTATAATTCGGTTGTCCGGTTTCCCGGTCACCATGAGCGTATCGCTGTGTATATAGACCGAATCCCTTTCCTGAAGTGCTACCGCAACCGCTTTCTTTGTAATAAAAACAGAATCTTTTTCCCTGAAAACTTCAGCATAATGTCCTCTAATGATACTCTTATTGACGGTATCGGTGACTTTTATGTTGTTGGTGGCAGAAGCAAAATTGGTGTTTCGGTTGAAATATAAACTATCCCCCTCTAAAATGCGGTTTTCGTAATCTATTCTTGAGTTCTTGATAAAATAGCCGGTGTCGCCCCGGGTGTCATAAAACCCCCTTTCGGCATAGATGGTGGATTCATCACTGGTGATTGTGGAAGGGCCGTACATATAGGCATGGCCCGAATCGGAGTAAAAATCCAGCTGGGCAGATTTCAATACGTATTCTGGGTTTGTTATCACGACTTCGGAAGCAAAGGAATATTTATCGTCCTCCAAAAAGTATCGCCCAACACGGCTTTTTAGCACACTAGCCGAGTCACGTACCGTACCGCCACTGCGATAGAAAGCTTGCTGTTTGATCCTGTTGAAAAATAAGGTGTCGGTTTGCAGGCTGGTCTCCGGATTCCTCATGTTGACATTTCCACTGGCAAAAGCGAATTGTGTAGTGCCATTATACTCGGCATACGAACTGGTCATGGTGATGGTATCACCCTGTTCCATTCTCACATTTCCGTAAGCTTTAAAAAAATTTTCCTCAGAATAGTGAATCGCCTGATCGGCCCAGACTTCAATTCCCTGATGTGTGAAATGGACCTGATCATCTACTTTACTCAAAATAAGGGCCCCCGGATATTTTTCCTCATTTTTGATGGTCCTGTCACTCTCGTAATCGATCTTTTTTACGGTTTGCGCAATAGAGGAGAAGCCCGCGAGCAGGAGAAACAACAAACTTGCAAGAAATGGAAGCTTTTTCAAAGAAAAAATTTGCTCCAAAAGTACGGTTTTCTCAACGAATTATTTTGAAAGCCTGAAAATTTTGAAAGAGTAGAGAGTGGTTCGAATACAGCAACCTGATTAAACACAAAAAGGTGCTGAAATATCTTTCAACACCTTTTCTGTAAATTATATTTTTTTTAGCGGTTGATTGTCTGCAACCTATCTGGCCCTACAGAAACGATTTTGATAGGAATTTCCAGCTCTTTTTCGATAAATTGGATATAATCGTTGAGTTCTTCAGGAAGTTCTGAAGCTTTCGTGAGTTTTGTCAAATCCTGTTCCCATCCTTTGAAGACAGTATAAACAGGAGTAACATTTTCGTGCTCAACGTTAAATGGGAAGTGGGTCACCTGCTTTCCGCGGTAGTTGTAGGCGGTACACACTTTCAATTCTTTGAAGCCGCTCAAAACATCGGCTTTCATCATAATTAACTGGGTAACCCCATTTACCTGAACAGCATATTTGAGAGCAACCATGTCCAACCAGCCACATCTTCTGGGTCTACCAGTAGTGGCGCCAAATTCCCGTCCCACGTGGGCCATCTTTTCCCCATCCTTATCAAAAAGTTCAGTGGGGAAAGGGCCGCTGCCCACCCTGGTGGTGTAGGCTTTGAAAATCCCAAAAACCTCTCCTATTTGATTGGGGGCAACCCCCAAGCCTGTACAGGCACCAGCGGCAGTGGTATTGGAAGACGTAACAAATGGATACGTCCCAAAGTCAATATCCAGGAGGGAACCCTGGGCTCCTTCGGCAAGTATTGATTTATTGTCTTTTTGTGCCTGGTGCAAATATTCCTCGCTATCAATGAATTCCAAAGACTTAAGCGCTCCTATGGCTTCGAAGAATTCAGCTTCCAATTCTTTTAGATTGTATTGTACATCCACATTGTAAAACCCAATCATGGCTTCATGCTTATCGGCCAAATTGCGATATTTGGTTTTCCAGTCACTTAATTCTAGATCGCCAACCCGTATTCCATTCCGTCCGGTTTTGTCCATATAAGTGGGGCCAATTCCTTTGAGCGTGGAACCTATTTTTGCCTTTCCTTTTGCAGCTTCGCTGGCAGCATCCAGGAGGCGGTGCGTAGGCAAAATGAGATGGGCTTTCCTGGAGATTTTTAGTTTCTTTTTAAAATCCAGATCAAATTTGGACAGGTTGTCCATTTCCCTGCTAAAGATCACAGGGTCTATTACAACTCCGTTTCCCACGAGGTTAATGGCTTCGGGATGGAAGATACCTGAAGGAATGGTATGCAACACGTGTTTTATTCCATCAAATTCGAGGGTGTGCCCTGCATTTGGACCTCCCTGGAAACGGGCGATAATATTGTATTTTGAGGTGAGGACATCTACAATCTTTCCTTTTCCTTCATCTCCCCATTGTAATCCAAGAAGTAAATCTACTGCCATAAATATTAAAAGTTATTCGATTGTTTTTTTGTTTCCGTAAAAATAGAGCGAATGTTTGCTGATTTCAATATCAAAGATCTCCTCAATTGTCTGTTTTATCGACTGGATGCGGGGATCGCAAAATTCAATGACCTCTCCTGTATCGGTAAGGATAATGTGATCATGGTTTCTGTCAAAATAGGATTTCTCGTACTGAGCTTGATTGTTTCCGAATTGATGCTTTCGCACCAGTCCGCATTCAAGAAGAAGTTCAATCGTATTGTACAAAGTAGCCCGGCTCACCCGGTACTTTTTGTTTTTCATTTTGATGTACAACGATTCAATATCAAAATGGTCTTCACTGTGATAGATCTCCTGAAGGATCGCAAAACGTTCAGGGGTCTTTCTATGGCCTTTGTCTTCCAGGTATTTTGTAAATACATTTTTTACAACTGCCTGGTCGTTTTTATTGACGATTTTTTTGCTCATATGTGCTTACAAAGGTATAAGATTATTCACGTGCTACCTTATCTATCCCGTTTATTTTTTTGAGGTGTTCCATTAACTTCTTGAGGATCGTATTGTTTTTGACGATCACTGTGATGCGGCCGGTGAATACCCCGTCTGTGCTATCAAAATTGATATTTTTCATGTTGACATTCATGTTGTTGGAAATTTCTTTGGTGACGTCATTTACCAAACCGAGATTATCGATCCCGGTCAACTTTATCACCGCCTTGAATTCCTCCTGTGTCGAATCTTTCCATTTCGCCTGAATGATCCTGTAAGCGAAATTGCTCTGTAGCTGGATTGAATTAGGACAATCTTTTTTGTGTACTTTTATTCCTTCACTTACGGTAACAAATCCAAAGACACTGTCCCCCGGGATTGGATTACAGCAATTTGCCAGTTTGTAATCCAAAACTTCCTCGGCCCTGCCAAAAACCAGCTGGTCATACTTGGCTGTGATCTCGTCTTTCTCCAGGTCCTCAGATACATTTGGCTTCCTAATCTTACTTTTGAAGAAACTAACCAGGGCATTGCTTCGGGAAGCTGCATATTCCTTCAATTTTGGGTTGTCAATGGTCCCCACCCCCACACGATAGAATAGATCCTGACTGGTCTTCAATTTAAAGAACACCACCAATTCGTTCAGGGTTTTTTCATTGAAAGCGATTTTCTGCGCTTTCAGTTTGCGTGTAAGTATTGCTTTTCCTTCTTCGGCAATCGATTTCTTTTCTTCTTTTAAAGAAGATTTTATTTTTGCACGCGCCCTTGCCGTTGTGGCATAATCGAGCCAGTTTGAGTTCGGTTTCGCTTTTTCTGAAGTGATTATTTCCACCTGGTCGCCGCTGTTTAATTCGGTGCTCAAGGGTACCAGTTTTCCGTTTACACGTGCCCCCCGTGTTTTTAAACCAACTTCAGTATGTATGCTGAAAGCGAAGTCCATTGGGGTGGCGCCTTTTGGCAAGGATTTTAGATCCCCCTGGGGGGTAAACACGAAAATTTCTTTAGAGTACAGGTTTAACTTGAATTGTTCCACGAAATCAACGGCATTTATATCGGGGTTTTCAAGGGCTTCCTGTAGTTTATTCACCCATTCCTCGAGTCCATCTTCGTGGTTTCCTTCTTTGTACCTATAATGCGCCGCATAGCCCTTTTCAGCAATTTCGTTCATGCGCTCACTGCGTATCTGTACTTCCACCCAGCGTCCTTTTGGTCCCATAACCGTGATGTGTAAGGCTTCATAACCGGTAGATTTTGGGGAAGAAATCCAGTCCCGCAGACGGGTAGGGTTGGGGCGAAAGTGATCTGTGACAATTGAGTAAATTTTCCACGCCAGGAATTTTTCGTTGGAAGGATTGGTACTGTAAATGATTCGAACGGCAAATTTATCATACACCTCATCAAAACTTATATTCTGATTTTTCATTTTCCGGTGGATCGAATAAATCGATTTTGGCCGTCCTTTGATCGTGTAGTCAATATTTTCTTTGTCCAGGGAATCCCTAATCACTTCGGTAAACTCTCCTATATACTGATCCTGTTGCTCCTTGCTCTCCCTTATTTTCTGAAGGATCTCGTTATAAACATCAGGTTCGGTGTATTTGAGACCAAGGTCTTCAAGTTCGTTTTTAATGTTGTACAACCCAATTCTATGAGCAAGCGGGGCATAAATGTACAGGGTTTCTGAAGCTATTTTTTCCTGCTTGTCAGACCTCATCGAATCCATGGTCTGCATATTGTGCAGCCTGTCTGCGATCTTGATGATGATCACCCGCACGTCATCATTCAGGGTTAGCAGCATTTTTCTGAAGTTTTCCGCCTGCAGCGAAACATCTTTGTCCTTCTTAAGACTGGATATTTTAGTGAGGCCATCAACGATCTTGGCAACCGTTTTTCCGAATTGATTTTCGATATCCTCCAGGGTGTATTCGGTATCTTCGACCACATCGTGCAACAAGGCGGCCGCAATACAAGTGGCGTCCAGCCCAATTTCTGAAGCCACGATTTTGGCAACAGCAATTGGATGGAAAATATAAGCCTCGCCCGATTTTCTACGCTGGCCTTTATGAGTATCAACAGCAATATCAAAAGCCTGTCGAATCAATTTTTTATCATCGTTGCTCAGGGTTTGGTAACTTATGCGTAGGAGTTTTTTGTACTGCTGGGCAATTTCCTTGTTTTCTTTTTCTAAAGCGGCTTCCGTCATCATAAAATAAATGTACAATTAAGAATGAAAACAAACAATAAAATTAATCGAGCAGGTTTCTAAAACGTTTGTAAAGCGGGGGATGGGAATAATGAACAAAAACATAAGCAGGATGTGGGGTGAGATTACTTAAACTGTTTTTTGAAAGTTTTTTAAGACCAGAAACCAACGGCCCGGAACTGTACGTTCGCCTGGCAAAATTATCTGCGTGATATTCAAATTTTCGCGACAGGTAATTCATGATAATGCCTGTTATTTCAGAAATGGGACTGTACAGAAGACCAAAAGCCACCAATCCAATATGAAATCCGTGGTTTTCAACCCCCAGAGCATGCGATAACAATGGATTCCCCACAAAAAGGGACAATAGCCAAAGGGTGAAGCCCGTGGTAAGAATGCTGATGATAAGGTTGACGATTACATGGTTTTTCCGGTAGTGGCCTACTTCATGTGCAAGTACTGCAATGATCTCTTCTTCCTCCAGGTCGTTGATAAGTGTGTCATAAAGTGTTACCCTTTTTTCATTTCCGAAGCCCGAGAAATAAGCATTCGCCTTGGTGCTTCTTTTGGAGCCATCTATTACGAAGATCTTTTCCAGTTTAAAACCTTCTTTTTGAGCATAATTTTCGATCTTGTTTCGTAAAGACCCTTCTGGAAGTGGATTTTGTTTGTTGAACAATGGCACGATGAGACGGGCATAGAACATGTTTAGAAATATACTGAAAACCGCCACCAAAATCCAGGCGTACCACCAAAAGGCCTCTCCGGCAAATTGATAGAACCAGACAATAAGCGCGAGAATGGCGCCTCCAACCACTATCATCATTCCCCAGCCTTTTAATTTGTCGAGGAAAAATGTCTTTTTGGTGGTCTTGTTAAAACCAAACTTTTCCTCGATCACAAAAGTGCTGTAGTAAGAAAACGGGAGCGATAAAAAGTCACTTCCCAACATGATGATCCCAAAGAAAATAAGGGCTATAATAATAGGATTTTCAGAAATTGATCTCGCAACCTGGTCTACAAAATCAAATCCGTCGAAAAATAGAAAAAGCAGGAGCACCACTAATGAAAAAGTGGAGGAGACCAGTCCGAATCTATGTCGCGTTTTATTATAGCGCTGTGATTTTTGATATTCTTCTGCATCAAACACATCTTGTAAAGAAAGCGGGATGGGATCATCAAAATGTTTCGCGTTTAGGAAATCGAGGATTTGATCTATGACAAAATCCAGCAATATAATCGCAACAATAATGTAAAAAAGGGTTTCTGAGCTCAAACTTTTAGCAATTAACAATTAACAATGATCAACTAACAATAAATAATAAATTCCAAATTCCAAATTCCAAATTACCTTAAACCTTAGACCTTAAACCCTTCAGAGGAATTTCCGTTGCCTCTTGGCTTCAAAAATAAGGATTCCGGCGGCGACCGAAACGTTCAGGGAATCTATTTCACCCTGCATAGGAATCAGTATGTTTTGGTCGGTGCTTTCAATCCATTCCCTACTGAGGCCGGTTGCTTCGGTTCCTACCACAATTGCACTGGCAGAAGTGAAATCCACCACATCATAGGGAACCGATGCCTGTAAAGCAGCTCCAAAAATGGCAATTTTTCGATGCTTTAAAAACTGAATAATTTCTGAAGTGCTTCCGGTAGCGAGTTGGTTTGTGAACACGCAGCCCACGCTGGACCGAATGATGTTAGGGTTGAAAAGATCGGTTTTTGGATTGGCAATAAAAACAGCATCCAGATTGGCCGCATCGGCAGTTCGAAGCAAAGCGCCAATATTTCCGGGTTTTTCAGGGGCTTCAGCTATCAAAATTAACGGATTTTCCTTTTTTAGAAGAATATTTTCAAGTGAAAGCTCTTTTGAAGCAGCTACAGCAAAAACCCCTTCCGTACTTCCGCGATAGGCAATTTTTTCATAGACCTCCTTGGTGATTTCAGTGATCTCAACTTCAGAAAACTGCTCTTTTAGAAGGCTTTCAACTTCTTCTGAAGAAAAAAGGTCGGCGCAGTAGTAGAATTCTTTTAGTTGGAACCCGCCTTTAATCGCTAATCCAACTTCCCGAAGCCCTTCAATCACAAAGGAGTTCTCCTTCTTTCGTACCCTGGATTTCTCCTGAAGCTGCAGGAGCTTTTTTACCGCTGGGTTTTGGAGGCTGCTTATTTGTTTTTGCATGTGGCAAAGATACTAAAGTGCTGTCGGGAAAAATATCTTTCGATTTTGCCCTTTTTGACTGGTGAAACATATTTTTTTCTAAAATTTCAGCAAGGGTAGTCGTTTTGGGAGAAACTTTTTTAAGGAAGTAAGAAAAAAGCGGTAAATTCCCTAAAAACAGAAAGATGGTTAAGAATAAAAAGAAAAGCCTGCCTATAAAAGATGCTTTTAAAATCCTTTCATATATTTTTATTGCGGTGCTGATAAGCTCCTGTTCCAGCAAAGTGGTTTTTCCGGTATCTGAAGTAGTGCCGGCAGCCGAAGCCACCCTAAAGGTGAACAAAAATGGCAATGAAAATTTTGAATTGGACCTAAAAGTGGAAAATCTTGCCGAGGCAGATAGGCTAACCCCGGCGCGCAGGTATTATGTGGTTTGGATGGTGAGCAAAAAACACGGAACCATCAATATTGGAAACCTGGATATCAATAGAAAAAACAAGGGATCTCTTGAAACTTCTACTGCTTACGAACCAATTCGTGTTTTCATAACCGCCGAAGACACACAAAAACCAGTGGTTCCTTCTACACAAGTTGTGCTGGATTCGGGAGAATTTAAAGTATAAAAAACTGCCTTAAAAAGTAAACCTTTGTCACAGCTTAAATATTTCAATGTGATGAAGGCTAAACTTTTTAAGGCAGTCAGTATTTTTTAAAAATCAAGGAAGGTTAAAAACCGCCTTTTTCAGTAAATCTTTTCGTCCCTGTTAGTTGCTTTTGTTCTGCTCTACCTTATCGCCATACCTTTTGGCGAGCTCGGTTTGATGGCTTTCCAGGCTTATGTCGCGTCCCTGAACATAGGCTTTTGTCAATTTATTGGTGCGCATATCCAGCGCATCTCCTTCGCTAATGAACAAAGTGGCGTCTTTTCCTGCTTCCAATGTTCCCATTGTACTGTCGATCCCCAATATCTTTGCGGTGTTGGAAGTGATCATCTTTAAAGCTTCTTCTTTGTCTGTACCAAAAGCCACTACAGTTCCTGCGTAAAATGGCAAATTCCTGCTGTTCATCCTCTCCATGTCACCACTGGTTTCCAGACCCACCAAAATGCCTTTGTCGTTGAGGAGCCCGGCCATCTTGTAGGGCAAATCATAATCCTGATCTTCCAAATTGGGAGTTTCATGCACCCGGCCCACGAGGACTGCCACATTGCCGGCTTTCAGTTGATCGGCAATTTTATAGGCATCGTAGCCACCCACGAGCACCACATCATCGAGTTTTTGTTCTTTTTTGAATGCCAGGATATCTATAATTTCTTTCTCGCCATCGGCATGTATATATACGTTTTGATCTCCGGAAAATATATTTTCCATCGCTTCAAAAGGGAGGTTTTTATGATCCCTTGGTCCGGCTAAATATGCTTTTGCATCCTTGAAAAAATCTGAAATCTGCATCACATTTTCCTGGTAATCTTCATTTATTTTTATACCGGGATCTTCGTCACGCCACCAGCGGCCACGCCTAAAGCTGTTGGGCCAGTTAACATGGATGCCATCGTCTTCCTTAAGGACTGCATCTTCCCAATTCCACGCATCGAATTGTACAATAGAGGAAGTACCGGAGATCCTTCCACCTCTGGGCGTGATTTGACCGATCAAAACGCCGTTGGCCCTCATACTTTCCACCACCTGGCTCTCAGCATTATAGGCAATGATACTTCGAACGTGAGGTAGAATTTCACCTAGTTCGTCTTCATCATCAGATTGTGGGACCGCATCGATTTCCACAAGCCCCAATGTACTGTTGGGTGCAATAAACCCGGGATAAACATGCTTTCCCCCGGCGTCTATAATGGTTCCGGGGTAATTCCTGCTAGTGGAATTGGCCTCGGCCACCGTTGTTAATTTTCCATTCTCAAAAATGATCACGCTGTTCTCAATTATTTCGCCATTCCCAATATGCGCCGTGGCGCCCACTATTGTTACTGGTCTTGTTTGTTCCGGTGCCGGTGTTTGCTGGGCAAATGAGTTTCCTGCTATAAATAAGAGGAGCGGCAGAAGTTTTATTTTTAGGTTTTTCATTGTATTAATAGTTTAAGTGAAGGCTGTCGCAGTGCAATTCCTCTTTCTTCGAATCTTTCACTGGCTGGGTTTTTAATCCGTCGTTCTTTGCCTTCAGCATTTGTGTGGCAAGTTGGTTTTTTTGACTTTCAATTTTCTGCCTGAGTTCTTTGTCTCTATCCAAATCGAAATAAACAATTCCTTCGATCAGGGTTTTTTCAGGTTTGGCATATACCGAAAGTGGATGGTCTGTCCACAATACGAGGTCGGCATCTTTTCCTTCCTTGATGCTTCCCACCCGGTCATCGATATGAAGTAATTTGGCCGGGTTCAAAGTGACAAATTTCCAGGCTTCTTCTTCGGAAATACCTCCGTACTTCACACTTTTTGCAGCCTCCTGGTTCAACCTTCGGCTCATTTCGGCATCGTCACTATTGATTGCCACCGTCACACCTGCATTGTGCATAATCGCAGCATTTTGCGGAATGGCATCTTTAACCTCGTATTTGTAAGCCCACCAGTCAGAAAAAGTCGAGCCTCCTGTGCCGCGTTCGGCCATTTTATCAGCTAATTTATATCCTTCAAGGATGTGAGTGAAGGTATTTATTTTAAACCCGAATCTTTCGGCTACTTCCAGCAACATATTGATCTCACTTTGAACGTAAGAATGGGCTGTTATGTGTCGCTCGCCGTTCAGGATTTCAACAATGGTCTCCATCTCAATGTCTTTGCGATAGGGTTGCCCGCTATTCTTTAGTTTTTCATATTCCTTCGCTCGTGTCAGGTAATCGACGAAAACCTGCTCCACACCCATTCTCGTCTGCGGAAATCTGGAATTGCTGTCCCAGTTGGCTTGTTTCACGTTCTCCCCTAATGCGAATTTTATGAATTTCGGGGAATTATCGAGGATCAAATCCTCTGGCGTCCCTCCCCATTTCATTTTTAGGATTGCCGATTGGCCTCCAATTGGATTGGCCGAACCGTGGAGCAGTTGCATAGTTGTAACTCCTCCCGCAAGGTTTCGGTAGATCCCAATGTCATCTGGATCCACAACGTCTTCCATTTTTACTTCGGCGGAAGAATTGTGCCCCGCTTCATTTACACCCGAAGCAGCAATATGGGAATGTTCATCAACAATACCAGTCGTCAAATGCTTACCGGTGGCGTCGATCACCGTGGCACCGCGAGCCCTGAGATTGCTGCCAACTGCCGCTATTTTGCCATTTTTGACAAGCACATCGGCGTTCTCCAAAATACCTTCGGCTTCGTTCGTCCATACCGTCGCGTTCCTGAACAGAATATCCTGTTGCTTTGGTAAAGTTTCAAAGCCGTACGCCTTGTTCGGAAAAGTTACGGGCACAACTTCAGGATGCTCTTCATTTTTCTCCTCTTTGTCTTTATCTTCTGAAGTTTCTGAAGTTCGAACTGCTGTAAAACTTGTTTCAGATCCGGTGCCTAAAATGGCTTTTCCGCTGAAGTTTTTTGGATCTTCAGGAATTCTCGCAGATAGTCTTGTATATTCGGTTTTTGTGGTATCGGGTGCAGATAGGATCAGGTTCAGCCAATTGTCATTATAGGTGACTTTGGAACCTATTTTGTTATTTCCTATTTTCACTTCGGCCTTTGGTTTTGCTGCTTCCCCGCTAATCTTCATCTCATAGGTGTCTCCATCAATTTGTACATCATAAGTGCCTGCCAGGTTCACCACATTCATGTCTTCTATCACTAATTTTTTCCCCTGAACCCAGTTTTCGTATAAGGTGGTTTCCTTATCGAAATAGTCACCCGAGGTAATGATGAAATTCGCCCAGGCACCTTCTTTTAAGGTTCCCAGTGTGTTTTCCTGCCCAATAATTTTCGCTGGCCTTGTAGTTAAAGCTGCCAAAGCGGTTTCTTTCGCAAGTCCGTATTCTATAGCTTTTAGAAGATTTTCTTTGAATTCTTTTTCTGAATTCCAGGAAGTAAGAACGAAAGGAATGCCCTTTTCGGCCATCATTTTGAGGTTGGCCGGCGCCTGATTCCATTCTTTCATGTCACCCAGGCTGGCGTAACTTGCCATGTAAGGATCTTCAATGTCAAATGGTTTTGGGAAATTGAGCGGAATAATATAAGTGGCATTGGTGGCTTTGATCGCATCCAGGCTTTCAAATTCTTTTCCGCTTCCTAAAATGACGTATTGAACCCCAACTTCATCCCCAACTTTGTCGGCACGGAGTTCATCCAGAAGGTTCTCGGTTTTGAAGATCTGTACCAGGTCCCGGTTTTCATTAAAAGCTTCCAGTGCCAAATCTTTGTTTTTGGCATTTCCCCTGGCATACCAGTCGGCATCCAGATAAGTTTGCCTTAACAAGGCCATTGCCCCCATAATTGAAGACGGATAAACCTGCCTGGATTTTGCGCTTTTTTCGAAGGAAAGGTATTGGGCCGATTCTTTATCGAGGATACGGTCTCCTTCAGTCCCTTCAGAATTTAAAGCAACCAGCATTCCGGTTCCTCTTACAATTCCGTCGGGAGTGTGTGTGTTCACTGTTCCAAAGCCTAATTTCCGAAGTTCTTCAGCTTCTGAAGAACTGTATTTGAAATTCCCGACTGCTGAAGTCTCCGGCCTAATATGGTCATTCCAGTAATATCCTTCCCTTGAGGCGTCGTATTGTGGATTGCCGCTATAGGGGCTGCCGGCATTGCCTTCGGGTTTTTCAATTCCAAAATGGGTGAAAAGGTCGATAAAGGATGGATATACATCTTTTCCTTTTAGATCCACCACCACACTATTGGCGGGAATTTGAATGTTTTTACCAACAGCAGTTATTTTCCCGTCCTTCATGGCTAGCATACCATTTGGAATAACCGTGGAAGGATCTACGTGAATTTTGGCATTTTTGAGTACTGTGTAATTGGTGTTGTCCTGAGCCTTGACGGCGTCGTTTTTTGGAAAGTATTCCTGTGCCTGTAAGCCAAGACTGGCGCTGAACAGGATACAAATCAAGAATTTGAATCTCATAAAATGGTTTAGGATTGGGTGAAAAAAAAATTAAGACGGTAAGTTAACAAAAAATTAAGAACATCAAACTTTAGTTGAAACTGCCTTTATTCTTGTGGTAATTTACCAATAAGGCAACTACATAACTATAACTGCGCATACCTTCTGGTTGATTGTTTGCAACCAAAAAACTGTTGTAGATATACATAAAAATAGGTTCAAAAGGATTTTTATGCCTTTGCCAAAATTCCTTCACCTCCAGGTAGTTGAGGTGGATTCCATAATTTAGGGTTCCCAGAAGTTCGGTGGTGAGATCGGGTTCCCTGCGGTAGAGTTCGCTAAGGCAGTAGCTAAGCGCAAAAGTATAACCCGAATACCTGAAATAGACATCTGGATGGTTCATGGTAGTGATACAGGCAAGAAAATTTGCTTCGTTTTCTTTGGCAAAACCCAGTTGGTGTCCTATCTCATGACTGGCGGTGGTTGGGATCTTGTAGGGAACAATCAGCGTATTTACCTGGCCTTCGTTGGTCAACGGGTTAAGATATCCGTTAAAGCCCATGTATGTGAGCGGGAGGCTGTACAGTGATCTTTTAAGGCTGCGTTGGTCATAATCCAGTTGGGGGAATTTTTCCTGTACATTGTCATAACCAGCAACCGAAAAATCCAAAAGTTCATTTTTGGAGTAGGGGAGCGTGACCTTGACCGAATCATCGGCGGTTATAGCTGTGTGGATCTCATTTGATCTTTGGATCAATGCTTTAGTGAGTTGGATCAATTCTTCGGTCGTATAATCACTCTCAATTTCCAGCGAAGCATGTAGCGGAAGCCGGTAATAATTGAAACCCCAAAAAAGGTTGAAACAGAAGTAAATCAAGGAAAGTGTGGCCAGGGCTTCTATTGCCCATTTCCTGGGCTTTTGGAATTTCTGCCGAATTCTGGTTATGATCCATCTAATAAGCAGGATTATCAATAACCCGTAAAGAAAGTCTCCAAGGGAAAAAGGCAGGAACCCGAGCCCCATTCTTAGGAGCTGGCTGGTAAAGGGATAGATCCCATGGCTGTACCATTTTTCCACAAAATTGGGATATAAAGACAGGATCTCTATCATCAGGATTTGTACCGGCAGCAGGATCGCCAGGATAAGAGCAGCTCTTTTTTTCACCTTCCAAAAATAGCAAATACTTCTTAGCATTTGGTTTTGTAGGTAAGAAGAAGGTTTTGATGATTTCAATGGAACGTATTGGTTTGTGGAATAGGGAAAATTCAGGTGAGATCAACAAAAAGACTACCAAATATTAATAGACTCAGCATTTAAATAGTTGCATTTGTTCGAAAAACCCTTTCTGGGTTCGTGGCAAAAAACAATAAAACCTATATTTGTGAAAACACAAAATTTACTCAAATGAATGAAGAAATAAGGGCTTTGGAACCAAAGCAACTCTGGAATAAATTTGCCGATCTCAACGCTGTTCCCCGGCCTTCTAAAAAGGAGGAAAGGGTAATAGAATTCATAAAAATGTTTGGGAACGATCTGGGCTTGGAAACCCTGGTGGATGAAGTAGGGAACGTGATCATTAGAAAACCGGCCACTCCGGGAATGGAAAACAAAAAACCAATCGTTCTGCAGTCGCATTTGGACATGGTACACCAAAAGAACAGTGATTCCAATTTTGATTTTGAAAATCAGGGGATCGATATGCATGTGGAAGGGGATTGGGTAAAAGCAAAAGGAACAACTTTAGGAGCCGATAACGGCCTTGGCGTGGCCACCATGATGGCAATCCTGGAAAGCAATAAAATCGAGCATCCCGAGCTGGAAGCACTGTTTACCGTTGATGAAGAAACAGGAATGACAGGTGCCATGGGGCTTAAACCGGGACTTTTAAAAGGGGATATTTTGCTTAATCTGGATACCGAAGAAGATGATGAAATTGGGATTGGTTGTGCCGGAGGCGTGGATATTACGGCCAAAAGGACGTACAAGGAAGAACCGGTTCCCGAAAATTCGGTACCCTATAAAATTGTTGTAAAAGGATTGAAAGGAGGCCATTCTGGAATGGACATTATCAAAGGCCTGGGCAATGCAAATAAATTGATGAACCGTGTACTTTTTGGTGGGTTTGAAAAATTTGGATTGCGTTTATCCCTAATCAACGGTGGCGGACTTCGAAATGCGATCCCGAGGGAAAGCGAAGCCGTTGTTACTGTGGACGAGATTCAGAAAAAAGATTTTTTAGATGAAACCGGGAAGCTTATTCAGGAAATTCAGCAGGAATATAAATCTCTGGAACCTAAGTTGAATATTGAAATTTCTGAAACCCACCTTCCAAAGAAAGTTATGGAAGTAGGAGTGCAGGAACTATTGGTAAAAGCGCTGTACGCTGCCCACAACGGCGTGTACAGGATGAGCCCCGAGATTGAAGGCCTGGTGGAAACTTCCAATAATGTCGCCCGGGTAGAAGTGGAGAATGGGGAAATCGAGATCCTTTGCCTTACACGTTCTTCAGTGGAATCTTCTAAAAATGACCTCGCGAATAGTATTCGTTCGGGATTTGAAATGGCAGGATTTGAAGTGGAGCTTTCCGGGGCTTATCCCGGCTGGGCACCGAATAAAGATTCGGCTATCCTGAAAGTGCTGGATTCACTTTACCAAAAGATGAATGGGCAAAAAGCGGAAGTCGCAGCTTGCCATGCCGGACTGGAATGCGGAATTTTGGGCCATGAGTATCCAGAAATGGATATGATTTCCTTTGGGCCAACCATTCGGGGCGCTCACTCTCCAGATGAACGGGCGAGCATTTCTTCAGCCCAGAAGTATTGGGATTTTGTTTTGGAAGTGCTGAAAAATATTCCGGAGAAGGAATAAAGAAAAGTTAGAACCAATAAAAAAGGGATCCAAAAATGACATTTTTGGATCCCTTTTTTATTGAATATTTTGAATTTTTACTCCTGCAGGCCTACCAGTTCCACCTGGAAGACAAGGTTGGCTCCGGGAGGGATTACTGGTGGTGCACCGCGGTCTCCATATCCCAAATGTGAGGGAATAAACAAAACTGCTTTGTCACCAACCTGCATTTGCTGGATGCCTTCTTTAAATCCGGGGATCATTGGGGCTTCGGGGCTGTAAAGCACCGGCATAGGCTTATAACCTCCCATTTGCTGCCTCCTTTGGTTTAGAATACCTGCTTCTTCAGCCACTTCCGCTACATTGGTATCAAAAATTTCCCCGTCGGTGAGGTAGCCCTGGTAATTTACCATGACCGTATCACCCAGCTTTGGCTGTGGTCCCTCGCCTTTTTCGATGTAGGCAATTTGTAGCCCACTTTTGAGTTCTTCGGCTTCAGCTTTGAGATTGTCAAAGCGTTGCTGTCTTTCCAGTTTTTTCTGGATTTTTTGCTGTTCCTTTGCTTCAGTTTCAGCCTGGAAATTCTGCAGTTCCTGATCCAAAACATTGGCGGCTTCAAAATTCCTGGCTTCGCTGCCTTTTCGGATAATATTCACCTCCTCCATCACCACTTTTTCAACCGGTGCGTCGGTAGAACCTGTTTCCATAGCTCCAATTTTGTCAACCACTTCCATGCCCAGAACTACTTTACCAAACACAGTGTGCATGCCGTCAAGCCAGGGTGTTTCCTTAAGTGTAATGAAAAATTGGCTTCCATTGGTGTTGGGACCGGAGTTGGCCATTGAAAGTATGCCTTTGGAATCATGAGTTAAAGTATCCACGATTTCATTTGGGAATTTGTACCCCGGGCCACCGCTTCCGGTTCCCTCGGGATCTCCTCCCTGTATCATAAAATCTTCTATTACCCTGTGGAAAGTGAGCCCATTGTAAAATGGTTTCCCCTCAAATTCGGCTTCGGCCATGGTACTTTTGCCTTCCGCGAGGGAAACAAAACTAGCCACAGTCATGGGTGTGTCTTCATAATACAATTCAGCAAGGAAAGTTCCCTGACTGGTTTTAAATTCGGCATAGATCCCGTTTTCGAGATCTGGGTATTCATCATCATTACAGGCTGTGAAAGCCAGTACAAAAGTGCATAAGAGCAGCAAACTGATTTTTTTCATTGTAGATTAGTTATTTTGGTTGTTGTTTTCTTTAATTATTTTATTCAAGGTCACGGTGGAAAGGATGGGAACATCGGCGCCAATCCTTCCTTTGTCCCCGTAAAACCCGAAGGCTTTATGGGAGGGAAATAAAAAGGTGACGGTTTCCCCTCTTTTCATAAGTTTCAATCCTTCTCGCAGTCCGGTGAACAATTTCTCTTTGTCCATTACGTACGTGCGGGTGGGGATTTCCTCATTGGTATATATGTTTTGGCCATCCAGGGTTTCGAGGCTGTAATCGAATTCCACCATATCCCCGAATTCGGGCGTGTTTGTGGCGCTAGTGTCTTTTTCATTATAATAATACCAGAAGCCGCTTGGGGAGGAAATATATTCGTTTTCAGGATCTTGTTCAATAATTTCTTGGATTTGTTTTTCTTCGGCAGCTACCAGTTCTTTGTTCCGCTTAATTGATTCATCTATGTAGGAACCCGATTTTTGTGTCACCGGTCTTCTGGCTTCGGGGGACTTACAGGAAAATAACAGCAGGAGCCCCAGCAGCGGTAGGATCAATTTCTTCATAAGGACAAACTGGTTTTGTACCCGGGCAAGATACTAATAAATTTTTCAACTGTTTCTTCCAGTGAAAGATCGCTTTTTCCGCCAGCTGCATTTATATGGCCGCCCCCGTGGTAATATTTTCGGGCAAGGTCATTGACGGAAAATGTGCCTTTTGACCTAAAGGAGATCTTCACGATATTCTCTGCTTTGTTTTCAATAAAAATGGCGGCAAAAACTATTCCCGACAAAGACAGCCCGTAGTTCACAAAACCTTCGGTGTCACCTTTCCTGAAGTTGTGCCGGTCCAACTCTTCCTGCGAAAGGGTGATATAGGCAGTCCTTAAATCTTCCACCACTTTTAAATTCTGCAGCGCACAGCCCAGCAACTGCAACTGACTGTAAGAACTGGTATCGTAAATATTTTCATGGATGCTGGTATTGTCAGCCCCTTTTTCAATAAGATCGGCGACGACTCTGTGGGTAAGGCTGGTGGTAGAGCGGTACCTGAAGGAACCCGTATCGGTCATTATGCCGGCGTACAAACAGGTGGCAATTTGCGGAGTGATTTTTTCTGCCAATCCAATGTTTTCGATAAAGTGGTAGACCATCTGGCAGGTAGAACACATGGTTACATCACTGTAAGTCACTTCAGCGTAGGTGCCCGGCTGTTGGTGATGGTCTATCATTATAAAAGGCGCACTTGCTTTTTCGAGAGATGCAGCCATTTCCCCCGCTCTGGAAAGTTGGTTGAAATCCAGGGTGAAAATCAGCTGGGCCTCTTCAATATGTCCGTTGCATTTTTCCTGCGTTTTCTCATATATAAGAACATCTTCAGAATTTGGCATCCATTTCAGGAAATCGGGGTATTCGTTTGGGGCAATCAGTTTTACAAAATGGCCCTGCGCCTCCAGAAATAGTTTTAATGCCAGGGTCGCGCCTATGGCATCCCCATCTGGTCCCTTATGTGGGACAATAACTATTTTTTGCGGGCTCGCCAACAGCTCCTTTACGCGAGAAATGTCTTTGTTTGTCATAGAGGGCGAAGATATTGATAATTTAAAGATTTAAAAACCGGAGGATTTTATTTCTGAAGTTCCAAAAATGGCAAAATCCAGCAAGATTTTTGGTTTTTAGATGCATGTGATATTCTTAAACGGTTTTCTTGGTTGAAAATGCCCCTGAATTGACTATTTTTGCTGCCAAATTAAAAAAGTTGAAATAATGGCAGGAAATAGAACTTTCACCATGTTAAAGCCCGATGCAGTGGAAAAAGGACACATTGGAGCTATTTTAGAGCAAATCTCTGCTTCAGGATTTAAGATTGTGGCCATGAAACTTACCCAGATGACCCGTCGTGATGCCGAAAAATTCTATGAGGTTCACAATGAGCGTCCTTTCTTTGGCGAATTGGTGGAATTCATGACCCGTGGTCCAGTTGTGGCTGCTATACTTGAAAAAGAGCATGCGGTCGAAGATTTTAGGACCCTTATTGGTGCTACAAATCCCGAAGATGCTGCTGAAGGAACCATCCGGAAAAAATATGCCGATTCTATTGGTGAAAATGCTGTTCACGGAAGTGATAGCGATGAAAATGCACAAATTGAAGGTGCTTTCCATTTTGCCGGAAGAGAAATTTTCTAGTTACAGCTCAAAAATATTCTTCAAAAACCACCTTTTTGGGTGGTTTTTTCTTTTTTTACTTCTCCCGAATTCCTGAAAAAGCCGCCGCATCCTCCTGGGCAATTAAGCTCGAGGCCAGCGAGACTGCATTTATATCGTGGTGATCATTCCAGGTTGGGGACTTTTGATGGTTGGAATCTAGCCAAAAAGATTCTATTTCCCTGGCAAGAGGCTGGTATGCTTCCAATTTTCCCAGCTGAAGATTTGGTGTCTTTATTTGATCTTTCATTCCCAAAAGTGCATGCAACCCTAAACTTAGTCCGCACTCTCTGAAAGCCAATCTTCTCCTGGCGCTTTCGTTCTTATTATAAACTTCTGAAAACATGTTGAAACTCGAAATACTTTCCTCCAACAATTTTTCTGGTTTGATGGAAGCTGGCAATGAAATTTTTTCGCTTGCCAGAAGCGCAGATCGCAGGGTATTTAGTAAAAGTCCGCCAATCCCCAAAGAATCTGAAGTTTCCCAATTCTGTTGCTCGCACATAATTCGGAATTGATTGCCCAGAGCATCCAGTTCTTTCATATTTTCCGGCAAGGCAGCCTGGATACTTTTCACACAAACCAGCCCTTCCAGAGGATCATGTGCTCCCGTACTTGCTACCAGGGACCTGGAAAGTTCGGTGTTCATTTTCCAGTACATGGAAGGCGCAGACCCCACCTGATAAACAAATTTCCCGGCAGCCAACATCAATTCTGCTGCATAGGTGGCGTATTTGCTTTCCCCGGTTTCGGCTTTTGCCTGTAACAAGGCAGTGATCCATCTTGTGAGGTAATGGAAATATTGCCCATCCCGCTCCCATTCCAGTTGTGAGTTATAGGATTCGTCATTCTGTCGTTCGGAAAGTTTTTTACCAATCCGCAAACCGCCAACGGTGGGGTGTAGTTGGCCTTTTTCAGCAATTAATCCGCTTATCCAGCCCTCGCGCTCATCCTGCGGATGGTGTTTTCCTAAATGTTCATGAACCAGGTCGATCAACTTCAGCGCCCAATTCTTATATTTTTCTTCTTCGAAGATCTTGTGGAGGCCAAAAAAAGCCTGTACCGCAAAAGCATCGGTCCATAAATAGCGGATGGCAGGATCTCCTTCTTTTCCTGAAACCCCGGTCCTGTTGGCGAAATCCTCGAGCAGGTTTTGGGCTTCCCGAATATTTGTGCCTATGCTGTTATTTTCCATAAGACCCACCTTTGTCTGCCCTTCCGGTCATAGGAACGAAGCGTACGGGCAACAGTTTTTTCTCTTCAAAAGTTTCTTCCCCGGTTTTTTTCAGGAGAACCAATTCCTGATTGATCCTTCCAACCGGCGCCAGAATCTTTCCGCCGATTTTGAGTTGATCTTTTAAAGGTTTGGGAATGGCTACGGGTGCGGCAGTTAGTAAAATGGCATCAAAAGGGGCTTCTTCCTTCCAGCCCGAATATCCGTCACCATGCCGGATGCTGATGTTATCATAATCTGTCCTGGCCAGATTTTCTTTGGCGAGCGCTGCAAGCCATTCAATGATTTCCACGCTGTACACCTGTGATACCAGGCGGGAAATAACAGCCGCATTGTAGCCGCAACCTGTTCCCACTTCCAGGACTTTATCAGTTTTTTTAAGCTCAAGTTCTTCGGCCATGTAGGCAACAATATAGGGCTGACTTATGGTTTGGTCTTTGCCAATTGGCAGTGGGCGGTCTTCATAAGCTTTGTCCTGCATATCTTCGGGCACAAAAAGGGAGCGGTCCACCTCGGCCATAGCCTGCAATACTTGCGGAGCGGAAATATTTCGACCCTTTAGTTGTTTCTCGATCATTTCCTGCTTTGTCGTCATCTCAAATAGTTTAAGAAATTCCATAATAATATAAGGAAAAAATGCCCTTTTTGGAAGGAATGCTGCTGGAATAATTCAGGAAAGCTGAGGCAGGATTAAGATTGGAAGAAGAAAGCTTCCGAAGAAAAAAAAGTGAAATTTAAAAACAGCTTATCGTAAAATGAGCTTTCTTATCAATTCTTTTCCCAGCTCCTTGTTGAGCATCCTAACGATCTTTTCTTTGCCGTAACCCAGTTCTTCCCTCAAAACCGAAGAATTTAACTGTACATAGAGCACATCTTTTTCAAGTTTGATCGCGGTGGTATATTTTTCAATGGCAGGTCCCATCTGGCTGTTCCAAACGTCTTTCACATTCACCTTGTCCAGCCCTTTTTGCAATTTATGGTCGCTAACAAACTCCTGCAGGGCTTCGCTAATGCTTTTGTGGTCGTTAATTCTCTTTGCCATAGTCGCTTGAATAAGGTGTAAATCGTTTGTAGGTGTAAAGGATCCCACGTGAATTGAGGATCTTTAGCTCGTCTTCTTCGGAAGAAACCACGGTTTCTTTCCACTGATCGTAGGGAGTGGTATAGTACAAATTTATGCTGTCATTTTCAACTTTAACCGAAAAATTTTCCTGGTCTTCCGAAGAAATGAAGCTTCCGCCCAGCTGTGGCCGCACTTTTTTTCGGAAACCTTTATTTTCCTCCACCTGGATGTAATCCACCAGTTCGCTGTAACGGAATTCCTTAGAAATTCCTTGTGGTAAATCGGCTTTTTGGATCTCCCAATAGCCGTTTAGGTTATCAATTTTTTCCTGAGGGGAACGAAAATCGCACCCACTTAAAAATATCAGGAGGAATATGGAAAAAACTGTCTTTTTCACAGGTTGAACATTTTATAGGTTTGGCCGGTTTCTTTTACTACTTTTTCGGTGCGATCGCCATGGGTGTCGCTAATAAAAAGTTGCCCGAGCTCATTTGTAGCCACTAGATCCACAATATGTGCCACCCGGTTTTCATCGAGTTTATCAAAAATGTCATCCATCAACAGGATTGGGGAAACCTTGCTGAGGTCTTTAATAAAATCAAACTGGGCGAGCTTTAAAGCAATGAGAAAAGATTTTTGCTGTCCCTGGGACCCGAATTTTTTAATGGGATGACCGGAAATTTCAAAACTAAGGTCATCTTTATGGGTCCCAACGCTGGTGTACTGCAAAGCACGGTCTTTATTCAGGTTTTCCTGGAGCAGGCTGCCCAGATCCTGTTCTTCCAGCTGACTTTTATAGGAAACCGAAACTTCCTCCCGTTCATTGCTGATGGTCGCGTAGCGTTTCTGAAAAATGGGAATAAAAACCTCTAAGAATTGCTTTCTTTTCTTGTGCAAGACCTTTCCAAAATTTTCCAGTTGCTGGTCATAAATTGAAAGGGTGTCCCTGTCAAAACTTTGGTTTGCCGCGAAATGCTTCAGCAGGGAATTTCGCTGAGCGAGGATCTTTCCGTAGTTGATAAGTGTGTTGAGGTATTGGTTGTCACTTTGGGAAATCACCCCGTCGACAAATTTCCTACGGGTCTCACTGCCTTCGATGATCAAATCGCGGTCTGCCGGGGAAATGATCACGGTGGGAATAAACCCAATATGCTCACTGAATTTCTCGTAAGGCTTGTTGTTCCTTTTGATTACCTTTTTCTGGCCTCGTTTGGCACTTACAATGATTTGTTCTTCCCGTTCTTGCTTTTCAAAAAGGCCGTCCACCACAAAAAATTCGGCATCGTGGTTTATATTTTGGCTGGTGATAGGATTGAAATAGCTTTTTCCGAAGGAGAGGTGGTAAATACTGTCCAAAACATTGGTTTTTCCCACCCCGTTATTGCCCACCAGGCAATTTATTTTTCGGTCAAAATCAAAATTAACCGAATCAAAATTCTTATAATTCAGTAAAGAAAGGGTTTTAAGAAACATAAATACTTGTAATTCAGAAATTTAGACTTGCCGAAAAAATTGAAGTTTTGAAGCCTAAGGCTGGTGCAAATTAGGATAAATAAACAATTTTTTTCCCTTTTAATTTTAAAGAAAAATCCTATTTTTGCCCTTCAATTAACAATTTTTTATGGCAACGTACAAGAAGAGAGGACATAAGCCGAACAGTAAGGAAGAGCAACAAAGAAAGGTTGAAGACGAGTCAACAACAGCAGGAGTCTTTAACTCACTGGATGAAGGCGCGGGTAGAACAGAGGCCTGGGTTGCGAAAAACCAAAAATACATTTTCGTCATAATCGGCGTTGCCGCTGTGGTCATCCTTGGATACCTTGCCTATGAAGAGTTCATTCAGGAGCCAAAAGAGACTGAAGCCGCTAATGAAATGTTCCAGGCGCAGCAATATTTTGAAAATGCTTTAAATGCTTCTGGAGCCGAAAGTGATTCGCTTTATACGCTTGCCCTCACTGGAGGAGAAGGGAAATACGGTTTCACAGACATAATAGACAACTACGGTGGTACCAATGCTGGGAAACTTGCCCGTTATTACGCGGGGATGGCTTACTTGAGAACAAACCAATATCAGCAAGCCATTGATAACCTGGACGATTTTAAGAGCGATGATGAGATTTTGGCACCTTTGGCCAAAGGTGGGATTGGCGATGCGTTCCTTCAGCTAGACCAACCAGAGGAGGCACTGGATTATTATGAGGAGGCTGCCAATATTCGAACCAATAATTTCACTGCACCCAAATTCCTGATGAAAGCAGCTGTTGTGGCGATCCAGTTAGGGGAAGGGGATACTGCTGAAAAGCACCTTTTGAGGATAAAAAATGAATTCCCTGATTCTCCCGAAGCCGATAATGTGGAGATTTATTTGGGGCAGGCACAGGCAATGCAATAATTTATTATGGCAACTAAAGGAAAAAACCTTTCTAAGTACGATAAGAACAAAGTCCCAAACGCGAAGGAATTCAGGTTTGGGATCGTTGTTTCTGAATGGAACGATTCCATTACCGAAAACCTTTGTAAGGGGGCAATTGAGGTGCTATTGGAAAATGAGGTTTTGGAAAGAAAAATTGTCCGCTGGAACGTTCCCGGAAGTTTCGAGCTGGTCTACGGCTGTAAAAAAATGCAGGAAAGTTACGATATGCTGGATGCTATTATTGCCATTGGCAGCGTGATAGAAGGGGAGACCAGGCACTTTGATTTTGTTTGCCAGGCAGTTTCCCAGGGCATAAAAGACCTCAATGTCCAAAGCGACATTCCTGTAATTTTTTGTGTGCTCACAGACCAAAATATGCAGCAGGCGATTGACCGTTCTGGTGGAAAACACGGTAACAAAGGTGCAGAAGCCGCCGTTGCGGCCATTAAGATGGCACAACTGCGCAAAGACTCCCGTCTCTAAAATGCCATCCCCACGGCACTATTTTTGTAGTTGTTAGATTAGCCACCTAAACTTCGGAAATCTTGGTCATTTTGAGTAATTTTGGTGTTTCCGGAAAATAAAGATCAACGTTTTGAAAATCAACTTCTATAAAGCTAGAAAAAACCAGCGGTACAACTATACCCCGCGGTACTATAAGGGCAAAGATGGCGGCAATATCTACAGCTTCGACTCTAAATTCACGAAATATAAAGAGATGACGAATGCAGGGGATTTTGGCGCCCAATGGGCAGAAGCACGCAGTAATAGCCGGAACAGGGGCAACCGTGAAATCAATAGCCGGGTGCTGGTAATAGCTGCTGTGCTAATACTTATCTTCTTGTGGATCATAGATTTTGATCTTTCTATTTTTACCAATCCATAAGAAATGACCGATGTTATTCATCTCTTGCCAGATCATGTTGCCAATCAAATAGCTGCGGGGGAGGTGGTGCAGCGGCCGGCTTCGGTCATCAAGGAATTGCTGGAAAATTCTATTGACGCCGGCGCTAGTCAGATCAGGGTTTTGGTCAAGGAAGCCGGAAAAATACTTATTCAGGTAACCGATAATGGAAATGGGATGAGCCTCACAGATGCGAGGCTTAGTTTTGAACGTCATGCCACTTCAAAAATAAATTCAGCAGAAGATCTTTTTAGTTTACGAACCAAAGGCTTTCGAGGGGAAGCGCTTGCTTCCATTGCGGCTATTGCACATGTAGAACTAAAAACCCGCCGGGAAGAAGATGAAATTGGAACCTGTATTAAAATTGAAGGCAGCGAAGTAGTTTCACAAGAGCCTTGTGTGACACCTCAGGGAACAAATATTTGTGTTAAGAACCTGTTTTACAACATTCCGGCGCGCAGGAATTTCCTGAAAAGCGATTCTGTAGAATTACGGCATATTATTGACGAATTTCAACGTGTAGCGCTTGCGCATCCCGGGATCCAGTTTTCACTGTTCCACAATGGGAGTGAGCTTTTTCAACTTCCTGGGTCGAATTTAAAACAGCGTATTGTCAATATTTTTGGAGGAAAGACAAAAGAAAAACTGGTACCCGTAGAAGAGGAAACCGAAATTGTCAAGATCCACGGCTTCGTTGGCAAACCTGAATTTGCCAAGCGTAGTAGGGGCGAGCAATTTTTCTTCGTGAATGATCGCTTTATAAAAAGTCCGTACCTAAACCATGCGGTGGTGGCCTCGTTTGAAGGTTTGCTGAAGGATAAAGCCTATCCAGGTTATTTTTTATACCTCGACGTGAACCCCAAGAGCATTGATATAAACATTCATCCCACCAAGACCGAAGTCAAGTTCGATGATGAACATGCGTTGTATACGATTTTGCGCAGTGCGATCAAACACAGTCTGGGACAATTCAATGTAGCACCCGTTTTGGATTTTGATCGCGACTCCTCGATGGATACGCCTTACGGGTTTTCACAGAAGGGTGTGACCCCTCCGAAAGTAGAGGTGGATCTGAACTTTAATCCATTCAAAAATGACACTTTGGGAGGATATTCTTCATCAAATTATAGAAAAGTCAGATCTGCTGCGAGTTGGGAAAGTATGTACACTGGCCTGGAACAAAATGAACAGGGAAGGGCTTCTTCTTTTGACCAGGTAGAATTTGAAAGTGAAGAGGTGACTGGAAATCTTTTTGGAGGCAGCGAAGATAAACAGGCTGGCGGGACTACCTTTCAGTTGAACAAGAAATATATAGTTTCCACGCTTAAAAGCGGGATTCTGGTCATTGATCAGCACCGTGCACATTCGCGTATTTTGTACGAGGAACTTCTAAAAAACATTACGGTAACATCGGCTGTTAGCCAGCAATTACTTTTTCCATTGGCGTTGCAATTTTCGACCAATGAGATGGAACTGCTTAAGGAGATAAAAGCATCGCTGGAAAATACCGGCTTTATTTTTTCCGAATTGAAGAAAAATTCAGTGGAAATAACGGGTATTCCTACATTGATTTCCGAAAGTGAAGTGGCAATCCTGTTGGAGCAACTTTTGTCTGATCTTGAGAATGAAGTACCTGGAAGTGGGTTCTCCCAGGTCGATACCCTGTCGAAATCCCTGGCAAAGGGAATGGCTGTAAAGTCGGGTACAGCGCTAAATTCTGCAGAACAACAAAATATTGTTAATAGTTTGTTTGCATGCAAGGATTCATCTCTATCTCCGTATAATAAACCTATATTTATCACTTTAACCGTTGACGAATTAGACAAAAAGTTTATGTAAATGGGAAGAATGACTGAAACCGTAAAGGTTCTTTTGATCATTAATGTCATATTTTTTATAGGTACACTTACGATTGGCGAGCAGGCCTATCAATATTTCTCCCTTTGGTTCTTTAAAAATGACAATTTTGGGGTGTGGCAGGTGCTTACCCATATGTTTATGCATGGTAGTTTTATGCACATCCTGTTCAATATGTACGCACTTTGGGCTTTTGGAAGTCCCATAGAACAGGTGCTTGGAAAAAATAAGTTTATTTTCTTCTATTTTTCAGCAGGGATTGGAGCAGCAATCATTCATTCTTTGGTGAATTATTACCACTTTCAGGCGGGTTATTCTGAACTGTTAGAGGTGGGGATGGAACCTCAGGCCATACAAGCTCTTTTGGAAACCGGGGAATATTCCACTTCAATTTTAAATTCTGTTTCCCAGGATATGTTGCGGGAATTCTATACTTCCTATAACACTCCTGCGGTAGGGGCTTCTGGGGCAATATATGGGATCCTGGTGGCGTTTGGAATGATGTTCCCCAATGTCGAGTTATTCTTATTATTCGTACCGGTGCCTATCAAGGCGAAGTATTTTATACCGGCCTTGATAGCAATTGACTTGTTTTCGGGGGTCACAGGCTACTCGTTGTTTGGCGGAGGAATTGCGCATTTTGCCCACATTGGCGGTGCCTTATTTGGGTTTATAATGATGTGGTACTGGAAAAAGAACCAGTTTAACCAAAATAGATGGGATTGATGAGAGGCTCTGAGAACTTTAAATATAAGCTAAAAACCGCGACGGTTAGTGAAAAGCTAATTGCGGTAAATGTTGCTGTTTTTGTCCTGTTTTTCTTTTTTGGAACGCTGGCCTATCTTTTTCAGCTGGAGTCCGATTTTCTCCTGGAATGGTTCGTGTTTCCAAAGGAGCCGGGGGAGTTCCTTTTAAAGCCCTGGTCAATAATCACATATGCTTTTTTGCACAGCGGGCCGTGGCATATTCTTGGAAACATGCTAATATTATATTTTTCCGGGATATACTTCCTGAACTATTTCTCTCCAAAAAAGCTACTGAATTTCTACTTTTTGGGAGCTATCTTTGGTGCTTTGGTATACATGGCCAGCTATAATCTTTTTCCGGCCTTTCAGGGTTTGGGGAGGTCCTATCTTTTAGGGGCTTCGGCTGCTGTTATGTCGGTCCTGGTAGGGATCGCTACGCACATTCCACATATGAGGGTC
>JAGXIM010000040.1 GCA_024635665.1 Salinimicrobium sp. | reverse complement strand
TTTTTGGATGATTACATTAAAACGTTCAGGAAGGATAAACAGGGTCTAAAAGGAATTTTCAAAGTTATAGGCCAGGTAGGGCTGGGGCTTATTGTGGGGGCGACGATTTTCTTTCATCCCGAGATTACGATAAATGAGAATCCGCAGGTGCCGGGAACGGCTTCCCCGGTGGAGATGGTTTCTTCGGCAGGGGATCCCGTAGAGGTCTCCAAGGAAGAAAAATCCACTAAAACCACTATTCCTTTTGTAAAGAACAATGAATTTGATTACGCCAGCCTAATCACCTGGATCAACCCCGAATGGGCAAAATATGCCTGGCTCATCTTTATCCCAATTGTGATCTTTATCGTGACCGCTGTTTCAAACGGAGCGAACCTTACCGACGGAATAGACGGCCTGGCAGCGGGAAGCTCGGCGATTATCGTGCTTACGCTGGGAATCTTTGCCTGGGTGAGTGGTAACCTGGTGTTTTCAGATTATTTGAACGTCATGTACATCCCGCGAACGGGGGAGATGACCATTTTTATTTCAGCTTTTGCGGGGGCTTTAGTCGGTTTTCTTTGGTACAACACCTTTCCAGCCCAGGTTTTCATGGGCGATACCGGAAGTTTGACCATAGGCGGAATAATCGCTGTCCTGGCACTGGCAACCCGAAAAGAATTATTGATCCCTATCCTTTGTGGAGTTTTCTTGATTGAAAACCTTTCGGTAGTCATGCAGGTAGGCTGGTTTAAATACACACGGAAAAAATTTGGAGAAGGCAGGCGCATTTTCCTGATGTCGCCTTTGCACCACCATTTTCAGAAAGCCGGTTTTCACGAAAGTAAAATTGTAGTGAGGTTCTGGATCATTGGGATCTTTTTAGCCATTGTAACCATCGTAACCCTAAAAATCCGATAAGCGGAAATGAAGGAAAAAGGAACAAATAGCGGTAAAAATCATTCTGGTTTCCTCGTCGTGTTGGGCGGCGGGGAGAGTGGGGTGGGTACAGCCATTCTTGGGAAAAAGGAAGGCTACCGGGTGTTTGTTTCAGATCGTGGCAAGATCGCCGATAAATTTAAAGATCAGCTAAAGGCATATGAAATAGACTTTGAGGAGCAGCAACATTCCGAAGAAAAGCTTTTTGGGGCAGACCTGGTGATGAAAAGCCCGGGTATCCCTGATAATGCTCCGCTGGTGAACCTATTGAGGGATAAAGGCATTAGCATTATTTCTGAAATAGAATTTGCCTCCCGCTTCACAAACGCCAGCATTGTAGGCATCACCGGCAGCAACGGGAAAACCACCACCACGAAATTCACCCATTTTATCCTTCAAAATGGAGGATTGAATGTAGGAATGGCCGGGAATGTAGGCCAAAGCTTTGCCAAACAAGTGGCCGAAACAAATGTAGATCATTATGTGCTGGAATTAAGCAGCTTTCAGCTGGACGGGATCGAAGAATTTCGTCCGCATATCGCGGTGTTGACTAATATCACACCAGATCATTTGGACAGGTACCGGCACAATTTTGATGAATATATCACCTCCAAATTCAGGATTGTAAAAAACCAGACTGAAGAAGATTATTTCATTTACGACGCAGACGACCAGGTGATCCAAAAATGGCTTAAAAACAATCCGATTAGATCCCGAAAACTGCCTTTTTCACTTCAGCAGGAAGTAGAAGAAGGAGCTTATATAAAAGATGAACAAATAATAATTCGTACTAATAATTCCCAATTAACCATGCCAACATCAAATTTGACCCTAGAAGGGAAACACAATGCCAAGAACGCTATGGCCGCAGCGACAGTTGCACAATTATTACGCATAAGAAAAGAGACGATTAGGGAGAGCATGTCGAACTTTCAGGGAGTGGAGCACCGGCTCGAAAAAGTCCTTAAAATAAACGGGGTCCAGTATATCAACGACTCGAAGGCAACCAATGTGAATGCCACTTATTACGCCCTGGAAAGCATGGAATCTGAAACTGTCTGGATCGTGGGCGGTGTAGACAAAGGCAACGAATATTCTGAACTTTTGCCGCTGGTGAACGAAAAAGTAAAAGCCATTATTTGCCTTGGCGTCAACAACGAACCCATTATCAATGCTTTCGGGAACTGCGTGGAAATCATGGTGGAAACACAATCCATGGAAGAAGCCGTGCAGCAGGCTTACAGGTTCGCCGAAAAAGGGGATACCGTTTTGCTTTCCCCGGCATGTGCCAGTTTTGATCTTTTTGAGAATTACGAGGATCGAGGAAGGAAATTCAAAGACGCATTGAGAAATTTATAAAATTTTAAGAATCATAAAAAAGAACGCATAAAAGCACATTTTTGGATGACAAACTTTTTTTCCAGGATAAAGGGTGATAAAGCTATCTGGGCTTCTGCCGGGTTGTTGGCAATATTTTCATTTTTGCCGGTATACAGCGCCAGTAGTAATCTCGCGTACCTTTATGGCGACGGGAGCACGTTTCCTTACCTGGTAAACCATTTCATTTACCTGTTTTTGGGCTTTGTCATTATGTTCTTTGTGCATAAAGTTCCTTATCATTATTTCGTAGGGCTTTCCATCCTGGTGCTACCTTTACTCATCATCCTGCTTGGCTTTACCGTTTCCCAGGGGATCGTCATTGACGGGGCAAATGCCAGCCGGTGGATCTCGATCCCATTTTTGAACAAAACCTTCCAAACGTCGACTCTGGCGTCGGTGGTATTGTTGACCTATGTCGCCAGGTATATGGCCAAAATGAAGGATAAAACCTTCACTTTTAAGCAGTCTATTTTACCGCTTTGGCTGCCGGTGGGTGTTGTGCTGGCCCTAATCCTGCCCGCTAACTTTTCGACCACTGCCATTATTTTTGCGATGGTAATCATGCTGGCTTTTATAGGTGGGTATCCATTAAAATATATTGGGATTGTATTAGGAACCGGTATCGT
The DNA here is from genome assembly GCA_024635665.1 of Salinimicrobium sp. Taxonomy (GTDB): domain Bacteria; phylum Bacteroidota; class Bacteroidia; order Flavobacteriales; family Flavobacteriaceae; genus Salinimicrobium. The sequence goes on along the minus strand of JAGXIM010000040.1, from coordinate 13,006 downwards.
GTTCCTTTCCATTTTCATGTTGACGGCAAAAGCATTTCCGGAACTTTTCCCTAACCGGGTCGATACCTGGATAAGCAGGGTAGAGAATTTCACCAATGATGAGGTTACTGAAGCAGATTACCAGATAGAAAAAGCCAAAATAGCAATTGCCAGTGGCGGCGTGACAGGACAGGGAATTGGAAAAAGTGTACAACGGAATTTCCTGCCGCAGTCTTCTTCAGATTTTATCTACGCGATCATTGTAGAGGAAATGGGATTAATTGGGGCTTTTGGGGTGATGCTGGCGTATTTGATGCTGTTTTTCAGGATTATTATTGTGGCCACCAAGGCAAATTCAGTTTTTGGCAAATTGTTGGTGATAGGAGTGGGCTTGCCCATAGTTTTTCAGGCTTTGGTGAATATGGCGGTGGCGGTGGAACTTTTTCCGGTAACCGGGCAAACTCTACCTTTGATAAGCAGCGGGGGATCTTCTATCTGGATGACGTGCCTTGCGCTGGGAATGGTGTTGAGCGTAAGTGCCAAGCGCCAGGAAGAAATACAACAACAGGACGAACAAAAAGTGGCGGATGAAGATAATCCGCTGGAAATTTTAAGCGAGGCGATATGAACAATCAACTACGGGTAATCATTTCGGGAGGCGGCACCGGCGGGCACATTTTCCCGGCAATTTCTATTGCCAATGAAATCAAACTGCGCTATCCAACTGCCGACATACTTTTTGTGGGTGCGCAGGACAGAATGGAAATGCAGAAAGTCCCTGAAGCCGGTTACAAAATCGAAGGCTTATGGATTAGCGGGATCCAACGTCGATTGACGACCAAAAACCTGCTTTTTCCGGTCAAATTGGTCAAAAGCCTGTGGAAGGCGAGGGATATCATCAAGAGGTTTCAGCCCGATGTAGTCATAGGTACCGGCGGGTTCGCCAGTGGCCCACTTTTGCAAATGGCCAACCGCGAAAATATCCCGACTTTAATCCAGGAGCAGAATTCTTACGCGGGCATCACCAATAAACTGCTGGCAAAAGGAGCCAATACTATTTGTACGGCCTATCCAGATATGGAGCGGTACTTTCCTGCCGAAAAAATCGTATTGACCGGAAATCCAGTACGACAGGATCTTTTGGAGGTGGACAAGAAACGTGAGGAGGCCCTGGCATTTTTTGGATTGGATCCAGAGATGAAGACGGTGTTGATCCTCGGCGGAAGTCTTGGGGCAAGGAAGATCAACCAGCTGGTTGAAGATAATATCAGGGAATTTGAAAGAAATGAGCTGCAGTTGATTTGGCAAACCGGAAAGTTATATTACGAAGAATACGAAAAATATGATGATAACCTTAATGTCCGCTGTTTCGCCTTTTTGGAGCGGATGGACCTGGCCTACGCGGCGGCAGATATCATAATTTCCAGGGCTGGAGCGGGGACAGTTTCAGAATTGTGCATAGTTGGGAAACCGGTTGTTTTCATTCCTTCCCCAAATGTGGCCGAAGACCATCAAACCAAGAATGCCATGGCAGTGGCCGAAAATGATGCTGCGGTGGTGCTTTCCGAAAGTCATTTGGAGCAAGCCTTCCGATCGATATTTTTCCCGCTAATGGATTCAGGTGACAAACTTGAAAACATGAGTAGGAACATTAAAAAACTGGCAAAACCGTTTGCGACTTCCAATATTGTAAACGAAGTCGAGAAACTATTAAGCACAATGAAATAATGGCGCATTACGAGCACATAAAAAATATTTACTTTATCGGCATTGGCGGGATAGGAATGAGTGCGCTTGCCCGATATTTTAGTGCTCAGGGCAAAAATGTCGCAGGTCACGACCGCAGCAGTTCGGCATTGGTCGATGAGCTAGAAAAAGAAGGGATCCCAGTGATTACTTCAGACAAAGTTGAGGACTTGCCTTCGGAATTTTTGGAGGATAAAGGAAGCCTGATCGTTTACACGCCGGCTATTTCCAAAACCAATGCACAATACCTGCATTTTACGGCCGATAGTTACCAAATGGAAAAAAGGGCGGTTGTGCTGGGGAATCTTACAGAAGGACATTTTACACTTGCTGTGGCGGGAACCCACGGGAAAACAACCACCAGTACCATTCTGGCACATTTGTTAAAAGAAACAGGGTTTCAGATAACCGCATTTTTGGGCGGGATAAGTGAAAATTACCAATCAAACCTTATCCTCGACGGCGATAAGGCGATGGTGGTGGAAGCCGATGAATTTGACCGCTCCTTTTTACAGCTCGCGCCAAATATTGCAGCAATTACTTCCATGGATGCCGATCATTTGGACATTTATGGGGAAGATGCGCAAATAAAAGAATCTTTCAGGGCTTTTGCAGCCCTGGTGCCCGAAGATGGGAAGCTGTTTTATGCCAACGGACTTCCGCTAGAAGGAATTTCCGTAGGAATTGAAGATGATGCAGATATCACTGCGGAAAATATAGGTGTCAAAAATGGCACTTATAGCTTTGATTTAAGGACAAAGGAAAAAATAGTTTCGGGGTTTAGCTTAAGCCTTCCGGGAAAACACAATTTACAAAATGCGGTCACTGCCCTGGCGATGGCAATAGAATTCGGTGCCCCCCCCGAATTGTTGCCCGGGGCGTTGGCTTCATTCAAAGGAGTACAACGCAGGTTTTCCTACCGGATAAAGACAGAAAATCTCGTGTTGATAGACGATTACGCGCATCATCCTACAGAAATTGCGGCGGTGCACCAGGCAGTTCGGGAAATGCATCCGGGGAAGAAGGTGCTGGCGGTTTTTCAACCGCACCTTTTTAGCCGTACCCGCGATTTTGCCGATGATTTTGCTGTAAGCCTGAGCCTTTTTGACGAGATCCTGCTGCTGGACATCTATCCGGCACGTGAGGAACCCATAGAAGGCGTGGATGCTGAATGGTTGTTAAAAAAAATTATAAATAAACATAAAGAAAAGGTGTCAAAAATGGCACTTTCCGAAGTTATTTTAGGGAAAGATACTGAGGTCGTGGTGCTTATGGGAGCCGGCGATATTGGGGAAGAAGTGGAAAAAATCAGAAAAAATTTGGCAGGTGAAAATTAACTGGAATTACATAAAAGCATTCTTGCTATTGGGCGCTGTGTTCTTTTTATTTGCATTCGCCGAAAAGCGTAATCACGCACGTCTCCTCTCCGATGTAAACCTGCATTTTACCAATAGTGAAAACCTGTATTTGACTGAAGAAGCGGTTAATAAATTGTTAATACAAAATGAAGTAAAGGTTAAAAGCGTAGGTAAAGAAACTTTAGATTTGAATAGGGTGGAGACCGTATTGGAGGCACATGAGATGGTGGAAAAAGCTGAAGTTTTTATGACAGTTGACGGAAAAATGGGGGCAGCCATCACCCAGCGGAAACCCCTGGCGAGGGTAATGGGTAAAAACCAATTTTACCTCGATAGGCAAGGATCTAAAATGCCACTTTCGGAGTATCATTCGGCGCGGGTGCCTTTATTGACGGGAATTTCAGAAGAGCATTTGCAGGAAGTCCATCCGTTGGTAAATTATATTGCGAACGACGGCTTTTTGACAAAACACGTGACGGGCCTGCACCGCTTAAAGAACGGAAAGTATGAGATCTATCTTAGAAAGCTTGATTTTGTGGTGTTTTTGGGTGCAGAGGAAGAGTTTGAATTGAAGTTTAAAAATTTTAAAGCATTTTATCAAAAAGCAATGCAGGATAAAAAGCTGGATGCATATAAAAAAGTGGACCTACAATTTGGAGATCAGGTTGTGTGCACTAAAAAATAATTTATGGAACAAAACGACATCGCAGTAGGATTAGATATTGGTACTACTAAGATCGTAGCCATGATCGGCCGTAAAAACGACTACGGCAAAATGGAGATCATTGGGATTGGAAAGGCCAAAAGTTTAGGAGTGCATAGAGGGGTTGTGAACAATATTACCCAAACTATACAGTCTATACAACAGGCCATCCAGGAAGCCGAGGCAGACTCGGGAATGAAGATTCAAGATGTGGTGGTGGGAATTGCCGGCCAACACATTCGCAGTTTACAACATAGCGATTATATCACACGCCCAAACCCAGATGAGGTGATCGACGCGGCAGATATTGAAAAGCTTTGCAACCAGGTCCATAAACTGGTGATGCTCCCAGGGGAAGAAATTATCCATGTTTTGCCGCAGGAATTTAAAGTTGATGGGCAGGCTGAGATTAAGGAACCCATTGGAATGTACGGCGGAAGGCTGGAAGCCAATTTTCACGTAGTCGTGGGGCAGGTTTCTTCCATCAGGAATGTGGGAAGATGTGTGAAGAGCGCCGGATTGGAGCTCTCGGCGGTTACTTTGGAGCCATTGGCATCGGCAAATGCAGTGTTGAGTCAGGAAGAAAAAGAAGCGGGAGTTGCACTTGTGGACATTGGCGGTGGAACTACCGATTTGGCAATTTTTAAAGACGGTATCATCAGGCATACCTCTGTAATTCCTTTTGGGGGCGGGGTTATTACTGAAGATATCAAAGAAGGCTGTTCAATCATTGAAAAGCAGGCCGAACTGCTAAAAGTGAAATTTGGTTCTGCCTGGCCGGGAGAGAACAAAGACAATGAGATTGTTTCTATTCCAGGTCTCCGCGGAAGGGAACCCAAAGAAATTACACTTAAGAATCTCTCAAAGATCATCCATGCGAGAGTGGTGGAAATTATTGAACAGGTATATCTGGAAATCAAAAATTACGGCCACGAAGAACAGAAGAAAAAATTAATTGCGGGCATCGTGTTAACTGGTGGAGGTGCGCAACTAAAGCACATTAAACAGCTGGTGGAATACATCACCGGGATGGACACGAGAATAGGTTATCCCAACGAACATCTGGCAGGGGACAGTGATTCAGAAACTACGAGTCCGGTTTTTGCGACAGCTGTGGGACTTGTTCTTAACAGCCTCGATATCAAAAGGCATCCTGCAGAAGCTTCAGAAGAAACTGCAAAAGGAGAATTAGGGTCTTCTGAAGAAAAAGAAGAGGATGTGCAGGAAGAACAAACGACGATTAGTCAGCCACGAAGGACAATATTTGAAAAATGGTTTGAAAAGTTCAAGGATTTTTTAGACAACGCCGAATAGGAAATTCGGCAGCAAAAGAGCTATGAAAAAAAGGAAAAGAAGTACAAAACCAGTAAAACAGAATTTATGAGCAGCACAGAATTCGGAAACATTTCATTCGATCTCCCAAAAAACCAATCGAACGTGATCAAAGTTATTGGTGTAGGGGGAGGAGGGAGCAACGCGATCAACCATATGTTCCAGCAAGGGATCAAAGGGGTTGATTTCGTGATTTGCAACACAGATGCGCAGGCTTTAGAAAACAGTCCCGTTCCCAATAAGATCCAGCTGGGTGTGAGGGAAACAGAAGGACTTGGTGCAGGAGCCGACCCTGCAATAGGAAGGAAGGCCGCAGAAGAAAGTTTTGATGATATAAAAGGTCTTTTGCACACCAATACCAAGATGGTTTTTATCACCGCAGGAATGGGTGGAGGAACAGGAACCGGGGCAGCGCCTATCATTGCCAAACAGGCCAAGGATATGGGAATCCTTACTGTTGGGATCGTGACTATTCCTTTTCAGTTTGAAGGAAAGACAAGATGTGAACAGGCTCAACAAGGAGTAGAAAATCTACGAAAGCATGTGGATTCTCTTATCGTGATCAACAATAATAAGCTGCGGGAGGTCTACGGAAACCTTGGTTTCAAGGCAGGATTTTCAAAAGCCGATGAGGTTTTGGCAACTGCTTCCCGTGGGATTGCCGAAGTAATTACGCATCACTATACTCAAAACATTGACTTGCGGGATGCGAAGACTGTGCTTAGTAATAGTGGAACTGCCATTATGGGTTCTGCACAGGCTTCGGGAGGAAATCGCGCCCAGGATGCCATTTCCAGGGCACTTGATTCCCCGCTGCTTAACGACAATAAAATTACCGGAGCCAAAAATGTGTTGCTGCTTATCATTTCTGGTTCCGAAGAGATCACCATTGACGAAATAGGGGAAATTAGTGATCACATCCAGGCAGAAGCCGGGCACAGCGCCAATATTATTATGGGAGTAGGCGAGGATGAAAGCCTTGACGAGTCAATTTCTGTAACCATTATTGCTACAGGTTTTGACGTAGAACAGCAAAATGAGATCGTAAATACAGAAGCTAAAAAAATTATCCATACCCTGGAAGATGAGCAACGGGCAGAGCACGAGCTTATACCGAAGAAAACTTTTTCAACCTATGACGACCCGGCACCCGCTCCCGCTGAGAAAAAAATTGTGCATACCCTCTCTTTAGAAGACGGAGAAATCGAAGAGGAGCCGGAGAGTAATCGTCCTTCAGACTCTGTAAAGAACATGGATGTGACCTATGAGGAGGTGAAGCCGTTAGAAGAACCCGAATTCGTGATTACAGAAAGGGTGAAGCAAATTGAAGTACAAGAGCCTGAAGTTGTAAAGCCCGATCCACAGGAACAGCAATTCATGTTTACTTTTGACATGCCGCGTAACAGTTCTTCGGAAGTAAGGGAACCACAAAACGCAGCTTCCGAAGAGAAGGCAGAACATGCAAAAGAGGAAAGAATTGTTCACAGGCTTTCTGAAGAAATGGAGGATAGGACTGAAGCGAAGAAGAAAGAGTTATCTGCCCAAACTAAAAATACACATAACGGAATAACCAAATATTCTCTGGATGATTACATGCAGGTAGAAGAAATGCTTAAGAGTTCCAAACCGGTAGCCAAACAGAAGCCTGAGATCGAACCGGAACTTAAAAAAGCTCCTGCTCCGGTTGAAAAAACGAGACCTGAGGAAGTTAAAACACCTCCCGGAGATAATGTTGATCCTTTCAACATACCTATCAACGAAAGTCTTGTCAAAAGAGCAGCCGAAAGAAAGGCGAAGATGAAAGAGTTCAACTACAAGTTTAGAAATAACCTTTCCAAGGTAGATGAATATGAAAGACAACCTGCTTACAAAAGACAGGGAATAGATTTAGATAATTCCAAACCCGGAGAAGGAAAATTGTCCCGTACCACCTTAGGTACAGGAGATGACGATGAAATAAGGTTTAGAACTAACAACTCGTACTTGCACGATAATGTAGATTAAATAGTCCCCCAACTATTTTTAACCCGAAGCCTGCCCCCCGGTTTCGGGTTTTTTTATGACCAAAACTTAATTTAATATCAATTACCTGGAACAGGATTTACAACTTTATAAATACTTTTTTTTATTGTATTTAAAATGAGTAAATTAGGTTCAGGTTTTTGGGGTTATTTACTTTAACAATGTTTCGTTTAAAGATATGGATGTAGCAAAAGGAACCCCCCGGTTATTTCAAACTTTTAGATAAAATTAAATGTCCCGTCGCCCCTGGGACAGGTTCAAGTGTGATTAAAATAAATCCATTTAGGACCATTTTGATTACCACAAAAGAAGGTAATTCATATAAATATGAAACAAGGGACGCAAACAGTTTATTTTATTGGCTTACTACTGTTTTCTTTTATTTCCTGTAATACGGGAAATGAAGAAAAATACCGGGAGTTTGAACTACCTACTGCTATAGCTGCACCCCAAATCTTAAACCCGGGCAAACCGGAGATCAATTCTTTAGCTCACTTTCCAGCACCAAAATCAATTTTACTTTCCGCAAGACCGGCCCCCAATCGAATAGAAGCAGACCATTATTTTAGCATGAAAAATTTTAACACCGAGGACGGTCTGGCGATGAGCAGTCTGCTTTGCGGGTTTAAAGATAAGGACGGTAATCTTTGGTTTGGGACTAACGGCAATGGCGTGAGTATGTATAATGGAAAGACTTTTAACACTTTCTCCTCAAGTAATGGGCTTATTCACAATTATATTCACTCTGTTAGCCAGGACAGATATGGCAATATTTGGTTTGGGACCTATGGGGGTGCCAGTAAATATGATGGTACTCATTTCTATGATTATACTACTAATGAGGGTCTTATAGATAATGATGTCCACGAAATACTGGAAGATTCAAAGGGGGATATATGGTTCGCCACTATCAAAGGGGTTAGCAGGTATGATCCCGGTACACAAGAGTTTTCGAATTATGACAGCTCATCTGGTTTGTCAAATGTTTTTATGGATGATATTCTGGAGGTTGGAACCGGAGATATTTGGTTTTCGGGGAATGGTGGTGTTTTTTGCTATGATCCCGTTACCGATGCTGCCGGCGGAAAAGCTTTTCTCAACCTGTCAGAAATGCTGGAATTAAATGGTGTTGCGGTAAACGAAATAATGGAAGATTCAGAAGGAATTATCTGGATAGCTACTGAAAGATTTGTCTGTAGATATGACCCTGAATCTGAAGAAGTGCAGCATTTTAATGAAGGGAATGGACTGGTTAATAATTTTGTTTACAGTGTTACAGAAGACAGGAATGGGGATATATGGTTTGGAACAAAAGGCGGAGCTTCCAAATACTCCAGGGCTACAAATACTTTTATGAATCTTACCAGAGAGAACGGTCTGGCCGATAATACGGTGCGAAATATCACCCTGGATAAATCTGGTAGCCTATGGTTTGGTACTTATGGGGGAGGGCTTAATAAATTTGACGGGGAGAGTGTGATTGAATACAGAAAGAAAGGAGGCTCCTCCTGGAAAGGAGTTTACGCAATCTTTGAAGATCGGGATCAAAATATTTGGTTTACTCCTACAGACGGCGGAATTGTGAAATTTAAAAGAACCGGGGAGCCCGGTGAAAAAAATCACTTTATAAATTATACTACGAAGCAGGGACTGCCTGACAATACCTTTCTGAGTATTGTGGAAGATCATACCGGTAATCTCTGGTTTGCCAGTGATAATGGACTTTGCAGGTTTGATGGCGAGCGATTCAGCACTTTTACAAAAGAACAGGGTTTGCCAGATACCGAAATCACTTCCCTCAAGATAGACAGGAGCGGAAATTTATGGATAGGAACCTTTGAAGGAGGGACTTCTATTTTTAACGGTTATTCCTTTACAAATTTTGGTATTGAGCAGGGGCTGGTCCATAAAACGGTATGGGATATCCTGGAAGACAGAGATGGAGTGATTTGGGTAGCTACGCGGGGCGGATTAACCCGGTATGACGGAAACAGAATAATGAATTTCTATGAGGAACAGGGTCTTGCTGACAATAAATTGTCAAAGGTCTTCCAGGACTCTAGAGGTAATATACTTATTGGCACCTGGGGAGGCGGTCTCTCGGTGATCAGAAAAGAAAAGCTTGAAAAATTGAATTCTGAACAACTTTTTCAGGATGATTGTTCTCCCTTTGAAAATTTCACCACCAGCAACGGTCTTTCAAATGACGTGGTCTATACGATCCTTGAAGACGAAGAGGGAAACATTATTCTTGGTACAAATCTCGGTTTCACATTAATAAAAGGAGGAATAAGAGACGGAGCTGAGATAGGCAGTTCGGGTATTGAGAACTATAACGAGAAATCTGGTTACCCTATAAAAGATGTGAGCAATAACTTTAGTATGGTAAAAGACAGGGATTGTAAATTTTGGGTAGGAACAGGAGATAAGTTCCTTCGGTTTGACTACGCCAGTGTACTTAGAGATTCCATTCCGCCACCTTTGTTTCTCCAAAATTTAAAGATCAAAAACAAGTATATAAGCTGGCATAGCCTTGCCTGGGCCCGAAATCAGGAGAAGCTTCCTGCAAAAGCAGCAGCGCCGGCCTTTAAATCAAATGAACTTCTTGTCTTTGATAAGCAACTGGGAAGAAGGGAGAGGGATTCCATGATCAAAAGTTTTAGAAAGGTGAAATTCTCGGGAATTTTTCCTTTTTATCCCGTCCCCAAAAACCTGAGTTTACCTTTCTCTCAAAATGATTTAGATATTCAGTTCGTGGGTGTGGAAACGTCGCGACCATTTCTGGTCAAGTACCAGTATAAGCTGGAAGAATATGATGCGAACTGGTCTCCTGTCACTTCTGTGGGCCTTGCAAGCTATGGCCACCTTCCCGATGGCAGTTATAATTTTAGAGTTAAGACCAGAAATTCTAATGGTATCTGGAGCGATCCTGTAAGCTATCCTTTCGAGGTGAGGTCTCCCTGGTTTCGTTCCTGGTTTGCTTACGTGGGGTATGTTCTATTGTTCCTGGTTCTACTTTATTTTGTCGATCGTTTTCAAAAGAACCGGGTGCTTTTTGAAGCCCGTCAAAAGGCGATTAAAAGGGAATTGATACAAGCCCATGAAATTGAGGAGGCTTATAAGGAATTGAAAGCTACGCAGGCACAATTGATCCATGCTGAAAAAATGGCTTCTTTTGGAAAATTAACTGCAGGGGTTGCTCATGAGATACAGAATCCGCTGAATTTTGTCACTAATTTTTCAGATGTAAGTAGAGACCTTATGGAAGAAGTGAAGGAGGAGATCAAAAAAGGAAATCTTGAAGAGGCAGGTTTCTTAATTAAGGATATTCAGCAGAACCTGGATTTAATAGCCAGTCATGGAAAAAGAGCCGATGCTATTGTAAAAGGTATGCTCCAGCATAGCAGGACCAGTACCGGTCAAAAAGAAGCTGTAGACCTGAATAAACTGGTTGAAGATTCCTTAAGGTTAGCATACCATGGGTTTAAGAATAAAAACAAAAACTTTCAGATAGAGATCCTTACAGAATACGATCATGACCTTGGAAAAGTGCAGGCTGTTCCCCAGGATTTGGGCCGGGTACTTATCAACCTGCTCACAAATGCTTTTCACGCCGTATTGTCAAAACAGCTGAATAATCTGCATCAAGAGGAAAACTATAAGCCTCTAATTTCCATAAAGACCAAAACTTTAGAAACACAGGTGGAAGTGAAGATAGCCGATAATGGAACCGGAATTCCGGAGCATATAGGACAAAAGATCTTTCAGCCATTTTTCAGCACTAAACCTTCGGGAGAAGGAACAGGTCTTGGCCTTTCTTTGGCATCAGATATAATTAAGACGCATAGGGGGGAACTGAGTTTTGAGACCGAAGAAGGTAACGGAACTGAATTCAGGATCCTGCTTCCGCTGTTTGAAGAGAACAATTCAAAAGAGGAACTCCGTAGAAATTCTGAAAAAGCCTGAATTTTTATACGATTGCCGGTTTGTCGGTTGCCTGTTCCCGTTGTCTATTGCGGGTTGCAGGTTTGGGACTGACCTCTGACCACTGCCCACAGAGACGGTTTACCTTGAGTGACAAAACGGTCATGATTCTTTCTCAGGACAATAACGATTTTAATTGTTATTTTGAACAGCTCCGTTTTCCTGCTTATCTTAGCAGAACAAATTAAATTAAATTAAAATGAGTTTACAGGACAAAGTGATGGCCGAAATGAAGGATGCCATGCGTGCAAAAGACAGTAACAAACTGGAAGCCTTAAGAGCAGTCAAAAGCGCCATTTTATTGGCTCGTACAGATGCATCTGGTAAGGACGGTTTAAGTGAAGATGAAGAGCTAAAGCTTTTGCAACGTCTGGTAAAGCAAAGAAAAGAAAGCGCCGTAATATATAAGGAGCAGGGAAGAGAAGACCTGGCACAGCCAGAACTGGACCAGGCTGCTGTGATAGAAGGTTTCCTCCCCGAGCAAATGAGCGAGGAAGAAATTGAAAAAGAAGTGGATGCGATCATTGCAAAAACCAATGCCAGCGGTATGCAGGACATGGGGAAAGTCATGGGGATGGCATCTAAAGAACTGGCAGGAAAAGCAGATGGAAAAACAATATCCACGATTGTGAAGCAAAAGTTGGCAAAATAGATTTCAAATTGAATTCTTATCCCCACTAAAAATTTTTCAGGAAAGATGCCTTTTTTGAGTTTGAAAAGGATACATATTTTGAGAATGAGAGAACCCGGACTTATATAGAGGGATAGGTAAAAGTGAAAAACATTAAGAACGTTTTCACTTTTCAAATTTAAAAATTCGACATGGGGGATTTCCCCCAATTTTATACTTATTTAACTTTTTTATTTTATTAATAATCAATTTTTAAGAAATTTACTTCTTTTAAATTTTATTGATATGAGAAAAACACAGATTTTGAAAAGTTGCTTTACGTTGCTATTTTGGAATAAGGCTAAACTCTTGTTTACATTTCTTATCCTACTTCCCCTGGTCTTGAGCAGTTGCAAGGAGAAGAATTATGCCAGTGTTCCTGATGAACCTAAAGAGCTAACGACAACTCAGGAGCAAAAGGTAAAACGAGGAAAATATCTGGTGACCACTATTGGTTGTGCAGATTGTCATTCCCCTAAGAAATTTGGAGAAAAAGGGCCGGAAGAAATAAAAGGTTTGGAGTTATCAGGCTATCCCCAGGGAGAGGAGCTTCCGGTAATAAGCCGTGATGCTCTGGAGAAAGGGTGGATGTTAATGAACGGAGATCTTACTGCAGCAGTAGGTCCATGGGGAGTATCTTTTGCAGCAAATATCACTTCAGATGAAACCGGGATTGGAAGCTGGAGCGAGGAGCAATTTAAAACTGCACTGCGAAAAGGTAAATTTAAAGGGATGGAGAATGCACGGGATCTGTTACCTCCTATGCCCTGGTTCAACTTTGCCCTCATGACAGATGAGGATCTGGAGGCGATGTATGCTTACCTGCAAAGCACAAAGCCCGTAAATAATGTAGTTCCGCCACCCATTCCACCTGGAAAAATGGTAATGAAATAATCTACCTTCCTAAAAAGACATTTTAGAGAGGTAATTAAAAAGGCCCTGCAATTGCAGGGCCCCGACCGTTTTCGGCCAACCTAAACTTAAACAAAAATCAAACGAACCTATTTCCAGTATTGAGGTTTGGTGTCTTCGGTAAGCTGGTTCCAGTATCCCGGTGTTACCTTGCGACCTTCAAATGTTTTTAATTTCCTTTCGAAGACTCCTATTACAGGATTAAACGTAATGTCTGTTACCGCAACAGTGTACAATTGCGGGTCTTCAGGGTTTTTTCTTTTTTCTTCCTCAACTATAACTTCAAACCCATTGTGCTCC
>JAGXIM010000039.1 GCA_024635665.1 Salinimicrobium sp. | reverse complement strand
TAACTATATTAATACTGCAGCTTTGCCACAGGCTATCCTTAATTACGTTAGCACAAATTATCCCGATAATACTATTCACGAAGCTGAAATTGAGGATAACAACAATTATGAAGTAGAGCTTAATAATGGGGTGGAATTAATTTTTGATCAACAAGGAAATTTTCTGGGCATCGATGACGATGATGAAGATGATTTTGGAGATGAAGATATTGCCCCGGCCAATCTTCCTGAAAAGATCCGGAATTTCGTGACCACTCATTTTGCCGGTGCCAGCATTGAGGAGGCCGAAAGGGAGAACAACGGGAACTATGAGATCGAACTTTCTAACGACGTGGAACTAATTTTTGATGCTGATGGAAATTTCCTGGGTCGTGCAGATGATGACGACAACGATGACAAGGATGATGAGGACATAGCCGTATCAGAATTGCCACAGGTGATTCGCGATTATATCGCTACAAATTATCCAGACAACCACATCATTGAGGCAGAAAGAGAGGATGACAATACTTTTGAAGTCACTTTGAACAATGGGATGGAATTAAAATTTGATTCTGAAGGCAATTTCCTGAGTGTTGATGACCACAATGGAGATGACGATGATGACGATGGCAGCGATGACTAAACCGAATCTTTAATTGAATCAAAAGGCTGCGGAAATTCCGCGGCCTTTTTTATGATTAGGGGAGGAGGATCTGAAGTCACTAACCGGTAAGAGATTCGTCGTCCTATCCTCATTCTCCCGAATGAAAATGGTCTGTCGGGATGACAAATGAAAGAATATTCGTGAATTCGTGGCAGAACAATAAAAAATGAAAAGAAAGCCAACAGCTCTAGACTAATCGCTAAACATCCAAACTCTAAATTATTAAATCGGTAAATGAAACTTCTGTTTCACGCAGAGAACGAGGAGAAAGGCGCAAAGATCGCAAAGAGCTGGAATGTAAAAACAGTCTACGTCCTTTGAAGGTCTTTACGGGCATAGCGTGAACCTATTTAATTTTATTAGACCCTCGAACCGGCCCTTGGAATTTGGAATTTATTTTTCCCTTTTGATAACTTTTGAAGATTTATGAGTGCCATACGTCTTGTGTTTTTTTAGATTTGAAGTTTTCAAAAAAATTGGGCAGCCCTATGAGTGCATTTGTGATAAGTAAGCGAACTAACGGAAATTTCAAATTTACATTTGCTTCCCGCAGAGGGAAAACCATCTTCACCAGCATTGCCTGCAAGGAAAAATTAGATTGTGAGACTATCATAGGAAGCATTCAGAACGATACCGGATCTTTTACTTTTAGAAAAGCCAGGACAGGCTCGGGCAAATATTTCTTCAGGATTACCCGCGGCGGACTCGTGCTTGCCACCAGTCGAAAATTCTCTACAGAACTCCTGCTTCAAAAAGGCATCGATCAATTCTTAAAATACAGCCCCGAAGCCGAAACCCTGGATTTCTCTATCAGCGAAGATGTTTTTGCGGAGGCAGACCGGGTCAGTGAGCAATGATCAATTAACTGGAATCAATTTAAAAATCTACTTTGGGTGCGAGCTCTTTTGATCATTTTTTAAGTTGTGAAATTATTGCACTGGCTCACCAAATAACCTGTTCAACTCCTGCAGGTTTAGTTCATATTCTGGATTAAAATTTTCAGACTCCATATAATCCACTATTGATTTATATAGCTGCCGGGCTTCCGGCTTATCTGTTAACTGCGGAAGTTGCGCCATACAAATGAGCAATTTTCCCCCGCCTACTTTAAATTCGAAGATCAGCCCCAGTTTATGGTTCCGCTGGAGATTATCGATTACCTGTACAAGAGGTCTGTATTCAGCTGAGGTTTGATCGAGGATCATTGGATTGGAGGCTTTAATGATTGAAAACCACTGCCAGTTCGTATGGAAATCGGTTGGGAAGGAATCGAAAAGCGGATGTTTGGGATCGGTTAGCAGCCCCAATGTTCCTGGGGAGTACGGTTTATTGTTGCCTTCGCTGATGCCTTTGAACATCTCATAATTCCAGAAATTGGGAGGGAAAAGTCCGCCGACACTTTGATCCTTTACCGCTTCTTCAGGAGGGAATAACAGCACTTTTCCGCCTTGTTGCAAGGTGGTTATCATCTGCTCGTCCAGCTGTTCGTACATGTGAATTTCTTCTGAATCCGGAATATTTATCCGTGGATATACCCAAATGGGATAGGTATTCGTGTAGGAAGTTCCCGGAAGGCTGATGTGTACCAATAACTTTTTCGCTGCTTCAATGCCGGAAAGATCCATCTCCAGCTCGCCAACTGCGGTGAGTCGGCCCATCTGGAGTTCTGGAGCGGAAATCATCCCCTCCTGAAGCATTTCCCCGGATTCTGCCCTGATTTCCCACTCCAGGTTTTCTGTAAAAGATTGATTAGAGTAGTTGGCCACTTCAACTTCTGCCTTAAAATCTTCTTCTGTTGTCCACACGTACTTTGGAAATCTTAGGAGCAGGACCACATCATTACAGGATTGCAGCCATTCTTCCCTGCTAATTACTTTCTTGGGCTCCATAAAAGCATCCAGGATGCCTACCAGCGCTGTTCCCTGCCCGGGGAAATCCTGTAGGTCCAACAACTGAAATCCCGCCAGGCCACGGGTGCGGATCGCCGCTTCCATTTCGGCTTTGTAACAAAGAGCCGACCAGGCGCCGGAAGCCTGCTGAAAAATGCTGTCCTGGTCAGGCATTCCGGCTTCTTTGAGTCGGTCACGAAAAACTTCAAGATTTCGGGCGCGAAGGACTCCGGTGTATTTGTCGATCTCATCGTAATCGGGGTAAATCTGATATTGTCCAATCTCGTGGGTCACGATCGGGATATTGATCTGCGAAACCGGATAATCATAATCAATGTCGGTTGAGGGGGTCATGGTATTCAGAATCCCGCCCTCCCGGGAATCTACAAAAGCGTGGGTGAGGCGGGTATGGGTTGAAGTAGTATCGCCATTAGAAGGAGTTCTGGAAGCCACAAAGAAATCTGAAACCTCCCGCGGCGGTGCATAGCCGATATTGTTGTTGGAGCCCATGGTATAAAGCGGCCGCGGATCATATTCCTTCAATGCAGCGATATTCTCCTCCACGCGGTCGTGCCCGCTCCAGATCTCATTTCCGTGGGAGAACATCACAAAAGACGGATGATTTCCGAAGGTTTTCAAAAGCGCGAAACCTTCCTCCCGCAGCATAGTCGCAACTGAATCTACGTCGAGCCCGCCCCAGAAGGGTAGCTCAGGTTGCAAATAAATTCCCACGCGATCGGCGGCAGTGAAAGCGGCTTTAGGTGGCGTATATGAGTGGAAGCGGTAATGATTGATGCCGTAGGATTTAGCGATCTTAAACACCCGCTCCCAACTTTCCACATCCATAGGCGTATGGCCGGTGATCGGGAAAACCGCAGCATCATGTTTGCCCCTCAGGAAAGTGGTACGTCCGTTAATGGCGAATTGAGTTCCTCTGGCTTCGAAGTTGCGCATTCCGAAAGGCACCGACTTCCAATCCTCGATTTCGCCGTTGGTGATTACCGCTGTCAATTGATAAAGCGGCTGTTCGTATTCATCCCAAAGTAAAGTTTCATCCCCCAGCGCATATTCCAGTTCGAGCACGGAAGAGAGGCTGGTATCGATCATTTTTAAAGGCAATAATTCGGTTTTTCCGTTCACAGTTCTTTCCACGAGCAATTTTATTCTTGCCTCGTCGAGGTTTAGTTCATTTTCGATTTCCAGTTTGATCTTGATCTTTCTTTGTTCAACATCTGGATATACCTGCAGGTTCGTGATATGGGTTTTTGGGCGCGCTTCGATATACATTTCCCCAATAATGCCGTTCCAGTTGGTTTGGGTTTCATTAGAAAAGATGTGGGTTTCCCGGTAGGGCGTAAGTTCCAGATCATTATTCACCTGCACAGTGATCGTGTGCTCCCCTGGATTCAACGCCTCTGTCACGTCGAACTGCTGTGGCGATTGCAACAGCTTTGAAGACCCCACTAAAGTGCTGTCGATCCAGACTGTCGTTGATTTGGTGCGCTCGAAGTACAGGGAAAGATGCTGCCGGGCAAAATCCTGTGGTACAATTATTTTCTTTTGATACCAGGCCCCGCCTTCGTAGGTGTGCACCCGGTGGAGGTGAGAGGTAGTGGTATCGGTATTCAGGAAACCTTTTTTATTGGAGTCGGTCGTGCCGGGAAGCTGCACGCTTTCCTCCAGGTCCCGCAGGTACCATTTCTGCTTCACACCAACATTGGCTATATCGAGGGCGAATTGCCATTCGCCCTGAAGGTCTAGCAGGTTTGGCTCTCCTTCGGGACTGGTGTCGCAGGAGGCGAGGAGAAAGAAGATGAAGGAGAGAAGGGGGAGATGTTTCATTTGATTTTATTTCTCAAACTGAGAGAAGATATAGAATGTTTGGGCATGATCGCCTCATTTTGAAATAATTTTCAGAAAAATCCGGAATGTACTGCCACGAAATTAGCAACGGTTTCTTCCTGCTAATTTAATGTTAAATCTGAAATTATTTAGCGTTTAGCCAGGAAAGCCTTTTAATAAGAAAAGGCTCCAAAAATGGCATTTTTGGAAGGTGTTAGTGTTGGATCTTAACAGGTTTATGAAGCGTCACCGGATAATTTCTCCCATAGAAATATGTGTTGATTTTGCCCTTTTTGGAACCTTACTATCTGGACTTTATGTTGGAGATCAATTCTTCATCAAATTTCTTCTTCAGTTTGGTAACCTCTTCGACATTCTCGTTTGGGATCTCTATGGAAAGCACATAATGTTTGATCCGCCATTCCCCATCTTCTTTTGATACGACGCCAGAGCCGCGGCAGATTCCCATTTGGGTTTCAAGAAGTTCATCGAACCAGACAAATTCGCAGTCTTCGGCGAGAAAAATATTCCGTTCCAGGCTAGAAAAGCTCCAGGCTTTTCCGCGGTCAAAATATGGCTTTGACCATTGCATAAATTCGGGTTTCGTCCAGTTTTCAGTTGGATCTGTACCTATAAAAACCGATTGTTCGGCCATGAGCTTGAAATATCCATCATAGTCAGCTTCGGCGGCAGCCTGGTGCCAGTTCTCGAGAAGATTATTAACATTTTTCTCTTCTGATTGCCCGAAGGCAAGACTTCCGTAGAGAAAACAGAGGAACAAAAGCGGGATTTTTTGCATGTTTTAATTTTTTTGATCAAGATAAGGATTTTTGTCAGTCGGGGGTGGGCGATTAATAGGAAGTGCATCCAAACGGGTAATTGGGGTGGCCTGGACGTGAAGTTCTATCCAGAAAAAATTTTCGCAAAGACTACGATCTTTTTATCGAGACAAATGTCGTATATTTATAGACAAATGTCTTGAGCCATGGAAGCGAACGCAAAAATAGATCGGGCGGTGCGGTCTTACTTGAAAAAAGTAGAGCAGGAACCAAATGTCGTGTTGAACAACCGGGAAATTACCTATCAGGAATTCCTGTCCAACAGGATGTTGATTGTACATTCTATTAGAAAAGGGATTCCTTACCGGCTCTTTAGGTTGATTCAGGAAAAAACGCCGTTTACCGAAGAAGAATGGGCAGATGTCCTGGGAATCTCGCTCAAAACCCTGCAGCGGTACAAGGCCTCCAAAAACCACATTTTTAAGCCAGCACATTCTGAGAAAATCCTCGAACTTGCCGAAGTCACTTCTTTGGGGAATTCGGTCTTTGGTGCTGAGAAGTTTTACCTTTGGCTACAAACCTCCAATTTTGCATTGGGAAACCTCAAACCCAAAGAGCTTCTCAAGGATTCCTACGGAAAAGAACTTGTGGTGGAAGAACTACAGCATATTGACCAGGGAATTTTTGTCTAATGAAGGTCTACAGGCTGTCACGGAAGAAATATTCCGCAGAACTTTCAGGAAAAGGGGCTGCCATGGTGGGTGGACGCTGGAATTCCAGGGGAACTGAAATTATTTACACCGCACAAAGTCGCGCCCTGGCAATGGCCGAAGTAGCGGTGCATTTGAGCATCGCCACGCTGCCTTCAGATTTTGTCATGGTAGAAATAGAAATTCCGCCTGCAACTGCCGTTTTAGAAGTGGAAACAAAAGACCTTCCAAAGAATTGGAACGCGTTTCCATACCATCCAAAAACGCAGGATTTCGGTGATATTTTTGTTCCTGAGAAGAAGGCCTGTGTTTTGAAAGTACCTTCTGCGGTTGTAAAAGAGGATTTTAACTATCTAATTAATCCAGGCCACCCCGAATTTAAAGAAATTAAAATTTTAAGGATTTCGAATTTCCCTTTCGATAATCGGCTTTTTGAGTAGTGGGATTGTTTCTGAAGGATTTTCCAAAAGTGTATCGCTATTTCTGGCCTCTTCAAACTCCCTGTCCAATTCCTGTTCGAAATCCCCGGGGGTCTTCAGAAAAAGCTCATTCAGCTGAAGTTTGAAATTGTCGAATTCCACAATTAGATTATTTGCGACGTCAAAAATTTCTTGGGCATCTTTCTCCTTCTTGGTCGACAACTGGTGCAGGATTTTTGATTTGGTCATTAACACATTCGCGCGGGACTCAATGGCGGGTGTTTGGAGGGTATCTGGAAGGGTGGTCCTCAAGTTTTCCATAATCTGCATAAGGCTATTTGAAGTCCCAACAATCTCGGCACCTGTTTTATCCCTCAGGTTCTGGATTGCGTCCTGTGCGGTGGCATAGGCCAGCCATTGGATCACCTGTTGCCTTGCTTCGGGCAGGAGCGTTACCGTCCTGTTGGTGGCGACCTGCAATTCATCGGAAAAAGAAGGACCACTTTCTGAGATAGATGCTTCCTGCACCTGGTTTTTTTCTTCACAAGCCAGAAGCAGCAAAGCCGAAAATAAAAAGAGGATTTTTTTCATTTTTTAAAGATATGGTTTTGAAGCTGACTTTTAGAGCTCCATTTTTTCGAATTTCCCGGTTTTCTTTCAGAAATACCTCATTCTTTAAGACTGCGGAATTTTCCATCCCTCCGGAATTGGATATCTTTGCAACAACTAAAAACCGAAATTTATGGCTTCAAAGATATTGATAATTGGTGCTTGTGGACAAATTGGGACCGAACTTACCATGGCACTAAGAGAAGAAGTGGGGAATAGAAACGTTATTGCCAGTGATATAAGGGAAGGAAGCAAGGAATTAATGGCCTCGGGTCCCTTTGAAGTTGCCGATGCCACTAACTTTGACCAAATACAGGACCTGGTAATGCATTATGAGATCGATGAAATTTATTTAATGGCGGCTATGTTGAGCGCAACAGCAGAAAAATTTCCAATGAAAGGCTGGGCTTTGAACATGAATTCCCTTTTCCATGTGTTGAACCTGGCAAAAGATAAGAAGGTATCTAAAGTTTTCTGGCCCTCCAGCATTGCCGTATTTGGCCCTACCACCCCCAAACATGATACCCCACAAAATACCATCATGGAGCCCACCACCGTCTACGGAATTAGTAAGCAAGCCGGGGAACGCTGGTGTGAATATTATTTCAAAAAATTCGGAGTAGATGTCAGAAGTATAAGATATCCAGGCCTTATTAGTTATAAAACCTTACCGGGCGGTGGGACTACAGATTATGCTGTGGAAATCTATCACGAAGCTCTTAAAAATAAAAAATACACTTCATTCTTAAAGGAGGATACCGAGTTGCCAATGATGTTTATGGACGATGCGATTCGTGCAGCTATGTCGCTTATGGAAGCACCGGCAGATTCTGTAAAAGTGCGTTCGTCCTACAACTTAGCTGCTTTGAACTTCACTCCGGAGACCTTGTCAAAGTCTATAAGAAAACATATTCCGGAATTTGAAATTGATTATGCGCCAGACTTTCGACAGGCAATCGCTGATTCCTGGCCATCAAGTATTGACGATTCAAGTGCCCGCAAAGATTGGGGCTGGAAACCGGAATTTGACCTTGAGAAAATGACCAGGGAAATGTTGAAAGGAGTGAAAGATTTCCATGAGGTATAACCTTTACCTCAACTTTACCGCAAAAAAAAAGTCCCGCACCTCGTGCAGGACTTTTTAAACCGAATAAAAATTTTTATTCATTGATGACACGCACCTGGGCTGCGGTCATTCCTTTTCTTCCTTCTTCTTCAACGTACTCTACTTTGTCACCTTCATTAAGAGTTTCCCCGTTTAAACCAGTAACATGTACGAAGATGTCTCTTCCTGTGTCGTCGTTAGTGATGAATCCGTAACCTTTAGATTCATTGAAAAATTTAACTGTACCTTCCATTGTAAAAAATAATATATATTAATAAAGTACAAACATAATATTTTAATTGAAACGTGTGTTACTGTATCTGTTATTTATTTGTAAAAATTTTATCTAGTGGTAGTTAGTCTTTTTTTCTGTCTCTCATTTTTTTGAAATTTTCTTCAGACAGGGTGTAATCTTTCAATTTTTTGCCCTTCCAGCGGTGGTAAAGAAAAATAGGCATCAGGATAAAAACACTCGCCAGAACAGCGACTCCTATAATACGATCGCCGAGGATTATTTGATCATCCATTCTGTAATAAAAGCCAATAGCAATTGCAATGGCTATAAGAAAGGATAAAATTTTTATAATTGTGTTGATCATTATACAGTGACTTCAATTAATTTTTTGCGGTAAGCGGTTAGAAGTTTTGATTTGGATACAAAACCAAGGTACTTATTTTTCTTTACTACAGGTAGGTTCCAGGCATCGGTGTCCTGAAATTTCTTCATTATGCGTTTCACCCCATCAGTTTCGCTATCGATCACATCTGGCGCACTCTGCATAAGTTCATCAATCTTAACGGAATCATACAACTGCTTATCGAACATAATTGGCCGGATATCGTCCAACAGCAGGATTCCCATAAAATTGTTTTGCTCGTCTACCACAGGAAAAATATTCCGGTTTGACTTCACAACCCCTTTATGTACAATCTCCCCCAAAGTCATTCCAAGTTTGAGCGGGATAAAATTCTTTTCGATCACCTGCCCAATATCCATTAAAGTTAGTACAGCCTGGTCCTTGTTATGAGTAATCAATTCTCCGCGCTGTGCCAGCTCCATGGTGTAGACGGAGTGCGGCAAAGATCTGGTGGTTATCATAAAGGAAATCGCCGCAGTGATCATCAGCGGGACAAACAATTCGTAGCCGTGGGTCAATTCAGCGATTAGGAAAATAGCGGTAAGTGGTGCCTGAAGAACCCCAGCCATTAGGCCTGCCATTCCAACGAGGGTGAAGTTGCTCACCGAGAGTGGGCTTTTCAGGAAGTTGAGGTGGTTGATGAAAAGTGCGAAACAGTGGCCCATCGTACTTCCCATAAACAAAACGGGTGCGAAAATCCCTCCAACCCCGCCGGCATTGAAGGTCAATGAGGTGGCGATTATTTTAAAGATCACCAGTCCAGCCAGGAGTGTGATAACGACCCAAAAATTGTCCATATACTCATTAAAAAGGGTATTTCCCATGGCTTCCAGATAATCCTCCTGGAGTAAGTTATTTATAACATCGTAGCCTTCGCCATAGAGTGGGGGAATAAAATACACCAGTATTCCCAAGGCGGTTCCGCCGATGAGCAGACGTTTAAACGGGGATTCTATCTTTTTGAAGAGATCGTTTATTTTGAAATAGACCCTTGTAAAGTAGATGGAACAAAACGCTGCAAGGATCCCAAGTAATATGTAGTATGGAACATCTGAGATGACGAAATTGTCCTTTAGAGTGAAGGGAAGGATAATATCTGAACCAGAAAAGAAGTAGGAAGTAAGGATGGCCGAGACCGATGCCAGGAGGAGTGGCAGCAGAGAAGCCAACGTAAGGTCGAGGCTAAAGACCTCGATCGCAAAAATAATGGCCGCGATAGGAGCCTTGAAAATGCTGGACATAGCGCCGGCTGCAGCACAGCCTATCAATAATGTGCGGGTTGCCTGGTTCATATTGAACATACGGGAGATGTTCGAACCTAGCGAAGCTCCTGTTGCCACTGTTGGTCCTTCCAGTCCTACAGAACCTCCAAAACCAACAGTGAGCGGCGCGGTGATTAAGGAGGCATACATTTGCACAGGCCGCATGATCCCCTTCTTTTTAGAAATGGCATACAACGTGGATGGAATCCCATGGCCAATTGGCTGTCGCAGTCCATATTTTATAATGAGTAGCGTTATGGTGAGCCCTATTATCGGGAAAATGAAATAGAAAGCATGATGGTACCTTACAATAAACTCTCCTTCCAGTAAAAACTGAATAAAGTGTGTGAAGTTCTTGATCAAAACCGCGGCAAGACCGGCTGTGAAACCAATCAACGCGCTCAATATCATCACGAACTGTGGCTGGGTGAGGTTCTTGGTCCTCCAAATCAAAAATCTTAACAGTAAAGGATTTCTTTTTTTGCCCAGCATAAGTACCTATTGGATAGAAAATCCTGCCTGGGCAGGATTTGATTTTATGATTGGGAAGTGAGTTTCAAATTCAATTCCTTCAATTGTGCCTCGTCTATTTTTGCTGGCGCATCTATCATCACATCCCTACCCGAATTATTTTTTGGGAACGCAATATAATCCCGAATGGTTTCCTGTCCTCCTAAAATAGCAACCAGTCTGTCAAATCCAAAAGCGATCCCGCCGTGTGGGGGAGCGCCATATTGGAAAGCATCCATTAAAAATCCGAATTGTGCTTTAGCTTCTTCCGGTGTAAAACCGAGATGTTTGAACATGTCTTCCTGCATCTTCTTGTCGTGGATCCTTATCGATCCGCCGCCAATTTCGTTTCCGTTAAGAACAATATCATAGGCATTTGCCCTTACTTTTCCAGGGTCTGTATCCAAAAGTTCAATATCTTCAGGTTTTGGAGAGGTGAATGGATGGTGCATTGCATGGTAGCGTTTGGTTTCCTCATCCCACTCTAAAAGAGGAAAATCAACCACCCATAAAGGTGCAAATTCATCGGCTTTTCTAAGACTCAGTTCATTCGCCAGGTGCATACGTAAAGCACTGAGTTGGGTTCTTGTTTTATGTGCGTCTCCGGCCATCACCAGAATAAGATCTCCAGGCTTTGCTCCTGTTCTTTTAGCCCAGCTCTTTAGATCTTCTTCTGAATAAAATTTATCCACCGAAGATTTAAGGCTGCCGTCTTCATTATATTTTGCCCAAACCAATCCCGTGGCACCAATTTGAGGCCGTTTTACCCATTCGATTAGCTTGTCAATTTCTTTTCTGGTAGAGGAAGCAGCGTTTGGAACAGCAATCCCAACCACCAATTCCTGCTGATCAAAAACATTGAATCCTTTGTTTTTGGCAACTTCATTTAACTCCCCGAATTCCATTCCGAAGCGGATGTCGGGCTTGTCATTTCCGTACTTCTGCATGGCTTCAGCATACGTCATACGGGGAAATTTGGTCACATCAACGCCTTTGATTTCTTTTATAAGGTGACGGGTGAAGTCCTCAAAAGTGTTTAAAATATCTTCCTGCTCCACAAAAGCCATTTCACAATCTATTTGTGTGAATTCCGGCTGCCGGTCGGCACGAAGGTCTTCGTCCCGGAAGCATTTTACGATCTGGAAATATTTATCCATTCCGCCCACCATCAGCAATTGCTTGAAAGTCTGGGGCGATTGTGGCAGGGCGTAGAACTGGCCTTCATTCATCCGGCTAGGTACAACGAAATCCCGGGCTCCTTCGGGCGTGGATTTGATCAACACCGGGGTTTCGACTTCAATAAAGCCTTTTTCAGCAAGGAATTTTCTCACTTCCATCGCAACTTTGCTGCGGAAGATCAATTTATTCTGAACCGGCTTCCGCCGAATGTCCAGATATCTGTATTTCATCCTGAGGTCTTCGCCGCCATCGGTTTCATCCTCTATCGTAAAAGGCGGAAGTTGGGCAGAATTAAGAATTTTCAATTCAGAAACCAGAATTTCCACATCTCCAGTGGGCATGTTCGGGTTTTTAGATTCGCGTTCGATCACTTTTCCCTTCACCTGGATCACAAATTCCCGTCCCAGTTGCGAAGCCCGCTCCATCATTTCCTTTGGAGTGCGCTCTTCATCAAAGATCAGCTGGGTTAGGCCGTAGCGGTCACGAAGATCAACCCAAACCATGAATCCTTTGTCCCTTATTTTCTGAACCCATCCCGAGAGGGTAACTTCCTGCTCCTGGTTTTCGATCCTTAATTCCCCACAGGTGTGACTTCTGTACATAACTTATTGATTTTACAAGTGGCAAAAATAAGAAGAACAAAGGGGATTCCGTTGAAATCGACTAAGAAAATGCAGCAATCTATCTATCCTGTAAATTCGGCTTTATATCATCCAAAAATGGTATTTTGAAGGAAAATTTTTGAGGAACTATCTGAAAGAGATTAAAAGCTTCAGTAGTTGAAAAATTTCCGGTTGGAGCTTTGAGCTTTTCCGAAAGTGGTTGTACCAAACCGAACTTCTGCAGGGAAAGGTGTCAAAAATGGCAAAATTGACAGATATTCTGGAAAATCAGGTATAAAAAAATCCGGGAATTTCTCCCCGGATTTTAATCAATTTATTTCCCGATCAACTAGTGGTGGATCTTCGTGAAATGCACCTTGTCATTAATGGCATTCAGCATAAAATTATCATCCAAACCATTAACGATCCAGGTTTCGATCTTTGCCTTCTGCGTAATGGCGGCAGCCGAAACTTTTGACTGCATTCCGCCGGTACCGTGAGCCGATTTTGTTTCAGT
>JAGXIM010000038.1 GCA_024635665.1 Salinimicrobium sp. | reverse complement strand
TTTGGATTTTGGATTTTGATGCTTGGAATTTCAAATTCCCTCCCTAAACTCTACTCCCAGCTCGCGCATCACTTTGGAGGCCGAAATTACTTTTCCAACTGAAGGCTTAGAACGATCAAATTCGGGTTCCTCAAGTCCGGCTTCGCTGGCTTTTTCTTTGTAGTACTTCTCCCGCGGCGGATTTAAAGGATAAACTGCATTATATTCCTCTCCAAAAATGCCATTTTTGAGTACCTTTTCTATCACCCGCAGGCAATCCTTTTGATGGATCAAATTCACCGGTCCCAGCGGATTTGCAATTCCTTTCCTCCCGGCCAAATATTTCACCGGGTGCCTCCCTGCGCCAATCAATCCGCCAAAGCGGATCACTGTGGTGTCAAAAAGGGGATTTTCAAGCAACATTTTATCTACGGAAATAATTTCCCTTCCCGAAGCCGAAGTCGCATTAGGTTTGGAGTCTTCGGTGTAGATCGTAAAATTTTCGGTTTCTTCATAAACTGAAGTAGAGGAGATAAAAATAAGTTTTTTGACCCCTGAAGATTCTATAGCTTTAGCCAGATTTTCAATAGCTCCCGAATAATCCAGTTTTGGATTCCGGCGCAGCCCTGGCGGAAAATCGACCACTAAAACATCAGTTGAATCCAGGAAACCTTCTATATCTCCTTCAATTCCTTCCGCAGCAATTTTAATTTGATAAGCCAGAATTCCGGCGTTTCTCAAAAGAGGCAATTTTTCTTCCGAAGTGGTCGATCCTTTTACAGCGTAACCTTTCTCCTTCAGCAAAATCGCCAGGGGTAGGCCTAACCAGCCACAGCCCAGGATCGCAATGTTTTTATGAGGTGTCAAAAATGGCATTTTAGGAAATTATTTTAGTTGGAAAGTTTTCTTTAGCAAAATTGCATCATTCAGGACAAAAGGCCGCGGGACCATTTCTTCGGTTCGCGACGGCACCTTTAACTGTTGTTCCTCGTGCAGGGTAAAAGCTGCTTCGTAAAGTTCAATTTTTGGTTGCTGGCCTTCTTCCACCGCTATTTGGAGCCGCAAAGTGTCCCTGTTCACGGGATAATAGGTTAACAATCGGTCGTCCCACCGGTTTTTGAAAATATGCTGCAGACTATTTCCTCGTTGCAGGCTATCGGCTTCTTTACCGTTCACTGTAAAACTCAGGAAATTCTGGTTTTTATCAGCAAAAAATTCAAACCTGTTAACATCCCTGTTTGGCGCGATCTTCACCTCATAAAGATCTTCTCCGATTTTGGCAGTATCCAATTTTTCTACCCCTATAAAAGGCTCCGGAAGAATGATTTTTGGGGCGATGGCACTTCGGGTAAATCTGCTTTGATATTTACTTTGGAATTCTGGAAGCTCTACAGGAATTTCAGCAGAATCATTGAAAAAGGGTGCTGTATAGGGATCGAGCATTCCATCATACGTGTTCCAGGTGGCTATATTTTTATCCTCATCCATCACATAAACCAGACTATTAGGTTTTGGGCGTGCTTCATTAAATTCTGACTGAAAATGTGCGATTGTGACAAAGATGAGAAATACGAAAAAACTGAAAAATCCCAGCCACTGATTCTTTTTGTAGAACCCAAAAACCGGCCATAAAAGCACAAAAATAAGGACACAGAGAATAGCGGACAAAAACAACACTTTAAGTCCGAGCACAACGGGAATTAAAACCAATAACGGCGTGAGGATAAAAATGGCGGGCAGGCTTAAAAAACTTTGTGCCAGCAGGGCATATTTGGGACGGTGGAACAGGATGAATAGTTGGATCATTCCGAAGAACACCAGGACAACAACATAGGCTGCACCTCTTAAGTAAAGCGCCGCCAGCACACTTATTAAGATCCAAAGTAAAAGTGGAGCGACAAAAAGCTGATGCGTATTTTTTGGTTTCCGAAAGAAATTATAGGTGTAGAAGCAAACCGCCAGGGACAAAAATACCGCCCCCACAATGTAATTATAGCCGTTGTACGGGAAGCCATGCTCCATCTCCCGGTACTGCGGATAGAGGTACAAAGCCAGTTGCCACAACCCGTACACCAGGAAGCCGCTTGCAAAAAGTGAAATAAGCAGCGGTAGAAATCCTTTTAAAACCTTCTTGATTGGTAGCTTTTTCTGAAAGCTTCCGTAGAAGATCAAGGCTATAAAACCGATAATCACCAGGATCAACAAAGGCAGGGTCCACGAATCTGGATAAATGATCAACCCGAAAATGGGAATATTGAAAAACAACACATCTTCCTGAGAAACCAGACCTTCCAGGGGTGCTTCACTGAAATAATTGAGCAAAGGCACCAAATAGCTTCCCTGATGCGCCAGTGAATTTATGTCGAGGTTTTCGGGCACATCAGTCGCGGTGTGGTAGTCGTAAAAATCATCAAAAAAGACAAAATTGAAGCCGTTAATATTCTCTCGCTCGCGCAGGACAGTGAGATCGGTATCATTTGGCAGGATTTTATAGACGCTGTAGGCCAATGAATTCGTCACCGGATATTCCACCCCAGCTTCGAGAAATCCTTCAATTAAAGCTTTGTTCCCTTGGTTCGTTTCGGGCAACATGAAGGAACTTCCCCCGCTCCCGCGGGCTTCAAAGTTGAGTACCAGGCCCACTTCTTTCGCCCAGGGATGTTCTTCAGCAAAGAGAAGGGCCCCTAAAAGCCCCAGTTCTTCGGCATCAGAAAATACCAGAATAATGTCATTTTTGGGTGTTTTTCCGGAAGCCAGGAATGCCCGCACCCCTTCAAGGATGGTGGCAATTCCGCTGGCGGCATCACTCGCACCAAATGAAGAATGCATGGCGCTGTCGTAATGCGTGAGCAGCAGTACGGCCTTGCCCTCGCCAGAACCTTCTATTCGGGAAATTATGTTTTGCGGCCGCGTGATTGTGCCATATTTGTTGAGGGAAAATCCTTCCTGGGTCTGCACCAACAGCCCCATTTTTTCAAGCTGGGGAACTATATAATTGCGGGCCTTCCGGTGTGCCTGGCTTCCAACATAGCGCGGTTCTTGCGACAGGTTTTCTACATGTGAAAACGCCTGTGCAGTTGAAAATTGCTCCAAAGGCACCTCCTGTACCAGAGTGACATGTGGTTTTGTGCCATAAAAACCCCAAAAAATGGCAGCAGCCAAAATAAGCAGGGAAATGATGACCTGAAGTTTTTTTAGCATAGACCAAATATATTCAAATCGGTTTCAAGTTTCGGGGATAGAGAAAAAAAGTCATAAAAAACTACTAATAATATTCACCAGCGTTTTCTTTTCAAGAATAATTAGTATTTTATACGTTCAACTTTCAAAATATGAATTATGGGAATAAAGAGTTTTCAGGGAAAAAGGGCAGAGCCCGAAAAACCGCCAAAAGAACCAATGTGCGTAAAAGATTTTATGGCCACGAATCTTATCACCTTT
The DNA here is from genome assembly GCA_024635665.1 of Salinimicrobium sp. Taxonomy (GTDB): domain Bacteria; phylum Bacteroidota; class Bacteroidia; order Flavobacteriales; family Flavobacteriaceae; genus Salinimicrobium. Next base: position 3,583 of record JAGXIM010000038.1, on the reverse strand, counting down.
AGCAAGGAACAGACGGTTTACGATGTGATGGGACTATTGATGAAGCACAAAATTTCCGGCGGATGTGTGGTCAATGAGCGCAATGAGCTTTTGGGAGTGATTTCTGAAGGCGATTGCGTGAAACATATTTCAGACAGCCAATATTACAATTTGCCCCTGGAGGACAACAAGGTTGAAAAAAGGATGACCTGTAAGGTTGAGACCATTGATGCAGAAATGAATGTTTTGGATGCAGCCAAATTATTTATTGAAAATAGGATCCGCCGCTTCCCCATTGTAAAAGAAGGAAAACTAGTGGGCCAACTAAGCCAAAGTGATGTTTTAAGGGCTGCTTTAAGCTTGACGGGCCAGAATTATCGATCTTAAATCCGGCGGACAAGCGCGTAATAATCGCCTTCCAGCGGTAGGTAACCCTGGTCATATATAAAATAGTACGTATTTCCTGTTTTGGTAGTATAGATACTTGTGAAGTATTCAAAATTAAAGCCTTTGGCCAGTAATTTACTTTTGCTGGCCCTGGTTTTATCATTTGGGTTCAATTGCTCAAGGATGCGATAATTTTTACGCAACAGGTTGTTAACGTTGCGCACCATGTTTTTCCGGTCTTTGTTGAGATTGTTGTGGTGCGCATTTCGGCAATAATCACTGCAAAACTTCTTATCTGTCCTGCCCACGATCTTTTCCCCACATTCCAAACAAGCTTTTTCCATAACTAAATATAGGGATTTATTTGATTTCCAGTTGCCCTGGCGTTGGTAGCCATTGAATTACTCAATTTATTTACTGAAATTTTACTGCGGAAGGTTTATTGACAAAAACTATTTTGTTAGTCTTGAGAAAAAATCGATCCTGAAGTATGGCTAAAAGCAGCTGAAGACCCCTCTGCAAGGTTGGCCTTAAAAAATTTATAGATATCTTCTTTGACTACTTCGGGATGTTCATGCCCTACTCCTTCATAGGTCCTAACCCTTGCTTTTACACCTTCTTCCGAATAGACCTTTCTACAATTGTCCCAGCGTTGTGGCTGCATCTCCCTCCCGAGCGCAGCATATACCACCTGCCGTTCATCTTCATCGTAGGCGTCGTCATAAGGAACCGCATCATTTTCGTCCAGTTCTCCCATGTACCAAAACTGCGGAACTTCTTTGAAAGCCAAAAGATCAAATTCCTTTTCAAACAGGGTTTCAAAATCATTTATTCCCAAAGGATAATTCAGGATTTCCCCCTGATGCTCCTTTTTTGGCAGCATAAGTAATCCGTTTAATCCGCCGGCCGCTACAGCCTGCACTTTTTCGGGATGAATGAGACTAAACCGGTTGGCGAAAACGCCTGAAGCCGAAAAACCAGTAAGGAAAAATTTCTCTTTGGTTTTAATCTGTTTTTCCGCAAGTTTACTGCGGGCGTCATCCACCATTTCAATTAATTGCAAATCAAGTCTTTCCAAAGGGTTTCCTTTTTGCAGCATAACGTCCCGATCTAATGAATGCGTATAGATCTTCCAATTTGATTTTGGCCTGTTAAAAACGGGAATCAAAAGGGGATACTCTGCTTTTCTGGAAAGGTAATTTCCAATGTAGAATTCTCTGGTTGCGACTCTTCTGGCCTTCTCCACGTGTTCCTCAAAATTGTTGCTGGCAAAACCGGAATTGTTGGGTTCTACGATCAACATAGTTTCTTTGTGTTCAGAAACACCATCAGGTAAAAAAAGGAAGTAAGGATAATTAAATCCTTTTTGGCTGTCTTCTTCAATAAATAAAAGTTCTCCCTGAAGGTTCTCTCCGCAGCCAGCTAATAAGATGAAGGCACAAAAAGAGAGAAACCATTTTATAAGACTTGTCCAGAAGAAAGGGTAGCTTTTCATAACGCCACATAAAAAATGAACACTTAAATTTACGGATTATTTCTTTTCTATAAAACTGGGACAGGGTTTTTGGACCTGATTTTACCGGCTCAAATCCTGCATTTCAACCTCAAAATCGTGCTGCAGGTCTTCGTGTAACTTACTAATGTTTTTCTTTACCAGGGCGAGCTGCCGGTCGTACAGGTTTTGAAGGGTTTTGTTTTTATGTATTGAAGGGGAAAAACTGTCCATCTTTAACAGAAAGTAGATCAACAACTCAATTTCCGTTTCTTTTTTTCCTGAATAGCGGCTGTACTTTTTGACATTCCGAAGGATCTTCCTCATGCTTTTTTTCATGAAGTAATAGCTGTTGCGATTGATCTCCAAAAAATCTGCATCTACTTCGGCTTTTACACTTGTGATATAGGTTTCCTCGTCCAAAGCCGAAAAAAGCAAGTAGGAAAGTAGCTCCTTGTTCTCTTTTTTAAATTTGGAAAGCCGCAGTACAATTTCCAACAGTTCCTCCTGGGAGCGATGTTTCAATTCCTGTTTTATTTCTTTGACTGGGGCCGGTTTCATGTTCGTTATAACTGGAAATTAAAATTACGCCACTCAAAAAGGGCATTTTTGGGAAACTTTTTTAGCACGACCAATTCTCTGCAGAGTTTTAAAGAAATTGTTTTTCAGTTTTTCTGAATTAAGAGAAATCCTTCAGCGGAAGGGTGGCGTCTTCAGATTCAAAAAATTCATTTATACAGTCAATTCTGTCTAAATCTTCCACAACCTCCATTTTTTCAGAAGCTTTATTCGCCCGCCAGGCCTTTATCACAGATTTTACATAGAGGCTGTCACTTTCCTCCACAAGGGCAATGATCTCGCCCTCTGGAAATCCCTGCTTTGTGCAATATCCTATGGTGATTTGCTCATTTTCCCCCACGTCTTTAACTTGCAGTGTGTCCAGTGCCAAATAGGATATTTCGTCCCCCTCCTCGTGCTGCAGCCCGGCCCTGTAAAATAATATCAGGCTATTTTGCCCTTTTTGAAGCTGTAGCAAACGATACCTGTCGTGAGAATTTCTACTGTCCCACATAGAGGTGTCCGAAACTTTTTCGTACCCGCTTAATTCCTCAAGCTCGCGATAATCCTTAAACGGGGTCTCAAAAAAGGCATTTTCGGAAGTTTCTTTTTCTACCTCTTTCTGGGCATCCTTGCAGGAGAGAACCAGGACCAACATTAGCAGAACATAAGCGATCTTTTTCATAGGTAGAAAATTTTGTCTTCCTGTAATATTACGAAAAATAACCTGCTCCCTATTATCCGTTTTCAAATGCTTACAAACGAAAGTAAACGAAAACAAACCTTTCACAACCGAATAAGGCTGTAAACCGGTTATATGTTTGTCCTGTTGAAATGAACGAATGATTTTCAACGACAAATAAAAATAAAGATCATGACTACACTAAGAAACACAGTACAATTAATTGGTTACGTAGGAAACGCACCTGAGATCATCACCCTTGAATCTGGAAGAAAACTGGCAAAATTTTCTATCGCCACAAACGAATCTTACAAGAACACGAAAGGTGAAAAAATTACCGACACGCAATGGCACAATGTGGTCGCCTGGGGTAAAACAGCCGATCTAGTGGAGACTTATGTCCCAAAAGGTAAAGAAATTGGTGTGGAGGGAAAGCTCACCAGCCGCAGCTATGAAGACAAAGAAGGCATCAAACGCTACGTCAC
>JAGXIM010000154.1 GCA_024635665.1 Salinimicrobium sp. | reverse complement strand
TGAGAATGCCGGGTTTACCTGCGTATCCGGCTTCAGAAAATATAGATATCGATTTGGAAGGAAATATTTCGGGGCTGATATAGAGCAAGATCTATTTTTTTCCAAATCTAACCTTCCGGGAATTTCCCGGAAGGTTTTTTTATTTGACCAATTTCTTGATCTCTTTAGGCAATTGGTCCTTTAAATGTTCCAGTTGTCTCTCATCCAGGAATTTCCTTAGGGACCCTAGTGTAATGGAAATAATTTCCTCTGTGGGTTTGCTCCATGGAAAATTTTCCTCCCCATATTGCTTCTGTACAGTTTTTACTTCCTTTTTCATTTCCTCAATACTGTCATAGTTCTTTGGAGGTTTTTCTGAATATTTCCAGTCTTCTACATAGATTCCTTTTAAGATCAATAATTCACGTATTCATATGCTTCCTGTGCAAATTTGTCAAAACTTAAATTCGATGCCATAATTTTTATTTTTTAAAAGTTTAATCTTGTTTCTCTACCCATCAATAAAATAGTAAACAGGATTGTCTTATGAAAAAATTTACGATAGACTTAACTAGTTGATTCTTAGTTCTTAAAAATGGCACAATTGCATGGGATTTTAATTGGCAGCCTTGCGAATTATCCCTACTTTTTCATGTGCATATTTTTTATCTGAAGGAATTGATTTTTGATAAACAGAAGTATTTTTCAGCTAAATTTGATAAACTATTTTAAACTTAATGAATAAGTACATTGTTGTAAATAAGCCTGAAAACTGGAACATTTCCCTGGAGAACATTAAAGTGATTTCAGCCAGTGATTATCTAACGATCCCTCATTTTTCAACGCTTAAAAAGGCTCGAATTTTCAATCTTTGTAAAGATTACTCCTACCAATCCAAAGGATATTATGTTTCCCTTTTGGCCGAAGCCCGCGGGCACCTGGCAATTCCGACGATCAAAAATCTAGTGGATTTGCGGGAGCCAGTTCTGGTTAAAATAGTTTCTGAAGAATTTGATGACCTTATTCAGAAAAGTTTGAAAGGCATCAAATCTTCAGAATTCACTTTAAGCATCTACTTTGGTCAGAATGTGGCCAGAAAATATACTGAATTGAGTGCCATGTTCCACCGGCATTTTCAAATTCCGTTTTTGAGGGTTAAATTCATTCGCACCAATAAGTGGAATATAAAATCCCTGAAAGCTATTTCTGAAGTAGAAGTTCCTGAAGAACATAAAGAAAGCATGAGGGAATTTGCTATTCAGTATTTTGGGAAGAAACGCTATGACATCCCAAAAAGTGGAAATTATGAATATGATCTGGCAATCCTGGTACAAAACAACGATCCTGCTCCGCCAAGTAATCCCAAAGCTTTAAAAAGATTTGCTGAATTGGCCGAAAAAATGAACTTCTATGTGGAATTTGTGGGCCCAAAAGACCTCTCGCGACTTTCAGCCTTTGACGCCCTTTTTATCCGCCAAAGTACAGAAGTGAACAATGAGGCTTATGCATTTGCCCGAAAAGCCCAGCAGGAAGATATTGCTACTGTAGATTATCCAGATGCTATTCTCAAGTGCTGCAACAAAGTTTTTATGGCCGAAGCGCTTGAAAATGCAGGTATTCCATCCCCAAAAACTGTCATTGTCCATAAAGACAATAAAAATTCAGTAATTGAGAAAACAGGTTTGCCACTTGTCCTTAAATCCCCCGATTCCACTTTTTCTTTTGGTGTGAAAAAAGCCTCGACCGTAGAAGAATATGAAGAGCTGGTAAATGGGATGCTTAAAAAATCTGAATTGGTGATTGCACAGGAATACACACCTTCAGATTACGACTGGCGTATTGGTATTTTAGACGCCAAGCCTCTTTATGCCTGCCGTTATTACATGGCCAAAGGACATTGGCAAATCTATAACTGGGATGCCAGGAAAAAAGATGACCGTGATGGGAATGCAGATTGTATGGCCATAGAGGACGTGCCAAAAAAGATTTTGGAAGTGGCGTTAAAGTCGGCTAAGTTGATGGGCAAAGGCCTCTACGGAATTGATGTTAAAGAAATTAACGGGAAGCCGTTAGTGGTGGAAATAAATGATAATCCAAACATCGATTTTGGGGTGGAAGATGGCTTCTATGGAGATAAGGTTTACACCGAAATTTTGAAGGCGCTCAAAACCCGCCTGGAAAAGAAAACAGAATGAGTTATCACCTTTTTGAAGTCTTTGGGATAGAGTTGGAGTACATGTTGGTGAACGCTGAAAGTTTCAAGATAAATCCTGTTGTGGATAAACTCCTGACCCGGAAAAACGGCACTCTTACGTCAGATGTGGAAAACGGAAAAATTGAATGGAGCAATGAACTGGTAGCACATGTGGTGGAAATGAAAACCAACGGGCCTACAGCCGATCTTGAAAATCTGGATGTCCTTTTTGCTGAAAATGTCGCAGAAATGAACCTGCTCTTATCCGAATTTGGAACGCAATTACTTTCCACAGCTGCCCATCCCTTGATGCATCCCGAATCTGAAATGCAATTGTGGCAACACAACTACAGCAAAATATATGCGCTCTATAACCGCATTTTTGACTGTAGGGGACATGGCTGGAGCAATGTACAAAGTATGCATATCAATCTGCCTTTTTATGATGATGCAGAATTTGAAAAGCTGCATGCAGCAGTGCGTTTAATTCTTCCAATCTTACCCGGATTAAGTGCCAGTTCCCCCATTTTTGAGGGTAAATCGACGGGATTTAAGGATGCAAGAATGCATGTGTATAAAACGAACCAAAAAGAAATTCCTGAAATGACAGGAAAAGTTATTCCGGAACAATTTTTTAGCAGGAAAGACTATTTCAAAGGGATTTTTGAACCTATAAATAGAGCTATCAAACCTTTTGATAAGGAAAATATTCTGGATCATCATTTCTTGAATTCCAGGGGAGCCATAGCCAGATTTGACCGGAATGCCATAGAAATTCGGGTGATCGACATTCAGGAATGTCCTAAAGCCGATCTTGCAATTGCTGTTTTGCTGGTGGAAGTCTTAAAACTACTGGTGAGCGAAGAGCTCATCTCTTTAGAGGATCAAAAAAAGTGGCACGAAAATGACCTTTTTGAGATCTTTAATGCGGTGATTGTTGATGCCGAAGAAACCAGGATCGGCAACAAGAAGTATCTGGATGTTTTCGATTTACAGAAAACTTCTACAGTTCAGGAAATCTGGAGCAGATTGTATGCTGAAGTAAAAGGGAATATTTCAGCCAAACACCAGAAGAATATTGAGTTTCTGCTTCAAAACGGAAGCCTTTCCACGCGGATATTAAGAGCTTTAGGAGCCAATTTTTCAGAAGAAAAGATCACTGAGGTATACAAAGAACTTGGAAAATGTTTGGCTAAAAACAAGTTTTTTAGAAATTAGAAATTTCCTGATGTCAGCCTTTGCTTTGAGAGAATTGAGAACTGTCATTGAAAATTAACCATTGAAAAATTCCTTTTGTGATCCTGATTTTAACATGCGAACATGGGGGAAATATTGTCCCCAGGGAATATCAGGAGAACTTTTCGGGCGCGAAAGAGATCCTGAACTCCCATCGTGGCTATGATCCCGGGGCGCTGGATATGTTCTGGCATTTGCAGGAGCTTTCGAGTTTGCATAAATTTCATTTGGAGAGCCGGCTCTTGGTGGAAGTTAACCGTTCCCTTCATCATCCACAGCTTTTTTCAGAATTTACCCGCGGCCTTTCTATAGGTGTCAAAAAGGGGATTCTGGAGGAATATTATTTTCCTTACCGCAATTCGATAGAAGACCAGATCGCGAATTTTATAGCAGCAGGGGAGGAGGTACTTCATCTTTCAATCCACTCCTTCACTCCTGTTCTAAATGGGCAAATACGGAATACCGATCTCGGTTTATTATTTGATCCCGCCCGTCCACGGGAAAAGCAGTTCTGCCAAAGCTTCAAAAAGGCGCTGCAGAACTTCGATAACAGCCTCAAATCGCGTTTTAACTATCCTTACCTGGGTAAGGCCGATGGGTTTACCACTCACCTTCGGAAGAAGTTCCCGAATAATTATTTAGGCATTGAACTGGAAGTAAACCAAAAATTTGTACACCAGAATTCGATGGGTACAGGTGTCAAAAATACCGTTTTTAATGCTCTTTCTCAAGCGATTCCGAAGTCGTAATTCCCAAAGATAAAAGTGATTTTATTTCTATTGCTAATTAGGGGGAAATTGCCATTGTGGAAATTTTAAGGGAAAACAAAACCAGTCAAAAAGCTTTGATAAAATATGATCACGTCAATCATAAAATATTGAATTTATGATCAATATGTGGTAATTTATATAGGAATTTAAAAAAACAGTTAGCTATGGCAAAAAGAGATCCTTTTGAAACACATATTGAGGAGTATGAAGCCTGGTTTGAAAAATATCCGGCAGTATATGATTCTGAAGTGCTGGCCATTCAAAGGCACTTTGAGGAATTGCCGTCCAACTTAAGTGGTATTGAAGTAGGAATTGGAACAGGAAAATACGCCCGGCCCCTGGGGATAAAAACCGGGGTGGAACCTGCAAAGGCAATGAGAGACAGGGCCATCAAGAATGGTCTTGAGGTAATGGATGCCCCCGCAGAACAGCTTCCATACGGGGATTTACAGTTCGATTTCGTACTTTTTGTCACCGTCTGCCATTTAGAAGATGCCCGAAAAGCCCTACTGGAAGCCCAAAGAGTGCTCAAACAGGGAGGTTCTGTGATTGTAGGTTTTATCGACAGAGAGAGCAAATTGGGAAAAAGATATGAGCAAAAACGGGCGCAAAGCCTTTTTTACAGGGAAGCCTGGTTTTATTCAATTGAAAAAATGAAAGAATTGCTCAATGAAGCAGGATTTAAAGACCTGGTTTTTTCACAGACTTTATTTCAGGACATAGATGATATCAAAAAAGTAGAGAAGCCGAAGAAAGGCACCGGTAAAGGGTCTTTTGTAGTGGTAAGGGCAACCAGAAAATAATTTCAGGCTGTTTAGAATTATATAGGACTATAACAAAAAATAAATCCCGTTTAATAACATTTGATGATCATCAAATGTTGTTAAACGGGATATTTCTTATCTAAAAAAAGACCTTTTTTATGCGTTCAGGGTCGAAGAGACGGTGATTTCGGTCTTTAAGAGCTTGGAAATTGGGCAGTTCTCTTTTGCGTGTTTGACCAGTTCGTCAAACTTCTCCTGTGATATTCCAGGAACCTTGGCCGAGAGGGTCAAATGTGATTTTGTGACAGAACCATCTTCAAGGCTCACTTCAGCTTTGGTTTCCAATTCCACCGGATTAAAATCTTTTTCTGAAAGATTTGCCGATAGCTGCATGGTGAAACAACCGGCATGGGCTGCTCCAATTAATTCTTCGGGGTTGGTTCCTTTTCCATCTTCAAACCTTGTTTTAAAGGAATATTGGTTTTTATCAAGAACCCCACTTTGGGTTGAAAGATATCCTTTTCCTTCTTTTACGGTGCCGTTCCATACGGCTGTAGCTTTTCTTTTCATAATTGTTTATTGATTTAATTCTGGTTTTTTAAGCTTTTCATGTCGATCACGAATCTATATCGCACATCGGAATTCAAGGTGCGCTCGTAAGCTTCATTAATTTGGTCGATATTGATCATCTCGACTTCAGAAACAATTCCTTTCTCAGCGCAGTAGTCGAGCATTTCCTGGGTTTCTTTTATACCACCCACCAGGGAGCCAACCAGGCTCCTTCTTTTCAAGATCAATTGCCCAGCCTGCACTTCAGATGGTTTTGGCGGCACCCCGAGCAATACCATTACTCCATTTGTTTTAAGCAGGGAAAGGTATTGGTTGTAATCATGTTGGGCAGAAACTGTGTTTATGATAAAATTAAAAGATCCAGCCAATTTTTTCATATTTTCTTCACTCGTAGTGAGTTCAAAATGAGCAGCCCCTAATTCATTTGCATCTTTTTCTTTTTCGGGCGAACGGCTGAGCATAGTAACTTCTGCACCCATGGAGGAAGCGAGTTTTACGGCCATATGGCCTAATCCGCCCAGGCCTACCACCCCGACTTTATCCCCTTTTTTCACATTCCAGTTTTTTAGTGGTGAATAGGTGGTAATTCCGGCGCATAAAAGTGGTGCGACCGCATTTAAGGGTAGTTTATCTGAAATCTTCAACACAAAATCTTCTTTTACCACAATATGTGTGGAATATCCTCCAAAGGTTGTTATTTCTTTGTCCAGTGGGGAAGGTGAGTTGTAAGTGGCGGTGGGGCCGTTTAAGCAATATTGCTCCTGATGCGCTTCACAACTCTCACAATTTCCACACGAGTCCACAAAACAACCCACTCCCACGGTATCACCTTCTTTATATTTCTGAACTTTATTACCTACACGGGTAACTTTTCCCACGATCTCATGACCTGGAACGACGGGGTATTTGGTGCCTCCCCATTCGTTTCTCGCCGTATGTATATCTGAATGGCATATGCCACAGTATAGGATCTCGATCTCTACGTCTTCAGGTCCTGGTTCATGCCGGTCTATTGTGAAAGGCTCGAGGTCTTTTTCTGCAGCATGGGCTGCATAGGCTTTTACATTCTTCATTTCTGTTTAAGGTTATTTGTCTTTATGATCTTTTAAAATAAACCACACCCAATGGAGGCAGCATTAGGGATAGCGAAGCTTCTTTTCCATGGGCTGCCAGCGACTGGCTCTCGATTTTTTCTGAGTTCTTGACATTGCTGCCACCAAACTTCTGGTCATCACTATTAAAAATTTCTTTCCAGGTTCCTTTTTCCGGGACACCAATCCTGTAATTTTCCCGTGGCACCGGGGTAAAGTTACATACCACCAGAATATTGTCCTTTGGATCTTCCCCTTTCCGCAGAAAGGTGATTATACTATTCTCTTCATCTTTTATATCCACCCATTCAAAACCATCGCTTGAAAAGCTTTTTTCATACAAGGCAGGTTCAGTTTTGTAAAGTTTATTCAGTTCCTTTAGCGTCTCCTGTATTTGCCTGTGTGCATCCTGTTCTGTAAGGTGCCATTGGAGGCTGCCGTCGTGGTCCCATTCTGTGGGTTGGGCAAATTCTGCTCCCATAAATAGCAGTTTGGTTCCGGGATGGGCATACATATAGGAGTACAGCGTCCTTAGATTGGCAAACTTGTTCCATTCATCGCCGGGCATTTTGTTAAGGATGGAATGTTTTCCATACACCACTTCGTCATGCGACAACGGCAACATAAAGTTTTCGGTGAAGGCATAATTTGTACTAAAAGTGATGGTATTTTGATGATGCCTTCTGTGGATAGGATCCTGGCTGAAATACTCCAGCGTATCATGCATCCATCCCATCATCCATTTCATTCCGAACCCGAGGCCTCCAATATAAGTTGGTTTGGAAACCATTGGCCAGGCCGTGGATTCTTCGGCAATGGTGACACTGTCTGGATATTCTTTATACACTACTTCATTGAATTCTTTCAGGAAGCTAACGGCCTCAAGATTTTCTCTTCCGCCGTGTTCGTTTGGTTGCCATTCCCCTTCTTTACGTGAATAATCAAGGTAAAGCATGGAAGCGACGGCGTCTACACGCAATCCATCGGCGTGGAATTTATCCAACCAGAAAAGTGCGTTGCTTATTAAGAAAGAACGGACTTCACTCCGGCCATAGTTAAAAATATAGCTCTGCCAGTCTGGGTGGAAACCTTTTTGAGGATCTTCATGTTCATATAAGTGTGTTCCATCAAAGTAGTGGATCCCGTGCAGGTCCGAAGGAAAATGTGAGGGCACCCAGTCAAGGATTACCCCAATGCCTTCCTGGTGAAGCCGGTCAATGAGGTACATAAAATCCTGTGGTGTCCCAAAACGGCTGGAAGGAGCAAAATATCCGGTGATTTGATATCCCCAGGACCCAAAAAATGGATGTTCCATAACAGGCATGAATTCCACATGGGTGAAATTCATTTCCTTTAAATATTTTGGCAGATCTTCGGCCAGTTCCCGATAAGTAAGGGAACGAAGGTTATCCTCAGGCACTCTTTTCCAGGAGCCCAAATGCAATTCATAAACCGAATAAGGTTGCGCTTTTCCTTCTTTTTTTTTGCGTTCTTTCATCCATGACTTATCCTTCCAGGTATTTTCCAAATCCCAGACAACCGAAGCTGTATTGGGTGGATTTTCCCATAAAAAGGCATATGGATCGCCTTTTTCGGCTTCATAGCCACTGTTGGAACTGATAAAATATTTATAGAGAGTCCCTTTTTTAGCTTCGGGGATAAATGTTTCCCAAATTCCCGAATTGTCCCAACGGGATTTCATCTTGTGTGAACCTTTGTCCCAATTGTTAAAGTCTCCAACTACCGATACACTTTTTGCATTGGGCGCCCACACGGCGAAGTAAACCCCTTTGGTTCCCATGTATTCCATAAGGTGGGAACCGAGCTTGTCGTATAGATGGTAGTGTTTTCCTTCTTTAAAAAGATGTATGTCAAAATCTGTGAGCAAGGTGGCTTCCACAGGTTTATCTGAAGAAGGTTTTTGTTCTTCTTTTTGATCTGTCGTGGCTTTTTCAACAGCCCTTTTTGCCTTGTTTGAGGCTGCCAACACCTCTTCTTTATCAGGAAGCACTTCCTCGATTTTGTCTTTTGCCTTGTTGGCAAAATCCATGATTTGATCGGCATCCGGAATTAGGTCTTTGACTTTTTCTGCCAGATCCTTCTTTGTTTTTTTATCGGGGGTGACTTTATCTGCCACTCCCTTAGAAGATTTTGCCCTTTTTGAGGAGGCAGTTGTTTTAGAAGTGCCGGCTGCAGATTTCTTTGTTCCTGCTTTTTTCGTTTCCCCAACTTTGGAAGTTTTTTCTTCGGAAGTAGTCGTTTTCTTGCTCGCAGGGGCAGGAACCGATGGCAAAGGTTCATCTGTCAATGGCTCCTGGAATTTTGCGGGTTTTTTTGAAATCCGGGTTTTGCCGGAAGTGCCCTTTGTAGTACCTTTCTTAGCTGCCGTAGATTCTTTGCTTCCAGATTTTTTAGTGGAAGTGGCCTTTTTGGCAGTTTTTTTCTCCTTCTCAGCCCCGCCGGCCCTGGTTTTGTCACCAACTCCTTTAGGTCCTTTCACCGCTCCAGATTTGTCTGGCTTAACAGTTTTACCTTTGGCCGAAGCGCTTTTTGGGTCTTTTCCAGTATCCTTTTTGCCTATATTTTCTTTGTTGTCTTCTTTCTTAGCCATGTCTTATTTTTTTATACATGATTTTATTCCCCGCAGTGGGATCAATACCCAGTCGGGACGGTTGTTTAGTTCATAATTCATCTCGTAGATCGCCTTTTCCAGTAGGAAAGTCTGCATTAGGATCTCTGTATCTTCTTTATCTGGTGGAATAAAATTATGATCCCCTACATTGTCGTAATACCCCTTCAGGAACATTCGGGTGACCAGGTAGTACCAGTTATCTGCCCATTGATCGAGATCGCCTTCTTTCTTTTGTTGGTTAAATTCCGGTTCAATAATGCTGCTATAAGCGGCATAGTGGAAGGAACGGACCATCCCCGCAACATCGCGGAGTGGGGAACGTTTTAACCTGCGTTCACTAAAAGATCGGGCGGGCTCGCCTTCAAAATCTATAATGATAAAATCCCGTCCCGTCCATAGTACCTGCCCCAGGTGGTAATCCCCATGGGTCCTAATCTTCATGACAGGAATTTTATGGTCGTAGATCCTTTTAAAAGTGTTGAGCACTTCACCTTTCATGTTCAGCACTTCTTTAGCTTCTTCCTGAATATGTTCTGGTAAGGTTTTCAGGTTTTTCTGAAGGTTTTGGAATGCATTTCGCGTCAACGACTGTAATGAAGAAAATAGGGATCTTTGATAATGCAGGGAAAAACCTTCATGTTCAAAATCCTTTTCCCCGGGGTTCATAGCTAAAGCATTGTGCATTTCGGCAGTGCGCTGTCCCAGAAGGGAGATACGTTCGGGGAAAATGACGCCAATCAATTCCTTCATGTTTTCTTCCAGGTCACTATAATTTAGCGGCTCCAGAGTATGGGTTACCGGGGAAACCGTCATGTCCTTGGGCTTCGTAAGCACCCTCTCAAAGAACCTGTTAAGCGCATCTTTTGTGTAATCCCACGCGTCCCCCTGGTTGGGAACAAGATCCTGCATCATCCCGAGAACAATATTGGTTCGGGTGTCGGGCTCATATTCAATGGCCCCCACGAACCTCGGAGAATTCTCAAAATCTGTTTTTTCGGTGAGATAATGGGTGATTTCCATGTCTGGATTGATCGTGTTATCGAGTTTTCGGTACAGTTTTAGAAAATACTTGTTGTTGTAAATGAGGGAAGTATTACTCTGTTCAGCATTTAATACCTTTGAGCTTACCTCTTCAGAAACGGGATCAAAGCTGTTTTCGCTGTGATGGAAAGTTAGCCGGGCGCGGCCTCCTTTAAGAGTGTTTCCTTCTTTAATATTGGTGTAAAGCACATTCCTGAAATCTTCACTATAAACACTATCGAAAAGATATCCGTCTTCCCCGTCTAACTCAAGTTTTGCGATTATTCCTTTATCGGGGATATCATGATAGTCGTCTTCATGTTTCTGATTGATAAACCCAAGCGGAAGTTGATAAACTTCAGGAAGGCCATCGTTGTAATTAACTTCTATAGTGATCAGGGTCGAGGGCATACCTTCAACCGGAATATCAATCGTGTTAGCCACGGAAATATTTTGAATGACACGGGATTTTCCGCCAAACCATCTGCAGCTATTTAAGTACTGCGGCAAAACATCTTGTTCGAGTCGGGCCCGTCCTTTGTTCTGGAAGAGCTGTTCCCATTGATATACCTGAAGGGAAGGGGTTTCAGATTTTTCTATGTGCCCTTTCTCTTTCTTCAGCTGAAACCAGTAGTAACCGTGCGGCGCCAGTGTAAAGAGGTATGGCTGTTCGGTGATCATGGGAAATTTGTTGTGACTAAACACTTCCACCGGAACATAACCTTCATATTTTTCCAGCTCAAGCTCCGCAGCTTGCGAAAATCTGGAGAGGTTTGCAAGCACTAGAATATCTTCATCCTGGTACGTACGGGTGTAGGAAATTATTTTTGCATTGGCAGGCGAAAGGAAATTGATATCCCCGCGGCCAAATGCTTTAAATTTTTTGCGCATTCCTATGATACGTTTCATCCACCACAGCAGGGAAGAAGAATTCAATTGCTCTGTCTCTACATTTATGGATTCATACTTATACGAAGGATCAATGACTACCGGAAGGTACAATTTATGCGGATTTGCTGTCGAAAATCCGGCATTCCGGTCAGAGGTCCATTGCATAGGTGTCCTTACGCCATCCCGGTCCCCTAAATAAAAGTTGTCGCCCATTCCTATTTCATCCCCGTAATAAATAACGGGTGTTCCCGGTAGGGAAAAGAGGAGTACGTTCATTAATTCTATTTTGCTCCTGTTGTTTTCCAAAAGTGGCGCCAACCTGTGTCTAATCCCTACATTGATCTTGGCCTGGGGATCTTTTGTGTAAACTTTGTACATATAATCCCTTTCTTCATCGGTCACCATTTCCAGCGTAAGCTCGTCGTGGTTTCTTAAGAAAATTGCCCATTGACAGGATTCGGGGATATCAGGAGTTTGGTCAATAATATCCATAATGGGATACCTGTCTTCCATTTTAACGCTCATGAACATGCGCGGCATTATGGGAAAATGGTAGTTCATATGGCATTCATCACCATCCCCAAAATATTCAGCTGAATCTTCAGGCCACATATTGGCTTCTGCCAACAGTAATTTGTTGTCATAGTGTTTGTCTACGTGGGTCCTCAATTTTTTTAGAAATACATGTGTCTCCGGAAGGTTTTCGCAGTTGGTACCTTCCCGTTCAAAAAGGTATGGTACGGCATCCAGCCTAAAGCCATCAACCCCTAAATCACACCAAAAATCCAATACGTCGAAGACCTCTTGTTGCACCTGCGGATTATCGAAATTCAAATCTGGTTGATGCGAAAAAAAGCGGTGCCAAAAATACTGTTTTGCGATCGGGTCCCAGGTCCAGTTGGAAGGTTCGGTATCGGTGAAAATAATTCGTGTGTCTTTGTATTTGTTGGGATCGTCTGACCACACATAATAATCCCGTTCCGGGGAACCTTCGGGGGCATTGCGCGCCCTCTGGAACCACGGGTGTTGATCTGAGGTGTGGTTGATTACCAGCTCGGTTATAATTTTAAGACCACGGCTATGGGCCTCGTCTATCAATTTCTTAAACGTATCGAGGTCGCCATAGGATTTATTGATGCTGTAATAATCTGCAATATCATAGCCGTCATCCCGCTGCGGGGAAGGATAGAAGGGCAGGAGCCAGATGGCTGTTACCCCTAAATCTTCAAGATAGTCCAGTTTTTGGAGGAGGCCTTCAAAATCGCCTATACCATCTCCATTGCTGTCAAAAAAGGCTTTTATATGTAATTCGTAAATAATGGCATCTTTGTACCAGTTTTCCTGATCGTTTGATTGGATAGGTTTAATCATGCTTCTATTGTTATCTCAGTGATTTTTTTGTTTCTACTTTAAATATATGGGCGGGTATCGCCTGCGGATGTAACTCCACATAATTCCATTCGTCTTGCCAAATGTAACTTGCCCCGGTGAGCAAATCGGTCACCGAATAAGATTCGTGATTTTCGATCTTGAACCGCGAAAGTGGCACTTTCACCCAGCCAGGCTGGGTATGGTTTGGATCCAGGTTCACAACAATAATTAATTTGTTGGTTTCATCCTGGTCAACTTTCGTGTAACAAATCAATTGATCGGTATCGGTATCTTCAAATTCGATGTTCCAGGTGCTTTGCAGTGCCGGGTTTTCACGGCGGACCCGGTTTAAGATACTTATTATTTCCTTTGTCCTGGTGTTCCTCGGCCAGTCCCAGTGCTTGATTTCATATTTTTCGGAATGGTTATATTCCTCTTTGCCGGGATAGGCTTCATTATGGCCAAATTCGAAGACCGGACCATAAATCCCATAGTTGGAGGACAGGGTTCCGGCGAGGAGCAGCCTGATAATAAAGGAAGGTTCATCTTTGTTCTCCAGCGAAATAGGAAGTATATCGGGCGTATTAGGCCAAAAGTTTGGCCGGTAATAATCCCTGACTTCGGTTTTTGTAAGC
>JAGXIM010000005.1 GCA_024635665.1 Salinimicrobium sp. | reverse complement strand
TTTCACATTTTGTTCGTTCAAAAACTGAAGCTGTTTTCCCAGCTGCGCATGGCGCTCAATGAAATCATTGGAATTCTTTTCAACTTTTTCTTCAAAAGTCTTTATTTTCTCCTGAAGGGGATTCAATATATTCTGAATATTTTCTTTGTTAAGGCTGGTAAATTTCTCCGATTTTTGGTCCAGGATCTTGTTGGCCAGATTCTCGAATTCTTTCGTGAATTTCTCCTGAAGTTTTTCAACTTCCGCTTTTTGTTCTTCCAGTTTTTCCTGTAAGTTTTTGTATTCTGAATTTTTTTGCGTGAGCTGGTCCTTAAAAAGGTCTTTTTTCTCTCTTATTTTTTCCCGTTCCCCGCAGGCCTCCAAAAATTGCTTTTCAATTGCCTCTTTCGATTCCCTCGCCTGTTCCTTTAGCTCAATAACCTGATTTTGAATTTGATTTTTATATTCCTGAAATTGAAGTTTTAGCTGGTCATTTCGTTCCTGAAGTATGTTTTGGACGGCTTTACTTCGCGAGTTGGCGATCAAAAAACCTATAAATCCTCCAAAAATGAGGATTAGAAAAGAAATTCCGATAAGAACGGGTTCGGTCATAAGAGGAGGCTTTCTTCAAAGATACTGTTTCAGGTCCTTATTTTAAAGGATTGGGTTTTGGGATCAAAAAGGATCAAATCTGCTGGGAATATGCTCTCAAAAGCCCCTTTTTGGATCAGTTCCTGCGGACTTCCCTGTTGGATTCCGTCTGGTTGCATGAGGATCAATTTGTCACAAAGCTGAAGGGCCAAATTGATCTCATGAGTAGCAAAAACGATGGCCTTTTTTGTTTCGGAACTTAACTTTTTCAGCAGTTGCAAGACTTGGGCTTTATGGTACATGTCAAGGTGTGAAGTGGGTTCGTCCAGGATCATGATGGGCGTATCTTGTGCAAGGGCACGGGCTATCAAAGCTTTCTGCATTTGACCGTCACTAAGTTCGAAGCACTTCTTATGCTGAATTTCCTCAATTTTCACTAGCCCAATGGCATCCCGTACTTTTTCCCTGTCAGTAAAGCTAAGGGAACCAACCCAGTTGGTGTAAGGTTGCCTGCCAAGCGCCACAAGTTCAAGAATACTGAGGTTTTTGGACAGTGGCTGTTCAGTAAGAACAAGGCTTATTAAAGTCGCGAGCTGGGCTGCAGAAAGGTTCTTGCGGTTTTTTTGATTGATGATGATCTTTCCGTCAAGCGCTGGTTGTACCCCACTAATCGTCCTCAAAAATGTGGATTTTCCCACGCCATTTATACCTATTACTGCCACTAATTCGCCTTCATTAATATCAATATTTATCCCTGAAGCAATCACTGTTAGTTGATGCTTTTTCTGATAACCTATAGTCAGGTCGTCAGTTTTAAGGATTGGATGTCGTGCTTTAGGTGCTATAATATATGATTAAAACAGAAATTTTCTTTTTCGAACCAGCAGCCATATTACCACTGGTGCCCCCACAAGTGAGGTAATTGCATTTATTGGCAACGTGTGGCCGCTTCCCGGAAGTTGTGCAACGATATCACAAAGCAACATTAAAATTGCCCCGCCAAGAATCACTGCCGGTAACAGGATCCTGTGGTCGTTTACAGGAATTACCTGCCGAATCAAATGCGGGACTGCCAAACCTATAAACGCAATTGGACC
Source organism: Salinimicrobium sp. (assembly GCA_024635665.1). Lineage (GTDB taxonomy): Bacteria > Bacteroidota > Bacteroidia > Flavobacteriales > Flavobacteriaceae > Salinimicrobium. The sequence goes on along the minus strand of JAGXIM010000005.1, from coordinate 5,275 downwards.
CGCAAAAGCGGTAATACTTCCCGCTAAAAGACTGGTGGAGATGATAAGCAGCGCCCGGTTTTTCCCGATGTTCATCCCCAGGCTCTTTGCATACTGTTCCCCGAGCAACAGGGAATTCAGGTTTTTAATTGAAAAAATGGCTATTCCTGTCCCAAGAAACCAGAAAAATGAGAGGATTCCTACCTCGTTCCAGCTCAGGTCGCCCACACTTCCGTAGGACCAAAACACATACTGTTGTAGTTGCGCCGCCGGACTAAAATAAGCCAAAACGCTCACCACAGCCGAACTTAAGCTGGCGAACATAAGCCCAATGATCAAAATGGCCATGGTATCTTTTAATCTGATGGAAGCGAGCATCACCGCCAATAACACGAGCAAACTTCCTATACTGGAGGCGATCACCAGTCCCCAGCTCGAGAAAAGGATTCCTGATGCAATTCCGCCAAACATCGAGGCGCCCATTAAAACCAGCGCCACACCCAGGCTGGCGCCACTGCTAAGTCCTAAAACATAGGGCCCGGCCAAAGGGTTCCGGAACATGGTTTGCATGAGCATTCCACTTACTGCCAGGCCAGAGCCCGCCAATACTGAAGTCATGGCCTTGGGCATGCGATAATCCATTATGATATATTGCCAGCTTTCCTTGCTGCCCTCCGCAGTGAAAAGTGCTGCAATCACTTCCCGAAAAGGAATGCTTACAGAACCAAGGCTAATATTGAGGAACCACACTGCCACCATTGCCAGGAACAGTACAAAAAGGCTGATTTTATAGGTGCGTGTACTTTGCAATTACTGGAGGGGTTTGTAAAATGTGGTTTCGTAGCCGGGCAATAACTGTGGGTGAAATATTGAGATGAGATCTTTTAAAACAAGATCTGGGCGATTGGGGGCAAGTTCATAAAAAATTACTCCGCCAGTTTGCCCTTTTTGACTACTAAAAGTGAACACATTCCTGTTTTTAAAAGCATCAAATTTAGTGTAATGCGGCGAAGCAGTTTGTAATTCCTCATAAGAACCAAATTGTGCCGGTCCTACCCAAAATTCGGCGTTGGCGGCTTGTGCGAGCACAGATTCGATGGAAAGGGACAAACTTCCGGCAGCTTCGGAGTCTTCAAATAAATATTTTGCATTGGCATCTTCAATAAACGCAGCTTGCCAACTATCACCACCGGGTAGATACCACTGGTCTTTGTACATAGCGCCAGCCAAAACGGTGGGTTCATCTGCCGCAGTCGTGGCCAGTTCTTTGGCTTTAAGATATTCAGATTCTATCTTCTCAAAAAGGGCATTTGCGGCTTCTATTTTTCCGTAGAAAGCTCCGAAGAATTTAATCCATTCTGCCTTTCCCAAAGGGGAATTCTCTGTCCAATCGGAATTAAAAACTACCGGAATTCCGCTTTTTTGAATGGTATTGAGGCTTTTATTGCTGCCGTCAATCGAGAAACCTATGACCACATCGGGTTGTAGATCGAGCAGGGTTTCGGTATTTAAAGCTTCATTTCTCCCCAATTCCCGGATCTTATTTTCTGAGATCAATTTCCGGGTTTTTTCTGAAGAAATATAATCCAGACCTGGAAAACCAACAAGGCTGGCTTCTTCGTTTAAAAATTCAAGCGATGGGATATGAGTTGTGGAAGTGACCACAACTTTTTCGACAGGAACCTTTATTTTTTGATCATAAGCGAGTCCTTCAGGAATTGTAGCGCCATCTTCCATTAACAAATAACGATAAGATTTTTCTGCCTCCGGCCAGGGATTTTCAACAGTTATAATTTTATAAGTTCCGTGATCGATAATAGAAAACCCAGACGCATAATCCACCGAAATCTCCTCTCCTTCACTGGGGGAGAGGTTTTTCTTTTGGTTATTTTCTGTTTTACAACCAGACAATATTAAGAGTAGCAAAAGCAGCGATATGTGAGCAGTTCCTTTCATTTCGGAACCAAAAGTAAGATTAATTAATTTTTTTGGGGCGGGATAATCTGAAATGTTTACTTTCGTATTGAATTTTGGTTCGATTGTTTTCTGAAATATTTCAGAAAGAAAAAACATCGATTAAAAGGGAATCAGGAGAATTTGAAGTTAGAAGTACGAAGTATGATAACTCAAATTCTGAAGTAATTTTAAAGAAGCAGGATTTTTATTCTAAAATCTAACTTCTAAAATCTTACTTCAAACAAGCCTGAGCTGTTCCCGCAACTGTAAGCTTAGTTCCGTATTTTCGGAATGCCTTTGTACACTTCATACCACTGTGCCACCAACTTCGGCATGGGAAGGTCAACAAAAGGACGCGAGCCAGGAGACCTGCCAATTTTTCGACCAATTTTAAAACCTTTGACTTTCGGGAAAAAAGTCTGCGGATGATGAAAAAGAGAAATTTCTACATCTTACTCGTGATCTTGTTGCATGGCATAACTGCGTCTGCACAGCTGGATTCTATTAATTATCTTGAAGAGGTTGTGCTAAGCGACATACGGCTTTACAGGAATTCTGAAGGAAATCCTGTACGGGTTCTGAGAGATTCTGTACTGGAAGAAAATTCTCCTTTTCTCACTTCACTGTTGCGCTTTAATTCTCCACTTTATTTTAAAGAAAATGGACCTGGGATGGTATCTTCAGCATCTTTTAGGGGTACAACTGCCTCACAGACAGCAGTGATTTGGAATGGAATTAACATCAATTCGCAGCTTAACGGACAGACAGATTTTAATACGCTGCTTACAACCAACTACGATAACATCGTGGTAAGATCGGGTGGCGGAAGTATGATGTACGGAAGCGGTGCCATTGGCGGAACTGTACATCTCAATAACGACCTGAGGTTTAACAGAGGCTTTCAAAATAAGATAAGGCTTAATTACGGAAGCTTCGACACCTTTTTGGGTAGTTACACGACTACCTATTCAACTGAGAAGTTTAGTGTTCAGCTCAACCTGGCCGGGTACAGCAGTGATAATGATTTTATTTATCCGGGTACGGAAAAGCGGAATCTAAATGGAGATTTTCAACATACCGGTGCAAACCTCGCAATGGCCTACCGACCAAATGCTGATAATATTCTCAAACTTTATTCGAACTATTTTAACGGAGACAGAGGATTTTCAGGAACCCTTACAGCGCCTTCCAAAAGTAAATATGAAGATGAAAACATCCGGAACCTGCTTCACTGGGGTTCATATTTGGGAGATTTCGAGTCTAATCTTCGTCTTGCGTGGCTGGATGAAACCTATAAATATTACGAAAACAGGGAAAAAGAAAACTTCACTTACGGCAGCGCTCAAACAGGTATTTTTAAATATGATCTTGGCTATAGAATAGCTCCCGGAATAAAACTAACTGCTCTTGTAGATCTGCAACAAACTTCGGGAGAGGGAACCAACATTGGAGATGCCAGTAGAAAAAGAGGTTCTTTCGGTTTGCTTTTCGAACATGAAATGCAAGATTTCGAATACGAAATCAGCGGTCGCCAAGAAATTACCGACACATATTCTTCGGCCTTCATCTATTCAGCAAGTGCCGGTTATGATGTATTGCCCTGGTACGGCTTAAGATTCAACTTTTCCAGGAATTACCGGATCCCTACTTTCAATGATCTTTTCTGGTACGCCGGCGGGAATGAAGACCTGCAACCTGAAACTTCTTTACAGGCTGAGGTGGGGCAGGAGTTTGATTTAGGCTCTTTAGATCTTGATTTGACGGCTTTTGTTATTGAAATAGATAATCTCCTGCGATGGGTGCCGGGTCCGCAAGGCCTTTGGAAACCCGGAAACACGGAAAGCGTGAGGAATTATGGCCTGGAAGCTGTCGCTGATTGGGAACAGAATTTTCGGAATTTTCAACTGAATTTCTCATCGTCCTACGCATATACGAGAACAAGAGACCTGGTGGTTGATAAGGCTTTAATTTATTCCCCGAAACATAAAGCAACGGCTTCTATTGCTGTGGGAAGAGGACGAATTTCAAGTTTTTTCCAGGTGCTTTATACCGGAAGCGTATATACTTCTTCAGATAATGCCTATTCTTTAGATGCGTATTCAATATCTAATTTAGGATTTAAATATGCCCTTTTAAAGTCCGAAAGATTAACTCTTGGCGGGCGGGTAGAAAACATTTTCAACACCTATTATCAAAACATGCCTTCCAGGCCAATGCAGGGGAGGTCTTACAGTTTTTCACTAACCTTTAAATTTTAAAAATGAAATTCAAAAACACGTTTTTTCTAAGTCTTTTAATCCTTTTCTTCGCTTCCTGTAGTAGTGATGATGAAGGAATGATTGAATCTGGTTCCGGTTATGAAGATGGCATCTTCGTACTCAACGAAGGAATCTGGGGTGAGGGTAATGCTTCAGTTTCCTTTATTTCCAATGACCTCGAAGAAATCGAGCAGGATATTTTTTCTTTTAACAATGCCGGTCGGGCGCTGGGAGATGTTGCCCAGGATCTTGGTCTTTATGAGGATCTTGTCTTCATGGTGGTCAATGCTTCAAATAAAATTGAAGTGGTGGACCGAACAACTTTCGAGTCTGTCGCTACTTTAGATATACAACTCAGTAATCCGAGGTACATTAGCTTTGCCAATGGGAAAGCCTATGTGACCAATTGGGGTGATGGAACCGATCCCGATGATGATTATGTAGCTGTTTTCGATGCTGACTCTTTTGAATTTTTAAAAGAAATTTCTGTAGCAGAAGGTCCGGAAAAGATCATTTCTGAAGGAAATCAAATCTTTGTAGCACATACAGGAGGTTATTCCTTTAATAATATAATTTCTGTAATAGCAACTGAAGATGATGAGGTGACTGAAGAACTGACGGTTGGAGTTGTGCCGAACTCTCTGCTGGTAAGCAACGGAAATCTTTTGGTACTGTCTTCAGGTCTCCCTTTTTATTCTGAAGAAGAAAGTGCCGGAAGCTTTTCAAGAATTGATCTTTCAACTATGGAAGTTGCTACCCTTGATTTTCCCGAGGCAACAAATCATCCTTCTTACCTGACTGAGGATAATGGGCAGTTTTACTTTGTCATGGGTAAAGAGGTCTATTCATTCTCTCCTTCCGCAGCACCGTCGACTACTGCACCAATATTATCGTTGACAGAAGAGTCAGGAAGTCTTTACAGTTTTGATGTTGAAAACAATCAGATTTTTGTTGGCTTTACAAGTCCTGATTATACCGGAAATGGAACTTTAAAAGTCTACAATGTTGGAAGCACAGAACCAATTGAAACTTTTACTACAGGAATAGGTCCGAACGGGATCTTTTTTAATTAACAAACCGGA
>JAGXIM010000037.1 GCA_024635665.1 Salinimicrobium sp. | reverse complement strand
GCATCTGGATATCGCTTCTTGATGCTGTTGTACTGCTGCATTAAAGGGGTGACCTTCTTATCGTTTTTTGCTGACACTTTTCCTGAAATTTTACTACCCGCTAAAGTAATTAAACTATGTCTTTAAAATAATACTCCCCGCCCTGATTTTCAAATCTTTTGTCCACAATTACCGGGAAACCCTGTGGATAAATTCCTTAAGATAAAGGTGTGCAGGCCGCCCCCTTACCATTCAAAAATGCCATTTAAATAAACTATTTTTGAGCTATGGAAAACCGAAAGCTCAAAAACAGCGAATTGGAACGCAAGTCTCTTTCTGAATTTAAGCAAGCCAAAAAGACCCCGATTATTGTCATTTTGGACAATGTACGCAGCCTCAACAATATTGGTTCGATCTTTCGCACCGCAGATGCTTTCCTGATTGAAAAAATTTTCCTCTGCGGAATTACCGCGACCCCACCACATAAAGATATTCAAAAAACAGCCCTGGGCGCGACCTATACAGTTGCGTGGGAACACGCCAAAGACGTACTTGAAGTGGTCGAAAGCCTGCAAAAACAGGGAGTGCTGGTTTATTCTGTGGAACAGGCCGAAAATGCTACCATGCTTACTGATTTTCAGGTTCAAAAAGAGCAAAAATACGCCCTCATTTTTGGGAATGAGGTAAAAGGCGTGCAGCAAACAGTAGTTTCAGCCGGTGATGGCGTCCTGGAAATCCCCCAGCTGGGCAGTAAACATTCCCTAAACATTGCCGTAAGCACGGGCGTAGTTCTCTGGGATGTTTTCAGTAAAATGTCAAAAGAGTGAAATTTACGAATTCATATTCTGCTTAGACAACCACGAAATAGGGGTGTCAAAAATGGCATTTTCAAGAAGAATTTTTTTCGCTCCTAATTGAGCCAATTCCTATTCTATCTGGGATTACTTCACGCGAAGCACGCGAAAATACTTGGGTGCTAAAGGATAGCTTTTTGTAAATATGTCTGCGCTCTCTGCGGAAACCTTTGCGGCCTTCGCGTGAAACTTTAGATCAGGATTTCAGACAACAATCAATTTGAATTTTGAATCCGGGAATCCGGAATTATTCATGGATTTTTCCGAGCAAGCTTAAGTAGTCTTCACGGTTGTTGACAAAATCCAGTTCAGAAATGTCAATAATTTTGACATTTAGCGCAGGCTGTGATTTTATGAAAGAAAGGTAACTTTTATTGATGTTGGCCAGGTAATCCTGCTGGATATTCTGCTCGTAATCCCTGCCCCTTTTTTTGATATTTTCCAGCAACCGCTCGGTATTTTGGTAGAGGTACACGTACAAATCGGGTTTTACCAACTCCTTGTACATGAGGTTGAACAACTTCTGGTAGAGCGAATATTCATCTTCCTGCAAGGTGATCTTTGCAAAAATGAGCGATTTGAACACGTCGTAATCTGAAATCACAAAATCCTTGAACAAGTCGTACTGCGCGAGGTCATCTGAAAGTTGTTGATAACGATCGGCCAAAAAAGACATTTCCAGCGGAAAAGCATAGCGGGACTGATCGTCGTAAAACTTCGGAAGGAATGGATTGTCCTTGAAGCGTTCCAAGATCAGTTTTGCATTGAAATCCTGGGAGACCATGGTGGCGAAGCTGGTTTTTCCGGCACCAATATTTCCTTCCACCGCGATATAATTATACCTTGAGAAGGAGAAATTATTGGGGTTTTTCAATTCTTCAGAAAAACCCCGGACATCTGAAGCATCTTCCAGGGAGTTTAAAAGTTCCCTGATTTTGACCTTTTTGACAGGGTGTTTTACTTCCGCAGCAATATCGGCCAACGGCAGCAGGACAAACCTGCGCTCCAGCATTTTGGGGTGCGGGATTTGTAAACTTTCAGTTTGAACAACCTCATCTTCATAGAAAAGAATATCCAGGTCCAGGGTTCGGTTATGGTACCTTTTTCCAGCCATCCGCTCCCGGCCAAACTTTAGTTCAATTTCCAGCAGGAGTTGCAGGATTTCTGCCGGGGCAAACCGGCTTTTCACCAACATGCACGCATTGAGGAAGGCGTTCCCCTCAAAACCCCAGGCCGGGGTTTCGTAAATTTTCGATATTGCCGTGACTTCCCCCACCTTTTGCTGCACCTCGTTCACAGCTTTTTGAAGAAAATCAAATCTATTCCCCTCGTTGCTGCCAAGTGCGATAAAAACTGATTTTGAGGGATTCAAGTGGTTTATGAAGATTTTAGTAAGACGAAAAGCGTAATTTCACAACAAATTAAATAAAACGAAAGCACATACTCTTAACTTTGTTGGAAAGAGTTTGAAATTCCCCGGGGTTTTTTCTGAAAAAAACAGGATCCCGGGAACCGCAGTTTAAATTGAAAACCATGAAAAAATTCTTAAAAATAACCGCGATCGTTCTGGGCGTGATCATTCTTATTTTGTTGTTGGCGCCCATTGTTTTTGAAAAGCAGTTAAAGGACCTCGTGCAAAAGACCATCAACGACAACCTAAATGCGCAGGTAACTTTTGCCGATATGGATTTGAGCCTGTTCCGTAATTTTCCCGATGCGACCTTAGGTATCGAAGATGTAAGAGTGCTCAATAATGCCCCTTTTGAAGGGGATACGCTCGCGCTAAGTGAAGAAATTGTAATGCAAATGTCCATCAAAGAACTTTTCAAAGGCAGCGGTGAGGCAATGAAAATCGACGCTTTGAAGATGAAAAACAGCCGGGTCAACATCAAAATAGATTCCCTGGGGAACGCCAATTATGATATTGCCATTGAAGATACTGCCACAACTCCCGAAGGCTCTACTGGAGGATTTAAATTTGATGTGGAACATTACGAAATCAACAATTCCACAGTCGATTATTTTGATGAAGGTTCCAACATCAGGCTATTGGTCAATGAGCTCAACCACGAGGGAACAGGCGATTTTTCGGCACAAACCTCCACCCTTAGCACGTTTTCCACTGCCCTGTTAAGTTTGATGGTGGATGGAACAAATTATTTAGATCAAAATAAAGTGCAGCTGGAGGCCGATTTTATGATGGATCTGGAAAAAATGAGGTTCACCTTTTTGGAAAATGAGGCGTTGCTCAATCAACTCCCACTCACGTTTGACGGCTATGTGCAGGTGAATGAGGACAATAATGAAGTGGATATTAGTTTTAAAACGCCCACTTCCTCGTTCAAAAATTTCCTGGCGGTGATTCCTGAAGAATATTCCAAAAACATTGAAGACGTGGAAACCAGCGGTGATTTTGTAGTAGATGGATTTATCCGCGGAATTGTGGATGAAACTTATATCCCAAAAATGCAGATCAACATTGCCTCCAGCAACGCCTCTTTCAAATATCCAGACCTTCCAAAAGCCGTTGAAGACATTACAATTGCTGCTGAAGTAATCAATGAAACCGGATTAGCAGATGATACGTATGTGAACATCGACGCCCTGAACTTCAGGATCGATCAGGATGCGTTTCGCGCCAATGGAAGCATCAGGAACCTAACGGGAAATATGCTCGTCAACATGGCCTTAAACGGCACCATCAACCTCGCAAATATTGAACGGGCGTATCCGCTGGAACTCGAACAGGACCTTAACGGAATCGTCACCGCCGACCTTACCACCAGCTTTGACATGGAATCGGTTGAGAAGGAGCAGTATCAGAACGTTAGAAGCAGTGGTACGGCGACCATAAAAGATTTTAGCTATGCTTCTCCTGAAATTCCGAATGAAATTAAACTTGCTTCCGCTAAATTAAATTTCTTTCCGGGAACGGTTGCTTTGGAAAATTCGGTTTTGACCACAGGACAAACAGATCTTGCCCTGAATGGCACGATTCAAAACCTGATGGGCTACCTGTTCACCGATCAAAAATTGAAAGGGAATTTCACCGCCCGCTCCAATACGTTTTCGGTAAATGATTTTATGGTGAAGCAAGTTCCTTCAGAAGAAGAAACTTCAGAAGATTTGGCCACTTCTGAAGATGCAATCAAAATCCCATCTTTCCTCGATGCACAGGTGGATTTCACTGCCAATCGGGTGCTATATGACAATCTGGTGTTGGAAAATACTTCTGGAAGCCTTCGTATTGTGGATGAAACGGCGACGCTCAATAAAGTTTCTTCCGATATCTTCGGCGGAAAAATCCTGCTCGACGGAAATGTTTCGACCAAAGAAACTACTCCTAGTTTTGCCATGCAGCTCGACCTGAATTCCATTGACATTGTACAGTCATTTAGGGGTATGGAATTGTTGCGGAACCTCGCGCCCATTGCCCAGGCCTTACAGGGCAAGCTCAGCACAAATATAGATTTACGCGGAAACCTGAACAACGATCTCACGCCACAGCTCCAGACTCTGGCCGGAAATGCCCTTGCTGAAATTTTGAACGCAAAAGTAAACCCCGAACAAACGCCGTTGCTCGCACAAATGGATCAAAAACTGGAATTTGTCAATCTAAACGATCTCAACCTAAAGGATCTTAAAACCAAACTCACCTTTAACAACGGTGCGGTAGAAGTACAGCCGTTTGATTTTAATATCAAAGGGATCAAAGGGAGGGCTTCGGGCAGCCACGAATTTGATTTGGATATGAACTATAATGTTGCGTTGGCCGTTCCCGCGAAGTATTTGGGGAGCCAGGTAGGTGCTGCTCTCTCCCGCTTAAGCGCCCAGGAACAGGATTCCATGACGGTGGCTTTGCCCGTGGATATCACCGGGACTTTCCGCAACCCAAACATCAACCTCAACATGCAACAAGCGGTGAACAACCTCACCCAAAAGATCATCGCCTCCCAGGGGGAAAACCTGAAAGAAAAAGGTAAAAATATACTTTCAGATATCATTACCGGCCAACAAAAAAGTGACACTGCCGCAACCGGTAACACCATCCCGCGTGCAGACACTATTCGCACCCAAAAAGAAACTGTTAAGGAAGCGGCAAAAGATATTTTAGGCGGAATATTAGGAGGTAAAAAGAAGCAGAAGGATACTACCAGCCAGTAATCATCGAATGCTAAGGGAAACCACGAAACCTTCGTGTTTTCTTACGTTGAAGACATGGCCATCCTCAAAAATGAGGTACTGGCCTTTAATGCCTTTCAAAATACCTTCGTAAAATGGGCTTTTTGAGAGGTTTAAACTTTTGCACTTTGCAGGATACTCCAGCACCGGAAAGTTGATTTCCAGTTCCCTGGAATTGGCCAAATAATAATCCCGTACTTCCTCTGGCAAGTATTGTTTGAGTTCCTCTCGTTTTTGTGCCAGATCGAGATCTTCCAGGTTGTTGGTCAACATCCTGCGCCAGTTGGTTTTATCTGAAGTGTGTTGCTTGAGGGCTACTTCAGCAATCCCTGCAAGATAGCGGTTTGGCACCTCCAGGATTTCGATCGCTTCGTGAGCTCCCTGGTCAATCCATCGCGTTGGGATCTGGCTTTTTCTGGTAACCCCCACTTTTAGGTTACTCGAATTGGCCAGGTACACCACATGAGGCTGCAATTGTGCCTTTTTTTCATATTCGAGGTCGCGATCTTCTTTCCCAAGATGGGCGGTACTAAGCTCAGGCCGAATCACCCATGGCCCCATTTCTGGCAATTCCATAAAACAATTATAGCAAACCCCGTTGGCAAAGATTTTTTTCTGAAGTTGGCAGTTGAGGCATTTGAAATTCAGAAAATTAATGGCCAGCTGTTTTCCCAGCACCTGGTTGACATTCAAAAAATCCTGCTCAAAAAGGAGGTAATACTGGACAGTATCATTCAGCTCGGTTTTCATTTTCGTCAGGACGCCTTCGTAATTCATAAAAAAATGGTAAATTTTATTGTTTGCTAATTTTTGCTAGCTGTTGGAATAATCCTAATTTTAACCGGCCTCAAAAAAGAGTTGAAAAATTCATCAAGGTTCAAAGATATAAAAGAAAAATGCCAATTCCATTAGTCCATTCCGTTGCTTCCTGGTTTCTGAAGAAGCGAATCCACCAGATGGAATTGTTCCTGAAATATCCTCATGAGGTACAGTTTGAGCTTCTGAAAAAACTACTTCAGAAGGCAAAACACACAGAAGTTGGCAAAAAATACGACTTTGCCTCTATTTCCAATTACGAAACATTTGCTGCGCGTGTCCCGCTTCAGCAATATGAAGACTTTGAACCCGACATAGAAAGGAGCCGCAGGGGGGAGAATAATATTTTTTGGCCCACGCCTATAAAATGGTTCGCGAAATCCAGCGGGACCACCAATGCCAAGAGCAAATTCATCCCGGTGAGCGATGAATCTCTCGAAAATTGCCATTATGCGGCCGGCAAAGACATGTTGTGTATATACCTGAACAACAACCCTGGCTCGCAGCTTTTTAGCGGAAAGAGCCTGAGACTTGGTGGCAGCAAAGAAATTTACCGGCAAAATGGAACACAATTCGGGGACCTTTCGGCAATTTTGATAGAAAACATGCCTTTTTGGGCCGAATACAAGAGCACCCCGAGCAGTGAAGTTTCCCTAATGAGCAATTGGGAAGTCAAAATGCCGGCCATTGTCAATGAAACTCTGGATCAAAATGTCACCAGCCTGGCCGGTGTCCCATCCTGGATGTTGGTTCTCCTGAACAATGTGCTCGAGGCTGCGGGAAAAGAAAACCTCTTCGAAATATGGCCAAACCTGGAAGTTTATTTCCACGGCGGGGTGAATTTTTCTCCCTATGCAGACCAATACCAAAAAATCCTCCCAAAAGATGATTTTAGGTACTTTGAAATTTATAATGCTTCCGAAGGCTTTTTTGCCCTCCAGGACACCAATGACTCTAAAGAGCTTCTGCTAATGCTTGATTATGGGGTGTTCTACGAGTTTATTCCCATGGAAACCTATGGCACCCCAAACGAGAAAGTCATTCCGCTTTCTAAAGTGGAGGAAGGAAAAAATTATGCGATCTTGATCACCACCAACGCCGGATTGTGGCGATACAAAATTGGGGATACCGTAAGGTTCACTTCCATTAGTCCCTACAGGATCAAGATCACGGGCAGAACCAAGCACCATATCAATGTTTTTGGCGAGGAACTTATTATTGAAAATGCTGAAGAAGCTTTGAAAAAAACCTCCCGTGAAGTAGGTTGCGAAATCGTTGATTACACAGCGGCACCCATTTTTATGGAAGGAAAGGAAAAAGGGTCGCATGAATGGATCATTGAATTCAAGGTGCCACCGCAGGATTTTGAACAATTTAAAACCAGCCTGGACAAAAATTTGCAGGCCATCAACAGCGATTACGAAGCCAAACGTTTCAATAATATGACGCTGAACCCTCCTAAAATACATAAAGCGCGGGAAAAGCTTTTTTATGATTGGCTGAAAAAAAATGACAAACTGGGAGGACAACATAAAATTCCGCGCCTGTCCAACCAACGGGATTATGTGGAAGAGTTGTTGGGAATGAATTCTTGATATCAAATCCTTTTAGCCGAAGTACAAGGCGTCAGGCAGCTTTGTTGGACAAACAAAAAATAGCATCCAAAAATGCCATTTTTGGATGCTATTTTTCCCGATTTTCAAGTTCAAAAGCAGCAGGTATTATCTATACCTTGAGTTCCAGAAATTTCATTTAAAATCCTTTTGAAACTTTGTCTACCGCAACAATGGTCGCGTCCAGATCTTCATAGCTGAGCGCTTCTGAAATAAACCAGGTTTCAAATGCGCTTGGGGCAATATAAATCCCATTTTCTAATAGTCCGTGGAAGAATTTTCGGAAAGTCTCGTTGTTTCCGTGAGCAGCCGACTTGAAATCCATCACTTCCGCTTCAGCAAAATGCACAGAAATCATAGAACCTATTCTGTTTATGGTGTGTACAACGTTATTTCGGGTAAGGACCTTGCTGATGCCTTTATGCAGATACTCTGTCTTTTCGGCCAGGCTTTTGTAGATTTCGGGAGATTTGTCCAGTTCCTGAAGCATGGCCAAACCGGCAGCCATGGCTAAAGGGTTTCCGCTCAAAGTCCCTGCCTGGTAAACCGGGCCTGTAGGCGCCAAATAATCCATGATCTCGTGTCGTGCGGCAAAGGCACCGACTGGCAATCCGCCGCCAATCACTTTTCCGAAGCAAACAATATCGGCATCCACACCGGTCAATTCCTGCGCGCCCCCTTTTGCGAGCCTGAAACCTGTCATCACTTCATCAAATATCAGGAGCACATCATATTGGTCACAAAGTTCCCTTAGCCCCTCTAAAAACCCCTTTTTTGGAGGGATACAACCCATATTGCCCGCAATAGGTTCCAGGATGATGCAGGCGATCTCCCCCTGATTTTTCTTCAGGAGATTTTCGACGCTTCCCAGATCATTGAAATTGGCCAGCAGGGTATCTTTAGCTGTTCCGGCTGTAACACCGGGGCTGTTTGGGGTGCCAAATGTCACTGCGCCACTCCCGGCCTGGATGAGGAAAGAATCACTGTGCCCGTGATAGCAGCCGGCAAATTTGATGATCTTTTCCCTATTTTTGAAACCCCTGGCAAGGCGCACCGCACTCATGGTGGCCTCGGTCCCGGAATTCACAAACCGGATTTTATCAATATTGGGGACCATGGAAACAGCCAATTCGGCAATGCTGGTCTCAATTTCTGTGGGCGTTCCAAAAGATGTCCCCTTTTTGGCTTTTTCAACCACTGCCGAAACCACCGGTTCAAAGGCGTGTCCTAATATCAAAGGACCCCAGGAATTGATGTAATCAATATATTTGTTCCCATCTTCGTCAAAAAGATAAGCCCCTTTTGCTTCTTTCATAAATAAAGGATCCCCGCCCACAGCACTAAATGCTCGCACCGGGGAATTCACACCCCCGGGAATTACTTTTTTTGCCGCACTAAAGAGCTCACTACTTCTTTTATATTCCATAAATAATTTTTCAGTTTTTAGAGACCCGCAAAACCTGGCCAATGCCAATCGATGTTCCCCTTAAGTTGTTATATTTTTGCAACTCCTCTACCGTAAGGTCAAACCTTTTTCCAATGGAATAGAGGGTGTCGCCTTTTTTTACCACATATTGTTCTCCACGGCCGCTTCTCTCGTTATAGGCCACTGCATCCTGCCCCAGAATTTCCCCGTCATACCTGTAAAGTTCATACCTCTCGATGAGGCTAATCAATTTATCGGGATATTTCCTGTCGGTGGCATATCCTGCAGCTTTCAAGCCTTTTGCCCAGCCTACATAATCGTGAATTTCAAGGTCGAAAAGCGTTGCGTATCGCCCTCTTTCGGTGAGGAACAGCGAATGGTCGCGGAAGGAATATTTTGGGTCGTTGTATTTTCTGAAACATTCCTGCCGGCGGTCGTCATCGTGATACACGCTCGCGCCTTTCCAGCCGTGGCACTTGATCCCAAAATGGTTATTCGCTCTTCTGGTAAGCTCCCCTTCCCCTGCACCCGATTCCAGAATCCCCTGTGCCAGTGTAATGCTCGCAGGGATCTTGTACAAAGCCATTTCCTCCTGCGCGATAGGCGCGTACAGTTCAATATAGGCGGCAACTTTGTCGACGTAGGTTTTGGGTTTTTCGCTAACCCGTGGTTTTGTTGCAGATGGATTCCTTCCTTCTTCTAACACTATCGGTGCACTTGTTTCAGCCGATCGTTCTTTCTGTACTTCCTTTTTGTTTTCGGCCACTTTTTTTTTGCTTCCGCAGGAGAAAGCCAACATGACCAGGAACAGGGATAAAATTTTAAAACCAACTCTCATATCAGACCACAATTTGGGGTAAATTTTTCTTTTTCAACAAGTTGTTCATCCCGGAAATTCCCTGAAGGCCTCCCGTATGAATGGCTAAAATACAAGTATTTTCGGAAAAATAACCTTTCTCCATAAGATCCAGAATGCCAAACATCATCTTGCCGGTGTACACGGGATCCAGTAAAATATCGTAGTTTTTTCTAAAACTATTTATAAAATCGATCAATTCCCGATTCACTTTAGCATAACCCCCAAAATGGTAATTTGTTATAAGTTCCCAATTGTTTTTTCTGATGAAAGTTTTGATTTCTGAAGCCAGAAAATCCCCTTTTAGAGCAGGAAAACCCAGGATCTTTTGAGCTTTGGCAGATGAGTTAATAATCCCTGAAATAGTGCCCCCGGTACCCACCGAACAACAAATCACTTCAAACTTCTTGTCTTCTTCAGAAAGTATTTCTTCACAGCCGGCGATAGCCCGGGCATTGGTACCGCCCTCTGGCACCAGGTAAAATCCCCCAAATTTTTTCTGAAGATTTTCTATGAATGCTTTGGAAGTTTTCTCCCTGTATTCCCTTCTCGAAACAAATTCAAACTGCATCCCACAACCGGAGGCGAACTTTAGCGTGGGGTTTTCCTGAAGTGTCTTTTCCAGATTTTCACCCAACTCCTCGCCTCGTATTACGCCAATTGTTTTGAGCCCATAAAACTTTCCCGCTGCAGCCGTGGCCGCGATATGGTTGGAATACGCCCCGCCAAAGGTGAGCAATGTGTTTTTCTTTTCAAGAACAGCTGCTTCGACGTTGTACTTCAGCTTGCGGAACTTATTCCCGGAGACTTCAGGATGCAACAAATCTTCCCTCTTAAGGAACAGGGAAACCCCGTTTCTTTCAGTAATAAATTGATTGGGAATAACTTTATGTTCGTCAAATATTGCCTCCATAAAGATTCAGTTACAAAAATTAAAAAATAGGAAGGAATTTTCCGCCGAAAAGATTACATGTATTTCAGGAAACTCCAAAACTTTCGCTTTGAAAGATAATCCATCTGTTTTTCGTTGGCGTAGGCCTCGCGTTCAAAGCAAATCTTATTATAGGCTTTGTACGGATCCCTGTATTTTATCAATCTTATGAAATATTCAAAAAAGTACCAGATGAAGAAAAAGATGATCAACATCTCGATTTGCTGCTTCAGGTGAATGCGTTCATGGTTCATGAAAACCGGGTCGTTTTTGAGCTCTTCCCTCCTCACGACCACGAATGGCCACAGCACCACCCCGTCGAAGTGTTTTGCGAGAAAGAATTTATTTACCACCACTAGCATGGGGACAAGATAAGAAAATGCTATTTTTGTGATATGGGTTTTATCAAGAAAAAAATTCCTTTAGAAGAGGGGGATTTCTATCTCACTCTCCAGGGCTATAGATGCTTTACTGAACAATACCACCTCAAACGCGGCTACTGCTGCGAAAGCGGCTGCCGTCACTGCCCCTACGGCTACAATAAAAAGACCAACGAACAGAAGAAATAATCCACTTATGGACTTCAAAAATGCGATTTTAGAAGGCATTCCCAAAGAAATCCCTTCAGTGAAACCTTATGACCCAGAAGTAAATCACGCGCCAAAACGCAAGGATATCTTAAATCCTGAAGAGAAAAAGCTGGCCCTGCGAAACGCCTTGCGGTATTTTGAACCAAAAGATCACGCTGTTTTGTTGCCGGAATTTTTAGAAGAATTAAATACCTACGGAAGGATCTATATGTACCGCTTGCGCCCCGATTATGAAATGTTTGCCCGATCTATCGCCGAATATCCCGGCAAAACCGAGCAGGCGAAGGCTATTATGCTCATGATCCAAAATAACCTGGATCCCAAAGTGGCGCAGCACCCACATGAATTGATCACGTACGGCGGAAATGGTTCGGTTTTTCAGAATTGGGCGCAATACCGGCTGGTGATGAAATATTTGGCAGAAATGACCAGCGAACAAACTTTAGTAATGAACTCGGGGCACCCTTTGGGTTTATTCCCTTCCCACACGGATGCCCCGCGGGTAGTGGTGACCAACGGCATGATGGTACCGAATTACTCCAAACCTGATGACTGGGAAAAATTCAATGCGCTGGGGGTCACCCAATACGGACAAATGACCGCGGGCAGTTATATGTACATTGGCCCTCAGGGGATTGTCCACGGCACCACAATTACTGTCTTGAATGCCCTTCGAAAAATAGCAAAAGGAACCCCCTCCCTCCCAGGGAGAGGACCAGGGGGAGGGTCTGCGGTATTTGTGACTTCAGGACTGGGTGGCATGAGCGGCGCCCAGCCCAAAGCCGGAAATATCGCCGGCTGTATCACGGTTTGCGCCGAAGTAAACCCAAAAGCAGTCGAAACGCGCCATTCCCAGGGCTGGGTTGATGAAGTTGTGAAAGACCTTGACGTACTGGTCCAGAAAGTAAAGCAGGCAAAAAAAGATAAGAAAACCACCTCTTTTGCCTATTTGGGAAATGTGGTCGATGTATGGGAACATTTCGATAAGGAAAATCTGTATATAGAATTAGGGAGCGACCAAACTTCCCTGCACAATCCATGGGCGGGCGGATATTATCCCGTCGGCCTCAGCTTTGAAGAATCCAACCAGATGATGTCTTCAAATCCTGAAAAATTCAAGGAAAAAGTACAGGAGAGCCTGCGGCGGCAAACCGAAGCCATCAACCGCCATACCCAAAAAGGCACCTACTTTTTTGATTATGGAAATGCTTTCCTTTTGGAAGCTTCCAGGGCAGGTGCTAAAGTTTTTAAAGATGAAAGCGGCCAGTTTGTAAGCGGGAAAAATAACGACCTGGATTTCGCATATTCTAGCTATGTACAGGATATCATGGGACCCATGTGCTTTGATTTCGGCTTTGGACCTTTCCGTTGGGTGTGTGCTTCAGGCAAAGAAGAAGATCTGGATAAAACAGATAAAATTGCCACTGAAGTTTTACAGCGGCTCAAAAAAGATGCCCCTGAAGAAATTCAGGAGCAAATGCAGGACAACATCAAGTGGATACAGGGCGCCAGGGAAAATAAACTTGTGGTTGGTTCCCAGGCACGCATCCTGTACGCAGATGCGCTGGGAAGGATCGAGATTGCAAAAGCCTTCAATACTGCCATCCAAAAAGGGGAAATTGGAACCATAATTTTGGGAAGGGACCATCACGACGTTTCGGGAACAGATTCCCCCTATCGTGAAACCTCTAATATCTACGACGGATCGCGCTTCACAGCCGATATGGCCATACAAAATGTGATTGGGGACAGCTTTCGCGGAGCGACCTGGGTGAGCATACACAACGGCGGCGGCGTTGGTTGGGGCGAAGTGATCAACGGTGGGTTCGGTATGGTTCTTGAGGGAAATAAAGAGTCCGAAAGACGCCTCAAATCTATGTTATACTGGGATGTGAACAACGGGATTGCAAGAAGGTCCTGGGCTCGTAATGATGCCGCCCTCTTCGCGATAAAAAGGGCAATGGCAACCGAGCCCAATTTGAAAATCACCCTTCCCAACCTGGTAGAAGAGGATTTACTGAACAATTTATAACAAATAAAATCAGGATATATGAAATCACTAAAAATTACTGCGATACTGCTAATGTTCGTGCTGGTTTTGTCTTCATGCAGCACTGTTAAAGTTGCTACAGATTACGACCAGAGCGTAAATTTTGGCCAGTATGAAACCTACGCTTTTTTCAAGCCCGGCATTGACAAAGCTGAAATTTCTGACCTCGATAAAAAAAGGATCTTACGTGCCATTGAAGCTGAAATGGCCGAAAAAGGCTTTACAAAATCCGACAGTCCGGATATGCTCGTCAGCATCTTCACCAAAACAAACCAGAACGTGAACATTTATAACAACAACTATGCGTACGGGTATGGTTGGGGATGGCACCCATGGTATTGGGGCGCTGGCCGAAACACAATTAGTTCCACCACCGAAGGGACCCTTTACATCGATCTTATTGATGCCGAAGCCCGTGAACTCGTGTGGCAGGGAATGGGAACAGCCGCCCTCGCCAGCGATGTCGAACGAAAGCAGAAGAGGATCAACGAGATTGTGGAAGAAATACTCGCAAAATATCCTCCCGGAAAAAATTAAAGTTTAGTCCCCCTCCCGAAAGCCACTGAAATTTATTTTTCAGTGGCTTTTTTTATTCCAAAAACCCTATCACGCTGATCGTTAAATATTTATATGATTCGGATTTTTGTACCTTTAGGAATCCTATTTTTGAAAAGGTACTATGGAAAAAGAATTTGAATCAAATGAAATCGTCGACCGGCTGCCGGCCCACCTGAAGCAATTTATTAAACCCCAAAATTATGAGGATTATACGGCTGTAAACCAGGCGGTGTGGAGGTATGTAATGCGCAAAAATGTGGAATACCTTAGTCAGGTTGCCCACTCTTCATATCTCGATGGCTTGAAGCAAACGGGAATTTCCATAGACCATATCCCAAATATGTACGGGATGAACAGGATTTTGAAGGAGATTGGCTGGGCTGCAGTGGCGGTGGACGGGTTTATTCCGCCGGCCGCTTTTATGGAATTCCAGGCTTTTAATGTTTTGGTGATCGCCAGTGACATCCGGCAGCTGGAACATATTGAATACACGCCGGCACCCGATATTATCCACGAGGGGGCTGGCCATGCACCCATTATTGCCAATCCCGAGTATGCCGAATATCTCCGCAGGTTTGGGGAGATTGGTTGCAAAGCCATTTCCAGCGCAAAAGATTATGAAATCTATGAGGCCATTCGGCATCTTTCAATAATCAAAGAGGCCGAAGACACTCCTGAAGATGAGATTGCTGCCGCCGAAGAAAAGGTAGATGAATTGCAAAATGATGTAAGGGAACAAAGTGAGATGGCCCAAATAAGGAACCTTCATTGGTGGACCGTAGAATACGGACTCATTGGTACCGTGGAAGATCCGAAGATCTATGGCGCCGGACTTCTGTCATCGATCGGCGAAAGTACCTGGTGTATGACCGGTAAGGTTAAAAAAATACCTTACGACATCAGTGCCGCACAAAAGGATTTCGACATCACCAAACCCCAGCCACAGCTTTACGTAACGCCAGATTTCGCTCACCTGAGTTCTGTACTTGAAGAATTTGCCAATAAAATGGCTTTGCGCGTAGGTAGCCTGGAAGGCATTCAGAAATTGATCCATTCCAAAAATATCGGGACCATCGAGTTGAGCACCGGGATCCAGATTTCCGGAAACTTCACAAGGGTGATTGAACATGAGGGCAAGCCGATCTATTTTCA
This sequence comes from Salinimicrobium sp., assembly GCA_024635665.1. Taxonomy (GTDB): domain Bacteria; phylum Bacteroidota; class Bacteroidia; order Flavobacteriales; family Flavobacteriaceae; genus Salinimicrobium. The sequence goes on along the minus strand of JAGXIM010000037.1, from coordinate 930 downwards.
AACGACAGGGGAAACTGCTTTGGCTTCCCGGGAAAAAGAATTGGTTGGCCACGGGATTGAAAACCATCCCGACGGGTTTGGATCGCCAGTTGGAAAATTAAAAGGAATAAATTTAGCGATTGAAGATATGAGCCCCCGGGATTTGCGGGCTTACGACATCTACGAAGCCGAAAATATCACGTTCGAATTTGAAGGCGGAGTGGTCGTAAAAGGGGAAATTATAACTGGAACCCGAAACCTGCAGGGAAAGATCATTCTCATTAGCCTGAGAAATTGCACGGTCACACATCAGGACGAAGTTCTTTTCAAGCCGGAGTGGGGAAATTACGACATGGCCATTGGGAAGGAAATAATTTCAGCTTTTGCTGGCCCGGCCGATGCACTTTCATTTGATCTCATCACCCACAAAACCTCTTCCACCACTATAAAAAGCAAAAAAACACCGCAGCGGCAGGAATTGGAATCCCTGTATGAATCGGTAAGGAATATAAGGGAGGGCAAAAACACCAAATTTTCCCTGGAAGCCGCCTTTGATATCCTGAAAAAATACCATCCTAAGGACTGGCTGCTTTCTGTTGAAATTTATGAGCTGGCTTTTGACAAAGATGAAAACCTGGCGGCAGAAGTATTGCAACACCTGGAAGATCTCAAAAAACGCAGACCAGAAGTCGCCCATTTGATAGACGGCGGAATTAATACGGTAGAATCAAATACTGTGACAGGTTAGGAAAAATTGTTTCTGGATTTGCCCTTTTTGGATCCTTTTAGATGAAGATTCCAAAGATTGTGCTACAGCTTCAATTCTTCTATTTCTTCTGACGCCTCAAACTCCTTATTGTTATAAGTAAGCGTCCAGCCGAGGGAGTTTGTGAGGATATAAATCTTCTGAAGTTCGCTTATCAACCGGTTTTTGGCATTGGATTTCAAGCT
>JAGXIM010000153.1 GCA_024635665.1 Salinimicrobium sp. | reverse complement strand
TTCTTACTCATTGAGTTTATTTCCGCAGTTATGGCAAAATTCGGCGCCATCTAAATGTTTGGATTCATTGCAATGCGGGCACATCTGAGTATTAATGGGAACTGGTTTATTATCCATACTCCTGCTAAACTCGGCACTCACAATGCCCGTGGGCACAGCGATTATGCCATAACCGGTAATCATAATTATGGAAGCTATAAACTGGCCTAGCGGCGTGATAGGATGGATATCCCCAAATCCAACGGTGGTTAGGGTTACGATGCACCAGTAGATCCCGATGGGAATGCTGGTGAACCCGTTTTCAGGGCCTTCTACCAGGTACATTATCGTGCCCATGATCACACACAGAATGACGACGGCATAGAGAAAAATCAGGATCTTTGGTCTACTATCTCTTAAGGCTTTAATGAGTTTATTCGATTCCCCAATATAGCGGGTGATCTTCAAAATCCTGAATACACGCAACAGTCGCAGAGCCCGCACTGCAAAAAGTAGGTTATGACCGCCGCCAATAAAGGCAATATAAGTTGGAAGGGTAGAGAGAAGGTCGACAACGCCGTAGAAACTAAAAATGTATTTAAACGGTTTCTTGATAGACACAATACGCAAGATGTATTCTATTGTGAAGAGAATCGTGATGATCCACTCAGCTGTATAAAATTCCCAATAGTATCTTTCATTCAGGCTGCCAATGCTTTCGAGCATAACAAGTGTGATACTAAAGAGTATAACAAAGAGCAGGACAATATCAAATAACTTTCCAGTAGGCGTATCGGCTTCATAAATTATTTCATGAAGCTTGTTTCTCCAGGAAGATTGTGCAGGTTCTACCACTAAACTTAATATTACAAAGTAAAAATAGGGTTTTTGGGTAAAATCAACTGCTTATGGTAAGAAAAATCTATTCTACAGGATCCAACTTGATGATCTTGAGCCTGTTGTTCTTTCGCAGGTAGTTCTGGATGATATGTTGAGCATCTTTATCTCCCGTCATGGGGGTAATGATGGATTTGATGATATCCAGGTTGCTTAACTGGTAATTCAAGTTGAAATAACCAATGCCTTTAAATTGCCCTTCCTCTACCAAAAGCACACTTTTTTCATCAACCTCCCTGCCACGGTCAATCACCAACATGTTCTGGTTTTCATAACTGTACTTTTGCAGGACCAGGTTTACACGTTCGTTGTATTCTTCAACGCTTTCTTCCCCGACGCAAGCGCCGTTGCACTTTTTAAGGCTGTTGTTAAAGCAGCCTCCGTTACCCTGGTGTCTTCCGGTAAACCGCTGGCAAAGATTGAAATCTTCCAGGATTTTGTCCATCATTGCTTTTGCCTGCTGCAGATTTGTGAAAGTGGTTATATTTTTCTTGCGCCCGTCGGCTTTCCCAATGTTCAAATGTATGTAGCCCTGAGGATCAATAGATCGATAGAGAGCATATGAAAAAATGGTTTTATTGAGTGCCTTGTTGAATTTCGGCTTGTTTCGTTTTATTTCTTCATTCTCCTTCAAAAGGGCATTTAGTTCGTTGCCTGTCGCCGCATAACTCACAGATGCCACTTGCTTTTGAATTTCCAGAGATTTCCTGTTTTCACTGGTGAAATGCTGATTAACCCGTTTTTTGATATTCTTGCTTTCCCCAATGTATATGATCTCTCCTTCGGAATCGTGCAAATAATAAACCCCCGTTATAGACGGAAGTTCTTCCAGGAGCACAACCAGTTTTGTGTCCATCTGAAGTCTTGGGGCATTGCGTACAGAATTTTTAAGGATTTCTTTATCCAGATCTTTGGCCAGCAACATTTTGAAAAGTTTCACTGTGGCCTGTGCGTCCCCGCTGGCACGGTGCCGATCACTAAGCGGAATCCCTAAAGCCCTTACCAGTTTTCCTAAACTATAAGATTGGTGGCCGGGAATTAATTTTTTTGAAAGTTCTACTGTGCAGAGGCTCTGCCGCTCAAATTCGAAGCCCAGCCTCTTAAATTCAGTCTGTAAAATGCGGTAATCGAATTTGGCGTTGTGCGCCACTAAAATTGTTCCTTCGGTGATTTCAACGATGCGTTTGGCCACTTCATAGAACTTTGGGGCGTTCCGTAGCATATCATTGTTGATCCCTGTAAGTCCCACCACAAAAGGCTGGATTGGAATTTCGGGGTTTACGAGGCTAATAAATTGGTCAACTACTTTATGTCCGTCAAATTTATAGACAGCTATTTCTGTTACTCCTTCTTCATTATACTTCCCGCCAGTAGTCTCTATGTCTATTATTGCGTACAAATGCTAATTCCTGTTGTTTAATTGTAATTCCTTTCGCCAAAGATAGAGCTTCCCACCCGTATCATATTGCTGCCACATTCAATGGCTATCTTGTAGTCACCACTCATTCCCATGGATAAGGTGGTGAAAGAGGGCTGCTTTTTCTGAAGTTCGTCAAAAGTATCTTTTAAAAAGCTAAATTCTTTTCTAATCTTTTCCTCATTATCTGTCAATGTTGCCATGCCCATTAAGCCGACAATCTTTACATGGGACATTTTCTGAAAAGCCTCTGACTGAAGGATTTCTTCTGCTTTATCAACATTTATTCCATATTTTGTGTCTTCTTCGGCTATTTTGATTTGCAGCAAACATTGGATCGTCCGGTTGCTCTTTTTCGCTTGTTTCTCTATTTCCTTCAGTAATTTGAGGCTGTCAACAGCGTGGATAAGGTCCACAAAGGTTACCATGTATTTTACTTTGTTCCTTTGTACATGTCCCACCATATGCCATTGAATATCCTTCGGGAGGTTTTCCCATTTTTCAACCATTTCCTGAACCTTGTTCTCCCCAAAGATCCGGTGGCCGGTCTCGTAAGCTGCCATCACATCTTCATTTGGTTTGGTTTTGGAAATGGCAACCAGGGTTACTTTAGAAGATATTTCAGTTTTTATATTTTTTATATTTTCAGCAATATCCATAGGCAATCAGCTTTTTTCTAAAATTCATAGATCGTTAGACCGCTGCGCAGCTTTGGTTCAATACAGGTACTTTTTGGGGGCATTATAAGGCCTTCATCGGCGATTTTCTTGATCTCGTCTATGGTGAGGGGAAGCATTCCAAAACCAACAGCAAAACGTCCTTCATCAACAGCTTTTTTGACTTCAAAGGACTCGTTCCTGCCCGGAAGGTACGAAATTCTGGAATCATTTTTCAAATCCTGTATATTCAGAAGTGGTTTCAATATTCTGGTAAACAGTATGTAAGGATCCAGCTCACTCAGGGAATCTGTAAATTCATAGTTTGTCTTTCTCAAGTAGAGCGAATAATATTCCCCATCCAGATACATCGAAAAATGATGTTTTTTGGAGGGTTTATAGAATTCGTAACCCCGGTTTTCGATCCTAAACCATTCATCCAGTTGCATAAGGAATTCCTTTTTTGCGAGTCCGTTTAGGTCTGTTACCAACCTATTGAATTCATACAACTGCAGTTCACTTTCAGCAATCATGTAACTCAAAAAGTAATTATAAGGTTCTTTCCCAGTATGATTGGGATTTTTTTCGCGTGATTCCCTGGCCAGTAAACAGGAAGAAGCGCTGCGGTGGTGGCCATCTGCAATATAAACGGCTTCCAGTTTTGCGAATTCCTGTTTAACTTTTTCTGTACGCTCGTCATCGTCAATTAGCCATAGATAATGCACATCGCGGTTAAGCGAAGAGAATTCATATTCTGGCCGCTCCTCCATGACTTCTGCGGTAATCCGGTTTATTACCTCGCTATCGGGATACGTGAGCAAAACAGGTTCGGTATTGAAGCCCACCGTCTCCAGGTAATCCTTGAACAGTTTTTCACGTTTCGAAATCGTGTCCTCATGCTTCCGAATCACGTTATTTTCATAATCATCGACACTGGTGGCAGCAATGATTCCGCAGTAAGTTTGATTGCGCGAGATCGTTTTGTAAATATAATAGGCCGGCTTCTCATCCTGAATAAAAACGCCTTCTTCCCGAAACTCGAGATAACGATTTTTTACCAGCTGAAAACGCTCACTTCCCGAGATCTCCTTCTGAAATTTATATCCAGGATTGATAATATGCAGAAAAGAAAAAGGATTGTGCTCCAGCTGAAATTTCACTTCTTCCACCGAATATTCCTGAAATGGCCGTGAAGGTACCAGGCCAACTTTGTCGCGCGAAGGCCTTACTGCCCGAAAGGGAACTATTTTTGCCAAACTTACTTCTTAAAAAATTAGTTGAGAAAAGCTCATTTTTGAGAGGTGAACTGGCTGGAAACTTTTTCAGCTTTCCTGCTTTCAGAATAATCATAAAACCCTTCTCCCGATTTTACACCCATTTTTCCTGCCTGTACCATATTCACAAGCAGGGGGCAGGGTGCATACTTCGGATTTTTAAAGCCGCTGTACATTACTTCCAGAATGGAAAGGCAAACATCCAGCCCAATAAAATCGGCTAATTGAAGCGGCCCCATAGGATGTGCCATGCCCAACTTCATCACCGTGTCAATTTCCTGAACTCCTGCCACGCCGTTGTACAAGGTCTCGATAGATTCATTGATCATAGGCATGAGGATCCTGTTGGCTACAAATCCCGGGTAGTCATTCACTTCCACTGGTTCCTTCTTCAATTTTCTGGAAAGTTCCATGATCTTGGTGGTCACCTCGTCACTCGTGGTATATCCCCGAATGATCTCGACCAGCTTCATAACCGGCACCGGATTCATAAAATGCATCCCAATTACCCGTTCGGGATTAGAAACTTCGGCAGCTATTTTAGTAATGGAAATGGAAGAAGTATTGGAAGCCAATACCGTTTCCCCAGAACAAAATTCGTCCAGTTGCTTGAAAATCTTCAGTTTCAGGTCTACACTTTCGGTTGCCGCTTCTACAACGAGATCCACGCCTTTAACGCCTTCAGAAAGTTTTGTAAAGGTCTTTATTTTTCCAAGTGTGTTCTTTTTATCTTCTTCAGAAATTTTTTCCTTAGCGACCATCCGGTCAAGGTTTCCAGAGATGGTTTTCATTCCTTTTTTAAGGGATTCTTCAGATATATCTATTAGATGTGTATCATAACCAAATTGGGCAAAGGTATGGGCAATTCCATTTCCCATTGTACCTGCTCCTATAACTGCAATTTTTTCCATGTTTTTGATTAAAAAGAATTAATGATTTGTTTTGCAACCCGCAATGCCCTCGTCCCCTGTTCAAGGCTCACAATTGGTGTTGTATCGTTGTTGATGGCATGGGCGAAGGTGTCCAGCTCGTCTAAAATGGCATTTGTGGGATTTATTTCGGGGTTGTCAAAATAGATCTGTTTTTTGACTCCTTCTGCATTCTGAAGGATCATATCAAAATCTCCTTCCTCTACCGGTGCGTCTTTCATTTTCACCACTTCACATTTCTTCTCAAGAAAATCTACCGAGATGTATGCATCACGCTGAAAAAAGCGGGATTTGCGCATATTTTTTAAGGAAATTCGGCTGGCAGTGAGGTTGGCAACGCATCCATTTTCGAACTCGATGCGGGCATTGGCAATATCAGGAGTGTCACTTATGACCGATACGCCGCTGGCGCTAATGTTTTTCACTTCAGATTTCACCACGCTCAAAATAGCGTCAATGTCATGGATCATCAAATCCAGCACAACGGGCACATCTGTTCCTCTGGGGTTGAATTCCGCCAGCCGGTGCGTTTCGATGAACATTGGATTCTCAATCTTCGCTGCAACCGCCATAAAAGCAGGGTTGAACCGCTCCACATGACCTACCTGCCCTTTAACCTTGTGTTTTTTCGCCAGTTCTACCAGAGCTTCAGCTTCTTCCACCGTATTAGTGATGGGCTTTTCAACGAAAAGATGCTTTCCTGCAGTAATGGCTTTTTTACCCATTTCAAAGTGGGAGAGGGTAGGAGTAACGACATCTACCATATCTACTGCTGCGATGAGGGCATCAAGGTCATTAAAATATTTATATCCAAACTCTTTTTCCACCTTTTTGCCGGTGTCTTCATCCACATCATAGAAGCCCACCAGCTCATAATTTTTTGACTCCTGCAACAGGCGGAGATGGATCTTTCCTAGATGTCCTGCACCCAATACGCCAGCTTTCAGCATAATTTTCACGTTTTGAACAAAAATAATATTTCTTACCCTAAAGCCAATGCTATTTGGAAGCTAATAACCAGTAGCAGACTGTTTTTTCTTTATCATGAGTTAATCTTTACGTAATTTTGGTCGCAAATAAATATTTTTGGTGCGCAAGGATACATTAAAACATCAGGGGAAGAGGCTACAATTAGCGACAATAGTGGCTTCCAAAGGGATCACAGATGAGAAAGTCTTGAGTGCCATAAAAAACATTCCAAGGCACTTGTTCATGGATAGCAGTTTTGAAGATCATGCCTACCAGGACAAGGCTTTTCCCATTGCTGCAGATCAAACCATATCCCAGCCATACACGGTGGCTTTTCAAACTGAAGTTCTAAAAGTAAACAAAGGCGATACCGTCCTGGAAATTGGAACCGGGAGCGGTTATCAAACTGCTGTTTTGTGCGAATTGGGTGCCAGGGTCTATTCCATCGAAAGACAACAGGAACTTTTTAGGAAGACCAAAGTTTTCCTTTCAAAAATAGGATATCGACCCAGATATTTGGGCTTTGGCGATGGCTATAAAGGCCTGCCAGATTATGCCCCTTTCGACCGTATTATCGTGACCGCAGGAGCTCCACGTGTGCCAAAAGCCTTGTTGAGCCAGCTGAAAGTTGGCGGCCGAATAGTCATCCCGGTGGGAAAAGATTTGCAAATAATGACACTTTTCGAAAGGAAATCGGCCACCGAATTTGAAAAAACCGAATTTGGGGAATTTAGGTTCGT
>JAGXIM010000036.1 GCA_024635665.1 Salinimicrobium sp. | reverse complement strand
TTGAAGTACAATTTTTCAAATACAAAGTTAGCAGAAATTAAAAGAGCCTTTTCGGTGAGGAAAAGGCTCTTTTAAAGTTTTTTGGAATTTGGAAATTGGAGCTTGTATTGGTTTAATACCTTCTTCTTTGCCTGTTATTGTTCCTGTTTCTTTGTGGTGCGGCCTGTACAGGCACTGCATTTAGATCCATTGGATAAGGGTGCCCTTCGACTACCGGAATTTTAATATCGGCCAGTTTTTCAATATCTTTTAATTCCTTTCTTTCTTCGGCGGCACAAAATGAAATGGCTATGCCTTCATTTCCGGCCCGGCCGGTACGGCCAATCCTATGCACGTACGTTTCCGGAACGTTCGGAAGGTCAAAGTTGAAGACATGCGATAGTTCGTCAATGTCAATTCCCCTTGCAGCAATATCAGTAGCTACCAGGACGCTCAATTTTCCGTCTTTGAAACCTTTGAGTGCATTCTGACGGGCATTCTGACTTTTATTTCCGTGAATGGCAGCCGATTTTATTTTGGCCTTATCAAGAAAACGTGCAACTTTATCGGCACCGTGTTTCGTACGGGTAAAGACCAGAGCATTATCGATTCCGTTGGATTCCAGGAGATGGAGCAATAGTTTGCGCTTATCAGGTTTGTTGGTGAAATAAATACGCTGTTCAATCTTATCCACGGTGGAAGCTGGAGGTGTCACTTCTACTTTTGCAGGGTTTTTCAGCATTATATTCGCCAGGTTTTGGATCTCATCTGGCATTGTAGCCGAGAAAAACAAGGTTTGCCGCTTTTCCGGAAGTTTCCTGATCACCTTTTTCACATCATTTATGAAACCCATGTCGAGCATTCTATCGGCCTCGTCCAAAACGAAGATCTCCAGATGGCTCAGGTCTACATGGCCCTGGTTCATCAAGTCCAGTAAGCGTCCTGGGGTAGCGACTAAAACGTCAACACCTCTCTTCAGCTTTTGTACCTGACTTACTTGTGAAACTCCTCCAAAAATCACCGAATGTGAAAGACTGGTATATTTCCCATAAGCCGCGAGGCTTTCATCTATTTGGATGGCAAGTTCCCTGGTGGGCGTAAGAATAAGTGACTTAATCCCCTTTTTTGAATGTTTTTTTTCGTTGAGGAGCTGTAGGATGGGAATCCCGAAAGCTGCAGTTTTACCTGTTCCGGTTTGGGCTACGCCAAGCAAATCTCTTCCCTTGAGCACCAGTGGAATAGCTTGTTTTTGAATAGGTGTGGGTTGTGTGTATCCCTGTGCGTCGAGCGCCTTAAGAATAGGTTCTGTTAATTGTAAATTTTTAAAAGACATTAAAATATTTTATATGAAATGCTGGATGAGACGTTGCATTTTCTGAATCAGCGGATGGATTTTTATTCTAAACCGGCTTACAACTTGCCGTATTTTCGCGTAAAGAAGAACGCAAATATAGCGTTTTTAATTAAGGAAGAAATTAGAATTCTTTTATGCTCAAAAAGATGGTTTACCAGATATTTTTTTAATGGTAAATATTTTCACCTCTTTTTGCATTTGTTCCTTTGCAAAACAAGTGCCACAGATTAAAGTTGGTACGAAGATGGGATAGAAACCGTTTTTTTGCTAAGTTTTCATTAAAATCTTCAGAAATGCCGGGTTGCATATTAAGCCTATCTTTGTTCAAAATTAAGTGCTATGTTATTTGAAGATTTTCCACTTTCACAACCTATACAGCAAGCCATTGTTGAGGCCGGTTATCAAAAGGCCACGCCTGTGCAGGAGAAGGTGATCCCAGAGATTTTAAGAAGGAACGATGTAATTGCTAGCGCCCGTACCGGTACTGGTAAAACGGCTGCCTTTGCCATTCCGCTGCTTCATTTGCTCAACAAAAATATCACAAAATCTGAGGGTCCAAAAATGCCATTACAGGTCCTTGTTCTTAGCCCTACCCGGGAATTGGCAGTGCAAATTCAGCAGAACATTCAGAATTATGGAAAGTATACCGAAGTGAAGTCGGGGGTGGTATTTGGCGGGGCTTCTATGCAACCACAAATCGACATGCTCCGGAACGGAGTACAGATCCTGGTTGCCACCCCCGGACGCCTCCTGGACCTGCGGAAGCAGGGAATTGTTGACCTGGAACAAATCTCAGTACTGGTCCTTGACGAAGCAGATCTTATGCTCGATATGGGATTTATTGATGAGGTGCAAAAGATTATCCGGTTATCACCAAATGTGGAACAGCGCTTACTGTTTTCGGCTACCATCTCCCATAAAGTGGCACATTTAGCGAAAAGTTTTCTAAAGGAACCGGTAAGGATCGATCTCTCTGCTTCTTCGGCTGCCCCCGAAGTGAATCAAAAACTTTATCTGGTTCCGAAGCCCCAAAAGATTGAATTACTGCTTTTTGTAATGCGGAATATTATTCAGGAAAGTTCCGTGCTCATTTTTAGAAGGACAAAATTCGGGGTTGAGAAAGCCCTGGAATCCCTCCTAAAAAATGGTTTTCAAGCTGAAGCCTTGCATGGAGACAAAAGTCAGAGTGAACGCTCTCTTGCCCTTAACCGGTTTAAGAACAAAGAGGTCAATATTCTGGTGGCTACAGATGTGGCTGCCCGTGGCCTGGATATAGATTTGCTTGATTTTGTGATCAACTTTGATATTCCAAACCTTCCGGAAACATATGTCCACCGTATTGGTCGTACCGGCCGCGCAGGAAATTTGGGAGGTTCATTCTCATTTTGCAGTGCAGATGAAAAGGAATATATCAGGAATATTGAAAAATTAATTGGGGAACCTATCCCTGTAGAAGAAGAAAATCCATTTCTGCTGGATAAAAATGCCACGCCACAAGTGCACAAAAAGAAAGGCAGTAAACATAGGAAAGGACGCAAAGGAAGTGGTTCCAAATCCAACAAGAAACGTTGGTATTGAAATTCTGAAGTATAACCTTACCTACCAAAAAGTTTAGAAAAAATGACATTTTTGGATGGTGTGGCGGCAGGTGAAATTCTAAACTGGGCAGCGAGCTTAACAGCCCTTAGCTTTCCCTCCGGGACAGGCTTTAGAATCTGCGATGAGATAAGCCACCGAATCGCCCAAATCAATCTTCAGCGTAGTAGAACCAAGATCGGAGGCTAATTTCTTTTCCCCATTGAGCAGCAATTCGCTGAAGCCGCTGATAGTAAAAGTCTTTGTTTTTTTGTCGTAGACGATCTTTTCAGCCTTGTCTATCTCCACAATATCGGTTGTAAAGTGGACATTTCCGGTAAATTCGACTATTTGACTGTTAGTACCGGCCACATTGATGTCCCCGGTAAAGACAATACCCGCACTCTCGAACTTCACGGTGTTGTTCTGGGCCAGCAATCCGGTGCTAAACAATAAAACAAACAAAAGAAAAATAGGTCTCATACAAATGATTTTCAAGAAGGGACAAGGTATTAATTTTCTGTTAATTAAAAACAAGATTCTTCAGTTGATTTTGGGCATCATTTATGCTCTAATATAAATCGTCAGAATAATACGTACTTGCTGCACCAGATTGAGTGTTACAGGCTTGTTTTATAAATTTATTAACCTGAAAATACCTTTGATTTTTTTAAAATATCTAATATAAAATTCGGAATTCATCCTTAAAAAACAGTGGGAAAAAAGAAAATATATAGAGCGTTTCAATTACCAGTCATTTTAATAATGATTGGCTGGATCCTGATTTCCTGTGCGGGGGATTTAGCAGAAAAAACTGAGAATACGGGTGAAATTTCTGATAAGCTTACTGCGGTCGACACGCTTAATATAGAAAAGGAAGAAGAAATTCCAGCCTTGGAAATTACCTATTACCTTGACAGTTTAACCACACAAGCTGAGATTGATAGTTTGGATCTTCAATTCAATGAAAAGGAAAAGGAACTAATTTATGCCCTTAATAGAATAGACGCCTACAAGATTGCTATAGGTGACAAATTGCTGATCCCGGATACCCTCACTGGAAATTTTATAGATTACTCCCCTTTTCCAAAGTCTCTAAGCATTCTGGATTCCGTTCCAAGGACGGTCCTTATTTCCAGAAGGGTGCAGGCGGTTGCGTTGTACGAAAAAGGAAAGTTGAAATTTTGGGGGCCTGCCAGTACTGGAAAAGAATTTACCCAAACCCCTGCTGGACTCCACTACGGGAATTACAAAGCAAAACTAAAAATAAGCACCATCAACAAAGATTGGATATTGCCGTATTATTTCAATTTTATGAATTTTGAAGGCATTGGTACACATGAATATACTTTACCTGGATATCCTGCCAGCCATGGCTGTGTAAGGCTTCGAAAGGAGGAAGCTTTGGAAATCTACAACTGGGCAAACCAATGGAAACTCGATGACAAAGGCCAAATCGTGCTAACCAACGGGAACCCTTTTATAGTCATTGGAGATTATAATTTTGACAAACCTGTTCCCTGGTACGACCTGGCCGTCGACCCTAAGTCTAATTTCCTGACAGATTCCGAAAAAGATATATTGAAAGACTATGTCGTGCGTTACATGAAGGACAAAAGAAACTTTGCGAAGGATTTTGAAGAAATCAATGGAATTACGCTTCCATTGGGGAAAAATACAGAAGCTATCCAGTAAAGACCGATCTTGTTTAGAGCATTAAAAGCCATACAGATTTCTTAATTGCAGAAATAATCCAAATAATCCCTACAGAAATAAAAGATCCCGTGGAAGAAAATTCTTCCTACAGGATTTAGTGTAGCACAAAAAATAGAAGAAGCTTCAGCTTTTCCGGAAGTTCCAAAAATGGCATTTTCGGGTTTTGGTTTGGAAAGTTATTCTTTAGAAGGTTTTTTTTCATCCCACACTTTCTCAAGGATCTCAAGAAAAGATTCTGAAGGTTGTGCACCAGAAACCGCATATTTGTTGTCAAAAACAAAAAAAGGCACTCCGCGTACCCCAATATTCCGCGCCTGCATCTCATCCTGTTTTACCGCGTAAGCATATTTTTCCTCTTTTAAAACCTCCCGAATTTCTTCTGAATCCAGGCCTACCGATTTTCCAGCTTCCACCAGTACATCTTCATCATCAATATTTTTTCCTTCTGAAAAATGGGTTTTGAACAAAGCTTCCTCCAGCTCATTGGCCAAACTTTTTTCTTTCGCCAACTGAATTATTTGATGGGCTTTAAAGGAATTGGCAACCATAGATCTTTCCAAATCCATCTCCAATCCGCCTTCAGAAGCCATTTTTTGTGCCCCGCCCAGCATTTGCCTGGCTTCTTCGGCAGAAACGTTTTTCACCTGCACAAAATAATCCACAGTTGAAATGTCTGGCTGCGTCTTCAACTCCGGATCCAGCTGAAAGCTGTGCCAAATCACTTCTACTTCATCTTTATGCTGAAATTTTTCCAATCCCGCTTCAAAATTGTGCTTCCCGATATAACAAAAAGGGCAGCGCACATCAGACCATATATCTACCTGTACCATACTGTTTTTCAATTTAGACCTTTCAAAAATGCCATTTTTGGCTATCTTTTTTGGTATCTCCAAAAATAGGGATCTTGCAGCTTTTTCTAAAGAAAAGGGTGTTAAGCTAAACCTATAATTCTGGGTTTTTGGGGATGAGGTCCATTGCACGTTCAGCGATGGCGGTGATGGAGAGGCTGGGATTGACGCCTGGATTGGCAGAGATCATCGAGCCGTCGACCACCAACATGTTCTTGTACCCAAAAACCTCATTCTTGCTGTTTATAACCCCTTCCGAAGCATTTTTTCCCATCACTGCACCACCCAAAATATGTGCGGTTGTAGGGATCCCGGCTATACTTTCCAAAGCAAAAGAAGTGGCCTTTCCATTGACAATCTGGCTGTAGCGTAGGGTGAGGTCGCGGGATTCAGGAATATCTGAAGTTGGTTTTTTACCTTTTCCAATTCCTGTGGACATTCCTCCAAGCCAGTTCCTTTTTAGTTTGAGCGTGCTGTCCACACTTTGCATAAAAAG
>JAGXIM010000152.1 GCA_024635665.1 Salinimicrobium sp. | reverse complement strand
GAGGAGGGATTAAGTTTTAAGAATGTAATCACCTTCAACCTGGACGAATACTATCCAATGGATCCAGGATCAAAGCAAAGCTATGTTACTTTTATGTATGAGAATCTTTTTGATCATATTGATATCAAAAGAGAAAATATACATATTCCTGACGGAACTCTGAAAAAAGAAGATATAGCTGAATACTGTATCGGCTATGAAAACAAAATAGGTGCCCTGGGAGGTTTGGACTTGCAGGTGCTTGGAATTGGTAGGACTGGCCATATTGGTTTTAACGAGCCGGGCTCTGCACCCAACTCCGGAACCAGACTGGTTACTTTGGACGACCTAACCAGACGTGATGCCTCAAGAGACTTTGGGGGGAAAGAAAACGTTCCCACCAAGGCGATCACTATGGGAATTGGAACAATTTTCAAGGCGAGGGAGATTATATTAATGGCCTGGCACACCAAAAAAGCTTCCATTATAAAGAAAGCCGTAGAAGGGGAAATCTCGGCGGAAGTGCCGGCCACTTACCTACAGTTATCAGAAAACACAGAATTTGTTTTAGATGCAGATGCAGCATCTGAACTTACCCGTTTTGATACCCCGTGGCTGGTGAAAGACTGCGTATGGGACGATGCCCTTATCAAAAAAGCGGTCATTTGGTTGTCTGCTGAAGTGAATAAGCCAATCCTTAAATTAACCGACGAGGATTATAACAGCAACGGGATGGCCCAGCTTGCGACAGAGAAAGGCCCTGCGTACGACATAAATATTCATATTTTTAACAAGCTTCAGCACAGTATTACGGGATGGCCAGGGGGAAAACCCAACGCCGATGATTCGCAGCGCCCGGAACGCGCAGAACCACCTCAAAAAAGATCCCTTATCTTCTCCCCACATCCAGATGATGATGTAATTTCAATGGGGGGAACATTTATAAGATTGGTAGATCAGGGACACGATGTACATGTGGCATACCAAACTTCGGGAAATACGGCAGTGTGGGATACAGATGTCCTGCGATATGTGGAATTCGCCATAGATTTCAACAAAAGCCGCGGTATGGATGTTAATGATTTAGAAAAGACATATGAAGGGATGCGGACTTTCATTGAAAAGAAACAGCCCAACGAAATTGATATCCCCGAAGTGAGGGACGTAAAGGCTTTTATTCGTAAAACAGAAGCCCTTGCTGGTGCGAGATATGCCGGCCTTCCCGATGAAAAAATCCATTTTATGGCTCTCCCTTTTTACGAAACAGGGAAAACAGTAAAAAATCCGGTTACCGATCTCGATGTTGAATTAACCAAGGAGTTACTCCAGCAAGTGAAACCACATCAAATTTTTGCGGCCGGTGATTTCGCCGATCCGCATGGAACACATCTGGTATGTTTCAGGATTGTTATAAGGGCGATGGAGCAGCTTCGCAAAACTGAAGAATGGGCACGGGAAGCCTGGTTATGGATGTATCGGGGTGCCTGGCACGAATTCCAAACCCATGAAATAGAAATGGCTGTCCCACTTTCCCCACAGGAAGTGGCAAGAAAAAGAAATGCTATTTTCCAACACCAGTCCCAAAAGGATCGGCCCGTATTTCCTGGGGATGACGAAAGGGAATTCTGGGTGCGTGCCCAGCAGCGCAATCGGGAAACGGCAGTGAACTATGACAAACTCGGCCTGGCAAACTACGAAGCCATGGAAGCTTTTGTGAAGTGGAAGTTTGATCAAAGTATAAATAATGACTAATCGCATACCTTTTATAACCTTGATATACCTGATTTTACTGACTTCCTGTGCCTCCAATCCTTATTCTCAGACCAATAGGATGCATAAAAAGCAGGCAAAGTTATATGCAAAGCAATTAAGAACCTTTCCTCCTGAACATGATGATCAGAAAGCTATGTTGCAATATGGAGACAACTGGGTGGGGACGACTAATTTCAGTTTGAGAAAACCAAACTTTGTAATACTCCACCATACAGCGCAAAACTCCGTAGAACATACTCTCAAGACCTTTACCCTTCCCCGTACTTCTGTGAGTTCTCACTACGTGATAGGAAGGGACGGAGATATTTACCACATGCTCAACGACTACTACAGAGGTTGGCATGCAGGAGCAGGAACTTGGGGAAATAACACCGATCTTAATTCTTCTTCTATTGGGATCGAATTGGACAATAACGGATACGAACCTTTTGATGAAGCTCAAATAGAAAGCCTTTTGGAGCTGTTGGAGGTGTTGAAGGAAAGACACGGAATCCCTACTGCTAATTTCATAGGCCACTCAGACATTGCACCCACAAGAAAAGTAGATCCTAATGTGACCTTTCCCTGGAAAAGACTGGCTGAAAAAGGTTTTGGGTATTGGTATGACGACATTGAAGTAAGTCCAAAAGTGATAGGCGACAGCATTGTTCCTTCCGAAGCCATAAGAAAAATCGAAGTCGCCGAAAATGAAATTTTCGAAAACGGAAGCGCTTCAGACAGTATCCACCTCACTATAGACCCTAAACTCGCCCTCCGGGTAATTGGATATGACGTGAGTGATCTGAATGCCGCGATCAAAGCATTTAAACTGCACTTTATTCAGAAGGATATAAATGTTGAATTAACAGATGAGGATCTAAAGATCTTATACAATTTATACCAGAAATACCTATAAAATTTATCCGCCATGAACAGGTTCTTTTCTTTTTTAGCTTTTGAGACTCTTTTCCTGATGGGATTTCAGGGAGTAGCACAGATCGAAGTAGATGGACTGGACATGGTCACACGAGAAGAATGGAATGCTCAACCCCCAAAAAAGACAGTTACGAGACATATTCCTGAATACATCACTATTCACCACACTGGTACAAATCAGAACCTCGAGAAAACTGCTGCGAAAAAACTTCAGGCACTACAGAGATTTTCTTATACAGAGGGAGTTCTCGGCGATGGGGTGACGCCCAAGAAACCCTGGCCAGATGTACCTTACCATTTCTACATTGCAGCTGATGGTACCGTGGCCGAAGGTAGAGAACTTCAGTATGAAGGGGATTCCAATACAGATTATGATCTCACAGGCCATGCTCTCATTGTAGTAGAAGGGAATTTTCAGAAAGAAAAGATCTCAGATCTCCAGTATAAAAATTTTGAGAAGGTGGTGATGGCCCTGGCAAAAAAATATAAGATTGCCGCCGAAGATATTTCAGGACATAAAGATCAGGCCGGGACAACATGTCCGGGAGAAGACCTTTATAAACTGATCCCTCAACTCAGGAAGAATGTAAGCGGGCTCGATAATACCAGAGTGAAAGTTGGGGCAGAACAACTTCTTTCAAAAGGTTTTGAACACCTGATCAAAGGGAAACGAGTGGGGCTGGTTACAAACCACACGGGCTTGCTCCCTAATGGAGAACATTTGATCGATGTCATCAATCAACATCCTGAAAGCGAACTCACATTACTGTTTGGCCCTGAGCATGGCCTTCGGGGGGAAGAAGATAGCCACGTCGCCAATGCCACAGATCCAAAAACGGGAGTCCCTATTATTTCCCTCTACGGAACAGTGCGCAAGCCAACGCCTGAGATGCTGAAGAAGGTAGATATACTTGTTTTTGATATTCAGGACGTCGGCGCCAGATACTATACTTATATAAAAACAATGCTGATGGTACAGGAAGCAGCCGCGGAAGCAGACATTCCTTTTGTGGTATTAGATCGACCCAACCCCATAACCGGAAAATATGTTGATGGCCCCGTTGGAAAAGCACTGGAGCCGGAAAAAGGGATAGGAGTTATTCCTATTACGCATGGAATGACAATTGGCGAACTGGCTAAAATGTACAACGGGGAACGTAAAGAAAAAGGGCTCAAAAAAGCAGATCTCACGGTAATTCCACTCCAGAATTATAGCCGGCAACAATGGTATGACGAAACTGGTCTTCCATGGATAAAGCCATCTCCCAATATGCTTACGCTGCAGACGGCCACAGTTTATCCGGCAACAACTTTGCTGGAAGGAACAAACTATTCCGAAGCACGCGGAACTTTATATCCATTCGAGCATTTTGGGGCTCCCTGGGTGGATGGACAGAAATTGGCAGAACACTTGAACAATTATGACCTGGAAGGAATAGAATTCAAATCAACGACTTTTATCCCGGATAGTATCGTAGAAGGCATTGAGATCTATCCCCCAAAGTTTCTGGGCGAGAAGGTGAATGGAGTGGAAATGATCGTTACCGATCGTGATAGATTCCAATCGGCTGAGGCAGGGATCTACATTCTTCACGCATTAAATACCCTTTATCCTGAAAAATTTGAGTGGCGACAGGTTCGCATCGACGGACTTTTAGGAACTTCTGAAGTCAGAGAGATGTTGGATGCAGGAAATTCCCCCGAAGAGATTATTGCAAAGCGGAAAGCTGGATTAGAAAGCTTCAGGCAAAAAAGAGCCCGGTTTCTTCTATATTAATTTAAAACTTACCGAAATAAAATAGACTTTTTTCGCAATCCTGTATTTCATCAGCCTCACGCTCCAGGCACAGGAATTTAAATTTGCTTTTGTCACAGATACTCATATTGGCTCTCCAAACGGAGTGGCCGAAGAAGACCTGCAAAGAACGGTAAATGATATCAATGCCCGGACAGACCTTGATTTCGTTTTGCCCACCGGGGGCGAAAATATTTTCACGGCTTTTTAAGCTGATTTAAGAAGGAATGAAACCACAGATTTCGTCGAGGTTTCTAAAGGGATAAAAACACCGCTCTGCACCAGCTGAATGATCCTATGGGCGTTATTAGATCACATTGATTAGTAAGGTAAACATTTTAGTCAGGATTAAAAAGATAGCTCAAAAAACGGCTTTTTGGAAGGTATTAATTTTTCAGTGCTGGATCTACATAGGTACCATATTCACTGGCATTCCCAATTCTCCAGTAATAATTGTAAAGAATTTTAGATACATCTTCCATTACTTCTTCAGCCTCACCATTTACTTTATAGCTTTCCATAAGTGCTATAGCATAAGGACGCTGTTGCAGAAACACAATAGCCCATTCTACCGAAACGCCATCAATAAAACCGGGTTTAAATGCTATTTCTACATTTTCAGGAATTCCGACAGCAACACGGCTGTCTTCTCTGTCAGTTTTTTTCAGGATCTCAATAATTTCCTGGGACACAGATGGATCTATGAATTCTCCTTTGTACAAAAGCCGAAGTATACTGGCTGCCTCTGCTGGCGTTGCCAGGTTCTCCTCCCCTCTCGCAGAAGCCGAAGAATTCATCATTTTTCGCTGAAGCAGCGTCTGTTTCATTCCCAGGCTCTTCAGAGTTTTATTGACTTCTGAAATTCCCGCCAAATCTATAAGTTGGTTGGTGGCAGAATTGTC
>JAGXIM010000035.1 GCA_024635665.1 Salinimicrobium sp. | reverse complement strand
GAAACCAGCCAAAAAACCCCCTTCCAAACGTCTCCTCAACTACTCGTAAAACTACTGAAAGATACCCTCCACCAAAACGTGGAACTGCTTTCTACCCATCCAAAAATGGCATTTCCGGAAACTATTTTTAGCATTCCCACCGATAGCCTATACAAGCAAATGCTCGAGAATAGCGACAACTTCATCGCTGAACAAATCCTGCTCCTGGCGGCAAACGAGCTTTCTGATACTTTCCAGACGAAGATCGCCATTAATTACATGAAGGAAAATTATTTAAAAGATCTTCCAGATGAACCGGTGTGGGTCGATGGCTCAGGCTTGTCCAGGTATAATCTCGTTACACCCCGCAGCATGGTGAAACTACTTGAAAAGATAAAAAATGAAGTTCCTTATGAGGAACTTTTTGCAACTTTACCGGTTGGCGGAAAAACAGGAACTTTGAAGGAACAATTTTATGCCCCCGAACCTTTTATTTTTGCCAAAACAGGCTCTTTGAGCAACAATTACAACCTCAGCGGTTTCCTGAAAACCAAAAAGGGAAAAATGCTCATCTTTAGTTTTATGAATAACAATTTTACAGTACCATCTGCAGTTATAAAAGCAGAAATGGAGCGGGTACTGCGGGAAATCGGGGACAAATATTAACTTGTATGACAAATAACCATTAGATGGAAAGGAGAAAATTCATCAGGAATGTCGGGATTGGCAGCCTTTTTTTACCGCTGAATCCTTTTGGGAGCATCACAACCAATGTTTCCGAAAATATCCCAAAAGATATAATTATTCCCAAAGGGCTTAAACCTGGCGACACCATTGGAATAATAAGTCCCGCAAGTGCCATTTTTGAGACTGAACCTTATGAAATTGCAAGGGAATCTTTTGAAGCCATGGGGCTAAAAGTGAAATTCGGGGACTTCACCAAAAGCAGGTACGGTCATCTCGCAGGAACCGACGAAGAACGGGCGATGGAACTGATGGAAATGTTCAAAAATGACGAAATCGAGGCAATTATTGCGCTTCGTGGTGGATCGGGAGCTGCCAGGATCCTCGACAAACTCGATTATGAAGTTATTGCCAAAAACCCGAAAATTTTCATTGGTTACAGCGATATAACCGCGCTGCACCTGGCCATCCATAAAAAAACCGGTTTGGTGACTTTCCACGGACCTGTTGCGGTTTCCACCTGGAACTCATTTTCGGCTTCACACCTCAAAAAGTTGCTTTTTGAGAAAGAAGCTGTGCTTTTTGAAAACCCTTCAGAAAAAGGGGATCAACTCGCTCAAATCAATAACAGGATACGAACAATTACCCCCGGAATCGCAAAAGGCCAGCTTTTGGGTGGGAACCTTTCGGTACTTACCGGCATTATGGGAACGCCCTATTTTCCCGAAGACTGGCAAGGTAAAATCCTGTACCTCGAAGATATTGGAGAAAAAATTTATGCGGTGGACAGAATGATGTCCCAGTTGAAATTGGGCGGGGTTTTAGAACAAATAGGTGGGTTTGTCTTTGGAAAATGCACCGACTGCGAGCCCGGTGGAAGTGGTTATGGTTCCCTAACTCTTGAAGAAGTCATAGATCATTACATCAAACCTCTGGGAATTCCGGCTTTTACAGGCGCGATGATAGGCCATATAGATGATAATGTGACACTTCCCAATGGAATCCCTGCCGAAATCAATGCAAATGCAGGAACTATTGAGCTCCTAATGCCCGCAGTGAAATAGAAGAAAAAACTTCAGTAAAAGTTGTGCCCGCGTTTTTGGGTTACAATCCTTACTTTTATAAAAAATTAGAGGTGTTCCAAAAACAGCATTTTATCGATACTATTTCTGCAGGCTACCAGCCAAAAGGGGATTTTATTTATTTAGGTGCGGCCATGCACAAAGGACAGGTTTTCCCTGAGGCCGCGGTAAAGCTGCCTTTAAAAACCATGAACCGGCATGGTCTCATTGCAGGTGCCACGGGAACAGGAAAGACCAAAACGTTGCAAATTCTTGCTGAAAACCTTTCCAGAAAGGGAGTTCCTGTACTTTTGATGGATGTAAAAGGGGATCTGAGCGGGCTCGCGAAGCCATCTTTAGGGGAAGCTTTTTTGTATGAACGCCACAAAAAACTGGCTTTCCCTTTTGAACCTGCATCTTCTCCAGTAGAAATTTTAAGCCTGTCTGAACAAAACGGCATCCGGATGCGGGCGACGGTGAGCGAATTTGGCCCCGTGCTACTTTCCCGGATCCTCGAACTTTCCCCAACACAAAGTGGTATTATTTCGGTAGTTTTCAAATATTGTGATGATAAACATTTGCCCCTACTCGATTTAAAAGACCTCAAGAAGATCCTCCAATTCACCACCGAAGCTGGGAAAGAAGAGTTTGAAAGTGCCTATGGACGTATTTCTGCGGCTTCGACCGGCGCAATCCTCCGGAAAATCGTGGCCCTGGAGCAACAGGGCGCAGATAAATTTTTTGGAGAGAAATCTTTTGAAGTACAGGACCTGCTTCGGAAAAATAAAGATGGACATGGTTATATAAATATCTTAAGGCTTACCGATATACAGGATAGACCGAAGCTCTTTTCTACCTTCATGCTGAGCCTGCTGGCGGAAATTTACAGTACTTTTCCTGAAAGAGGTGATAGTGACAAACCTGAACTTGTGCTTTTTATAGATGAAGCGCATTTGTTTTTTGACGAAGCTTCAAGCGCCCTTCTGGATCAAATAGAGAGTATTGTAAAACTTATTAGATCTAAAGGGGTCGGTCTGTATTTTGTCACGCAAGATCCCACCGATGTGCCAGCAGAAATATTAGGCCAACTGGGATTGAAAATCCAACACGCCCTGCGGGCTTTTACAGCAAAAGACCGAAAAGCCATAAAACTGGCAGCAGAAAATTATCCGATTTCAGAATTTTACGATACCAAAAACGAGCTAACTACGTTAGGAATCGGGGAAGCTTTGATTTCAGCCTTGGATGAGAAAGGAAAACCTTCGCCCCTGGCGGCAACTATGCTAAGGGCACCTGTGAGCCGAATGGATATACTTTCAAAAGATGAACTTAAAGAACTAACAGAATCTTCAGAATTAAAAGAAAAATACAACCAGGAAATTGACAGGGAAAGTGCCTACGAGATCCTTACACATAAAATAGAGCGGGCAGATATTGAAAAAGCAAAGGAAAAAGCCCACCAGGAAAGGAAAAAACTTGAGAAAACAACTTCCAGACGTCAACGAAATACTTCGGCCAATTCCCAAAAAACCATTGTAAAAGTGCTTACCAGCGCCAGTTTTATAAGGGGTGTGATGGGCATCTTAAATAAATTAATGAAATAACAGAGAAACCTAACCATGAAAAAAAGCCTCTCATTTATACTTTTTATTTTGTTCATTTTCATTTCCTGTGAGAAAGAACAGGATCCTTACCTTATTGGACCAACAAATATTGGTATGTTGACAAAAGATGTTAAGATCAATAAACTGGATTCTGTGTTCGCCCAGGATTCGATTGTAAGGCAGGTAAATGACGATGATTTGTACCGCAAGAACAATGAGATTGGGATCTACGATCGCCAGGGGAAAAAACTTCTCCTTCTGGAGCCGGTACAGGCGTTCGATTCCACAAGTACTGTAGGTTTTATCCAGGTTTTGGATCCGCGTTTTAAAACGGCCAAAGGTTTAAGCACAGCGAGTACTTTTAAGGATATTTTTGAGAATTACAATATTTCAAGAATCGAAAACACATTGAGCGCGGCTGTTATTTTTATTGACGACCTCAATGCGTATGTTACCATTGATAAGAAACAGCTCCCGGCAGAACTTAGGTATGACACCCAAACGCGTATCCAGGCTTCCCAAATCCCTGATGATGCCAAGATCAAATATTTTATGATAGACTGGGACTAAAATCCCCCTGTCCAATCCTCAAAAACAGTGAATGGCTTCGAATAACCTTACCCGTCTCAATAAATATTTAAGTGAAGTTGGCTTCTGCTCCCGCCGAAAAGCTGATAAGCTTATTGAACAGGGAAGGGTAACCATCAACGGAATAGTTCCTGAAATGGGGACAAAAGTGACACCCGATGATGAAGTCCATGTTGATGGGGAATTGATCGTCCCGCCCAAAAAAGACAATGTTTACCTGGCATTCAACAAGCCTGTGGGAATTGTGTGCACCACGAATCCTAAAGAAAAAGACAATATTGTTGATTTCATCAATTACCCAACCCGCATTTTTCCTGTGGGAAGGCTCGATAAACCCAGCCAGGGGCTCATCCTGTTGACAGATGATGGGGATATCGTCAACAAGATCCTACGAGCGCGGAATAATCATGAGAAGGAATACGTGGTTACGGTGGATCGGGTTATAAGCGAAGATTTTATCAAAAGAATGTCTCACGGAATTCCCATTTTAGACACCGTAACCCGCGAATGTGAAGTAGAACAATTAAGTAAATACGTCTTTAGGATCGTGCTTACCCAGGGACTGAACAGGCAAATCCGACGAATGTGCGAATATTTGGGATTTGAGGTGGTAAACCTGAAAAGGATCCGGATTATGAATATTCAGCTCGACACTCCCATCGGGAAATACCGGGATTTGACCTCCAAAGAACTTTCAGATTTAATTGATCTAACCGAAGAATCCACAAAAACCGAAGATGCTTCCCTGCCTTCATCCAAACCTTCATTAAAGAAAAAGGAGTCAAGCACCAAAGAGGATAAAAATTCTGAAAAGCGTCCTGCTCAAAAAGAACCTAAGGGGTTTAAGAGGATTGATCGCCGAAAGAAGGAATCTTAACAGATCCTTAAGCGTATTTTTCTCTTTATCTACCTACTTTTAAAATAAAAACATGCCAGACAACAGGATCAAGAACGAAGACCAGTATGAGGCGCTTCGTGATGAAGGAGCCAGCAAGGAAAAAGCTGCCCGAATTGCCAATTCTCCGAATTCAGGAAAAAAAGGTGGGAAATCTGACAAATATGAAGATCGCAGCAAGGAAGATCTTTATCAGAAGGCCAAAGAAGTGGGGATTGAGGGACGTTCAAAAATGAGCAAAAAAGAATTGATAAACGCTTTAAGAAACCATTAATATGCACAAAATTCAACCTTTCCATCTGGCTATTCCTGTAGACGATCTTGAAAAGGCGAGGAAGTTTTACCGGGAAACCTTAGGTTGTGAAGAAGGAAGAAGTGATGAGCATTGGGTGGATTTCAACTTTTTTGGACACCAACTGGTGATCCACTATAAGGAAAAAGCTGGACAAGAAGTTCCCGCCAGCAATCCCGTAGACGGAAAAGACGTACCTATCCCGCATTTTGGAGTAGTACTGGAGTGGGAAACCTTTCAGAAATTTTCAGAAGAATTAAAAAGCAAAAAAGTTTCATTTGTTATTGAGCCTTACATCCGGTTCAGGGGAAAAACAGGGGAACAAGCCACGATGTTCTTCAGGGATCCCTGCGGAAATGCTTTGGAGTTCAAAGCTTTTAAAAACATTGAACAGTTATTTGCTAAATAAAATCAACCCGCATATATGAATAAATTAAAACCTTCGCTGGTACGGCAACTGTTCGTACTACTTCTCATTTTTTTCATGCTGGTTTTAATTTTCAAGGAGATCATCCCCTATCTCTCCGGAATTTTAGGTGCCATTACTCTTTTTGTTGTTTTAAAAAACTCAATGCGCAAGTTGGTGACCAAAGGTTGGAAACCGCCTGTGGCCGCTTCTTTTCTCATGTTCCTTTCTTTTATTGGGATCCTGGTGCCAATATCACTTACCATTCTAATGCTTACTTCCAAAGTCGGAAAAGCCGTGGCCAATTCCGAAAAGGTAATCCAGGTAATTAAAGTTCAGGTGAATGAATTGGAAAAGTACGTAGCATACGATTTGAGCCAGAATATAGATACTTCGCGGGTTGCCAACTGGCTTTCGGCCAACCTCCAGTCTTTGGGCGTGGGCACGTTTAATGCATTTATTGCAATAGGCATCATGTATTTTATGCTCTATTACATGTTGGTCAACAGGGACATCTTAAAGACTTTGATGATATCCTATATCCCACTAGGAGAAAACAACCTCAAGACAATAGCCGATGAAGGGGATGAATTGGTGAAGTCCAATGCGCTGGGAATTCCTTTGGTTGCCTTTTTCCAGGGAGTTATAGCTTTAATTGGGTTTCTGATTGTTGGTGTGCCCGATCCATTTTTCTGGTTCATAATTACCGGAATTGGCGCTATGGTACCTTTTATTGGAACCGCTATTGGCATTATTCCCGTTGCCATTTTGCTTTTTTCCCAGGGAATGGAATGGCAGGGGATTTTTATCCTAATCTACGGATTTGTGGTCGTAGGGATTACCGACAATATCTTAAGGCTTTACATCCTTAATAGATTGGCCAGTGTGCACCCATTGATCACGCTATTTGGTGTTGTGGTGGGGGTCCCACTTTTTGGGTTCATTGGGCTTATTTTCGGCCCATTGCTTGTGTCCCTATTTTTGCTTATATTAAAGATATACAAACACGAATACGGAAAAACAGAACAGAAATTATAATCAAAAAATAAAATTATGCTGGAAGACGTAAAAAAGAAGATCAATAAAGATTACCTCAACAGTGAAATTTCGAAGATTGATGATGGCGATCTTAACATGGTCATGGATAACCGGGAAGAGATTGATAAAAAAATGAATTCTTCGACACTAAAGAAGTTTGCGGAATTGGGAAAACTCATGTTTGGAATGTTAAAAGACTACAAGAATGGGGTTTATACCCAGGTTCCATGGTTTACTGTGGCTTCAATGGGATTGGCGCTGTTGTACGTGCTCAATCCATTGGATTTGATCCCCGACTTCCTTCCAGGTGTGGGTTACGTAGATGACTTCGCAATATTCGCCATTATTTTAAGGTTCATCCAAAGCGATCTACACTCGTATCTTGATTGGAAGATCGAGGAAGCAAAATCTGGAAAAAAAAAGTTTAGTTTAAAAAGCCTTTTTTGAAACTAGTCTTTTTGCAATTGCTTTGCGCGGTGGGTTTCCTTTGCCAATAATGTGTTTTTTAATAACATGGCTATTGTCATTGGTCCCACTCCGCCTGGCACTGGCGTGATATAACTTGCCTTTTTACTAACATTCTCAAAATCCACATCACCAGAAATACGGTATCCCCTGGGTTTAGAATCATCAGGAACACGGGTGATGCCGACATCAATTATAACAGCATCATCTTTTACCATTTCGGCTTTCAAAAAGTGAGGAATCCCTACCGCTATGATAATAATATCGGCCTGCGAAGTAATTTGGGTAATATTTTTAGTGAATTCGTGGGTGAGGGTCACTGTTGAATTTCCCGGGAAACCCTGGCGTCCCATTAGAATGCTCATAGGCCTTCCCACGATGTAACTACGGCCAATAACCACAGTATGCTTTCCTTTGGTAGGGATATCGTAGCGCTCCAGCAATTCCAGAATCCCGAAAGGAGTGGCCGGAATGAAGGAACTCATGTCCAAAGACATTTTTCCGAAGTTGGTGGGATGGAAACCATCAACATCTTTATCGGCATCCACTGCTAATAAAACTTTTTGGGTATTTATCTGCGGGGGTAGCGGCAATTGAACGATAAAGCCATCAATATCATCATTCTTGTTCAACTCTTCGATCTTCGCAAGCAGTTTGAGTTCGCTGGTATTGGAGGACATCCGGTATTCGGAAGATTCAAATCCCACCCTTTTACACGCCCGGACTTTACTATTAACGTAGGTGAGACTCGCGCCATCATTTCCCACGATTATTGCAGCCAGGTGAGGAACTTTCTCCCCGTTATTTTTCATTTTTTGAACTTCCAGAGCGATTTCTTCCTGGATTTCGTTGCTTACTTTTTTACCGTCGAGGATTGTCATTTGCAAATGTGTTAACTCCCAATCTCCAGAATCGGGAGGAGTTTGAAATATGAGGTTTCTTGAAATTATTTAATTTTACACCCTGTCCAGTTCCCCCTTTGGGGGCTAGGGGGCTTACTTCATCCCCTTCATCATTTGCATCATCTTCTGGCCGCCACCACCTTGCATCATCTTCATCATTTTGCTCATTTGGTTGAACTGTTTTAGTAACTGATTCACCTGTTGAACCGAAGTACCTGAACCTTTCCCAATCCGTTTCTTCCTGCTGGCATTAATTAAGGATGGCCTGGATCTTTCCTCGGGGGTCATGGAATGAATAATGGCTTCGATAGGCTTAAAAGCGTCATCATCAATCTCGACATCCTTCAGCATTTTTCCAGCGCCGGGGATCATTCCCATGAGGTCTTTCATAGACCCCATCTTTTTGATTTGCTGAAGCTGGTTCAGAAAATCGTCAAATCCGAACTCGTTTTTGGCGATCTTCTTCTGAAGCTTTCGCGCTTCTTCTTCATCATATTGCTCCTGCGCCCGTTCTACAAGGGACACCACATCCCCCATTCCTAAAATTCGGTCGGCCATCCGCGAAGGATAGAAAACATCCATCGCATCCATTTTCTCACCGGTACCAATGAACTTTATAGGTTTATTGACTACAGATTTAATCGAAATCGCAGCCCCCCCACGGGTATCTCCATCCAATTTTGTGAGGATCACTCCATCAAAATTCAGCCGCTCATTAAAAGCTTTTGCAGTATTTACTGCATCCTGTCCCGTCATGGAATCCACTACAAAAAGAGTTTCCTGAGGCTGAATGGCGCTGTGGATATTCGCAATTTCGGTCATCATGACCTCATCAATGGCCAAACGACCCGCAGTGTCGATAATCACCACATTATGCCCGTTTGCTTTGGCATGTGCAATCGCTGCTTTGGAAATAGCAACCGGATCCTGATTGCCCTCATCACTATACACCTCAACGCCTACCTGCTCCCCAACCACATGTAATTGATTGATCGCCGCAGGACGATAGATATCACAAGCCACCAACAACGGTTTCTTGTTCTTTTTAGTTTGGAGATAGTTCGCCAGTTTCGCAGAAAAAGTGGTTTTCCCACTTCCCTGAAGGCCAGACATCAAAATCACCGAAGGATCCCCGGAAAGGTCAATGCCTTCAGCATCCCCACCCATGAGTTGAGTGAGTTCGTCTTTCACAAGCTTCACCATCATTTGCCCCGGTTTCAAAGCGGTAAGCACGTTTTGGCCCAGCGCCTTTTCCTTGACTATATTGGTGAATTCTTTTGCTATTTTATAGTTGACATCGGCATCCACCAATGCTCGTCTCACTTCCTTTAAAGTTTCGGCAACGTTTACTTCGGTAATCTGGCCGTGTCCTTTTAAGACATGTAAAGCATTATCTAACTTATCGCTTAAACTATCGAACATACTCTCTCTGTTTATTTAAGTTTTGCCAGTATTCATCGGCAATCGCAAATTTAATGATTTGAAGCTGAAGTGAAAAGTTTTATTTCATAGCTAACCCGGAAAATTTATTGCTGAAATGACATTTTTGGATAGTATG
>JAGXIM010000151.1 GCA_024635665.1 Salinimicrobium sp. | reverse complement strand
TTTTTTTACGGCTCTCCCCTCTTTTCCCTTTTCCGGCCGTGCCCATAGAAGGTTTTGCATTTACCGCATCGTCTTTGGTAATCCTGCCATCACGGCCGGTACCAGAAACAGATTTTGAATCCATGCCTTTCTCATCCAGAATCTTTTTGGCTGCAGGCGAAGGACTGCCTGTAGCGTATGTATCCTGCTTTTGTTCCTGGGTTGAAGGCCTGGAAGGTGTTTCTTTCTTGGCCTCTGCTTTTTCGTTATCTTTTTTGGAAGACTCCAGTTCCTCTCCTTTGACTGAAGTGACCTCCTCCTCCTCTTTCGTGACTTCTTTCGCAGAATCACTATCCCCTTTAGGTTTGGGCGCATCTGTATCGATCAAACACACTACCTCGCCCACAGCAACCGCATCCCCTTCTTTAGCTTTTAAGGTGATAATCCCACTAGCCTCAGCGGGAAGCTCTAAAGTTGCCTTGTCGCTATCTATTTCGGCTATCGCCTGATCCTTTTCAACATAATCCCCATCTGATACCAGCCACTGGGCTATTTCAACTTCGGTTATCGATTCTCCCGGAGATGGGACTTTCATTTCTAAAGCCATGATTTTATCTTTTTATTTTTCATGCCGGCTTTTCTTGACCGGCGGAATATTTTTATAATTATTTTACGCTTACCTCTATATCCTTGTCAAAAACGGCATCTATCACCCTTTTATGGCGCTTCTTGAACCGTACCGAACTACCTGCAGCTGGCGAACCGTAGAATTTCCTACTACACACCCTAAAGTTCTTTGCTTCCTCCAAATGTAGCAACAAATGGGCATAAGCCCCCATGTTCCTCGGTTCTTCCTGGGCCCAAACCACATCATCGGCATTTTTATATTTTTCAGTCACCTCTTTGATCCTTTGCCCGGGCAGTGGAAACAACTGTTCGATCCTAACCAGTGCCACATCTTCACGGTTTTCTTCTTCCCTATGTTCCAAAAGGTCGTAGTAAAATTTGCCTGTACAGAAAACAAGGGATTTAATTTTATCCACCGATGCGTCTGGATCATCGATTAAAGGCTGGAAACTTCCATTTGCGAATTCTTCTTTGGTTGAAATCACTTTTGAATGTCTCAACAAACTTTTGGGGGTAAAAACGATTAGTGGTTTTCTATAATTCACCTTCATTTGCCTTCTCAAAAGATGAAACATATTGGCAGGTGTTGTCACATCAGCCACAAACATATTGTCTTTTGCACATAGCTGAAGGTACCTTTCCATCCTTCCGGAAGAGTGTTCTGCTCCCTGGCCTTCATACCCATGAGGCAGGAACATTACGAGTCCATTCTGGAGCTTCCATTTGTCTTCGGCTGCAGAGATATACTGGTCGATCATAATTTGGGCACCGTTACTGAAATCCCCAAATTGCGCTTCCCAAATGGTGAGCGTGTTGGGGCTTGCCATCGCATACCCATAATCAAATCCCACCACCCCATATTCAGATAATAAAGAGTTATAGATATTAAACTCCCCATCGATCCCTTCCAAATGGTTGAGCAGGATAATCTCTTCTTCACTGTCTTCGACTTTCAACACTGCGTGACGGTGAGAAAAAGTTCCTCTTTCCACATCCTGTCCACTCATCCTTACATAATAACCTTCTTTTAAAA
Organism: Salinimicrobium sp.; assembly: GCA_024635665.1. Classification (GTDB taxonomy): domain Bacteria; phylum Bacteroidota; class Bacteroidia; order Flavobacteriales; family Flavobacteriaceae; genus Salinimicrobium. The sequence continues at coordinate 11,950 of JAGXIM010000151.1, read as the reverse complement.
GTGTGCCGTAGGCCAGCATTTCTGCCATTCCCCAGTCCAAACTATTGGTTTCAAAGAACATGGTGTGGCGCAGGTCGATGAGCTTTTTGATCTTCCTAAGGAATTTCTTGTCCTCGGGCAATTTTGACACCACATTGGCCACTTCAGTGAGCATATCCATATCAACTGTGGTGTCCACTTCTTCCATCATCCTTGTCTCGTCCACATTTTCAAAACCTTCCCATTCATCCTGCATGAACGGGGTAACCTTGGTAATCTCCTCTTTTCTTGAATCTTCGAGGTTTTCTTCCAGCTTTTTCTTATAATCCTCCTCAAGTTTTTTAACAAAGCCATCGTCAATGACCTTCTCTGCCTTAAGTTTTTCTGTATAGATGTCCCGCGGATTTTTATGCGTGCTAATCGCTTTGTAAAGCTTGGGTTGGGTAAAACGGGGTTCATCGCCTTCATTGTGCCCGTATTTCCTATAGCCCAAAAGGTCAATAAACACATCCCTTCCAAAAGTCATCCTGAAGTCAAGGGCAAAAAGCACCGCGTGCACCACGGCTTCGGCATCATCGGCATTCACATGCAGCACGGGAGAAAGTGTCACCTTGGCCACATCTGTACAATAGGTTGAGGAGCGGCCATCCAGGTAATTCGTGGTAAAGCCAATCTGGTTATTGACCACGATGTGAATGGTGCCTCCGGTTTTATAACCTTCCAGCTGCGCCATTTGCACAACTTCATAAACAATTCCCTGGGCAGAAATAGCTGCATCGCCGTGCACAATAATGGGCAGGACTTCTGAAGATTTGTTTTTGTAATGTCGATCCTGTTTCCCGCGGGTTATCCCTTCCACCACTGCACCCACCGCTTCCAGGTGGGAAGGGTTTGGGGCAAGGTTGATGTTTATTTCTTTTCCGCTCTCGGTTTGGCGACAGGAAGTCCAGCCGAGGTGGTATTTCACATCCCCGTCAAAAATATCCTGCTCATAATCTTTTCCGTCAAATTCACTGAAAATATCTTTTGGGCTCTTCCCAAAAATGTTGGTGAGCGTACTCAATCTTCCGCGGTGGGCCATACCCATCACAAAATCTTTCACCCCCAGTTCTGCGGCGTTTTCAATAATTGCATCCAACGCTGGGATCAAAGATTCCCCTCCTTCCAGCGAAAACCTTTTCTGACCTACGTATTTTGTATGGAGGAAATTTTCAAACGAAACAGCTTCGTTCAACTTCCTTAAAATATGCTTTTTTTGATCGGCAGTAAATTTTGGCTGATTTTCATTAATGTCCAGCTTGTCCTGTATCCACTTGATCTCGTTTGGGTTACGAATGTACATATACTCGATCCCTATGGAGTCGCAGTATACTTTTTCAAGATGACCAATGATCTCCCTTAAAGTGGCAGGGCCAATCCCCAAAATTTCCCCCGCATTGAAAGTCTGGTCCAGGTCACTTTCCCGAAGGTCAAAATTTTCAATATCCAGGGTAGGCCTATATTTTCTTCGCTCCCGTACAGGATTCGTTTTTGTAAAAAGATGACCTCGCGTTCGATAGCCCTCGATAAGTTTTACTACCTGAAATTCTTTTATGACAGAATCGGGCATTTCAATAGGCTCCCCATTCTCCGGATCTTCAATAAAATTTTGAACCGGAGATGCGCTTTCCATTCCAAAATCAAAACCCTGGAAAAAGGCCCTCCAGCTAGGTTCTACACTATCGGGATATTGTAAATATTGGTCGTATAATTCCGCAAAGTAAGAGGTGTGTGCGGCATTTAAAAATGAATATTTGTCCATAAAATTTGAAACTTCTGTTTCTATTGTTGCAAAACAAGCCAAAAGTACAATTTTTAAAAAAGATGCCTAGGTGCATTTCATATATTTGCTTTACAGTTAGAAAATTTTTAACAATATGAACCTCATCTTCAGCAACAAAAAGCCTGTTTTCCTTTTTCTTTTTTTTCTAATTAGCACTTATTCCAATGTGTTTGCACAGGAAATTTCTTATCCAAAACCGGCTTTTTGGGACAATGTTCGATTCGGCGGAAGTCTGGGCGCGAATTTTAGTGACGACTATCTTAGCGGGTTCCTGGCCCCTAAAGCCGTATATGATTTTAACAAATTTGCATCTGCCGGCACGGGCGTCGCAGGTTCTTTCACCAATGCGCCCAGGTACACCGCGTATGCGATCACCGGCAGTATTATTGGCCTCTTCAGGCCATTGCCTTCGATCCAGCTTTCAACAGAATTTGAAGAAAATTACATTTCCAGGTCAATTTCACTAGAGGGAGGAAACAGGGAAGAATCTTATTGGTATCCCGCCCTTTTCCTGGGTGCCGGTTACACTACCGGAAACCTTACGATGGGGATAAGATATGACGTGCTCTACGACCAGGACAAAAGTATGTATCGAAACGCCTATATGCCTTTTGTGAGTGTTTATTTTTGATTACACCTGCCTGTGCATCAGGTTTTTGCCAAAATTGTAAAGCAAAGATTTCTTTTCTGAATCCAGATCCAATCCTTCCAGCACCTCAAAAGCCTGGCTGGTATATTTTTCGATTTCCCGGCGGGTAAGTTCTGCCGCACCACACCTCTCAAAAAGGTGCTTTACGGCATCTATTTTTCCATTCACGTCTGTTGGATCGATAGAATATAAATGCTCCAGCTGGATTGCTTCCGTCGGGGCTGCTTCCTGAAGAGAAATTAGGTACAAGAAAGTCTTTTTGTTTTCGATAATGTCGCCACCCACTTGTTTTCCGAAGGATTCCGGATCCCCAAAGGCATCCAGGTAATCATCCTGTAGCTGAAAAGCAATTCCCAAAAGCCGCCCAAATTCATAGATCTTCTCGCGGTTTTCTTCGGAAGTTTTTGCGACTATGGCACCCATTTTTAGGGAAGCACCCACTAAAACAGCCGTTTTGTACTCGATCATTTTTAGGTATTCCTCAATGCTTACATCGTCCCGCGTTTCAAAATCGATGTCATACTGCTGACCCTCACAGACTTCAATGGCTGTTTTGGAAAACAACTTTGCCAGTTCCCCGAAAGTTTTCGGTTGATAATTCTCGAAAAACTGGTATGCCTTGATCAACATGGCGTCACCAGATAAAATTCCGGTATTGATATCCCATTTTTCGTGCACGGTTTCCTGCCCTCTGCGCAACGGCGCGTCGTCCATGATATCGTCGTGGATAAGGGAAAAATTGTGGAACACCTCAATGGCGAGGGCGGCATCCAAAGATTTTTTATAATCACTCCCAAAGATTTCGGTTGCCATTAAGGTCAACACGGGACGAACCCGCTTCCCGCCTAAACCCAAAATGTAAACCATGGGCTCATATAAATTTACAGGTTCTTTGGCCTTCACTTTTTCCAAAAGATAGGATTCAAATTCTTGCCGGTACCGGTCGATGGAGAGCATAAATGGGATTTTTGGCTAAAATACCATTTCATGAAGAAAAACTGATTTTTGCTCCACTTAAATTTTACCGATTAAAAAACTTTGGAAACTTTCATTGTTTATAAAGTTTCCTTTCGTACTTTTGCACGCTCAAAAAAACCGAAGTGAAAGATCAACTTTTAGCCAAAGCAGCAGAAATGTTCCTCAACCTGGGGGTAAAGAGTGTGACGATGGATGAAATTGCTTCAGAAATGGGGATTTCCAAAAAAACCATTTACGCACATTTCCCCACAAAGACAAAACTTATCGAAGCCACGGCCTTGTATGTTTTCGAAAATATTTCTGCCGGAATCCAGCAAATAAGAAAAGAGGACAAAGAACCCATTGATGAACTATTTACCATTAAAGACTTCGCATCAGGTATATTGCAGAACGAGAAATCCTCCCCACAATATCAGTTGGAAAAGTATTACCCCGGGATCTCGGGTATGATTAAGGAAAAGCAACAGCAAATCCTGGATGAGCTCATCAAGGAAAACCTTTTGAAAGGGATCGCCAAAAAGACCTATCGGAAGGATATCCCGCTGGAATTTACAAGCAAAATTTATTTTGTGGGGATTTTGGGAGTAAAAGACCGTGACCTGTTCCCCGAAAAAGAATACACTACAAATGATCTGGTTGAGAAACATTTAGAATATCACCTGCGTGCGATTGTAACCCCGAAAGGACTTGAATCTCTTAACCGGTTTTTAAAAAAATAGTATCCAAAAATGACAAAATTCAGCATCTTTTTTTTCTGCCTTGCCTGTCTGCAGCTTTCCGCCCAGGAAAGTGGTGCGCAACAGCAACTTGCACTTAGCCTGGAAGAGGCGGTGATATTGGGCCTGGAGAACAATTACTCCTCTATAAAATCTGAAAAAGAGGTAGAAAAAGCGCTTGCCCAGAAATGGGAAATTATCTCGCAGGGTTTACCCCAAATCAACGCTAATGTAGACTACCAGAATTTTCTTAAACAACCGGTAACTCTATTGCCTGCCGCTGCCTTTGATAATACTGAGAGTACGATAGATATAATCCAGACATATTTTGATGGTATTCAAAGGAACAATGTGGCGGTAAACGCTCCCGAAGGTTTTATTCCCGTCCAGTTTGGTACACAGCAAAGCATGGCTGCCACTGCCACCTGGTCGCAATTGATCTTTGACGGTTCCTATATTGTTGGGGTACAGTCGGCCAGAACACTGTTACAGATCTCCAAAAATGCCAAAGTGAAGACAGATTTAGAAGTGAGGAAAGCGGTGATCAATGCTTACGGAAATGTACTCATGGCACAAGAAAGTGTGGATATTCTCGAAAACAATCTGGAAAATCTCACAAAGAATCTTAACGATACCGAAAAGATATTTGAAAGTGGACTTACGGAGGAGGAAGATGTGGAGCAACTGAAGATCACCCGCCTCGGAATTGAGAACAACTTAAACCGAAGCCGGAGAATGTTGGAAATTTCCTACCAAATGTTGAATCTCGCACTGGGAATTCCGATAGAAACCGGGGTGGCACTCACAGAAGATCTCGATGCGCTGGCGATCCAATTTTATGATCTTCAGCTCCTGGAAGCAAACATCCCTGTAGAAGAAAATATAGATTTTCGTATGGCAGAAAACACTGCCGAGGCTGCCGCTATTTATGTTCGTCTTGAAAAAGCAAAGGCACTGCCCACCCTTACTGGTTTTCTTAACTACGGAACTACAGGTTATAGCGACAAATTCACCTTTTTGAGTAGTGACCAGGAATATTATGACCAATCAATTTTGGGTGTAAGTTTAAATGTACCAATCTTTAGCAGTGGGATGAGAAGCTCCCGTACGAAACATATGAAACTGGAACATGAGCAGGCACTGCTCGATCTTGAGGAAACCAGGAACCGGGTGAAATTGGAAATCGCAGCTGCCAAGGCAGATTACCGGTACAACCTCGAAACATACGAAACCCAACAGGAGAGCCTGCAACTCGCCCAACGCATTGAAGAAAAGAACCAGATCAAATTCTTTGAAGGCCTTGCCAGCAGTTTTGAACTTAGTGAAGCACAACGCCAACTTTACACGGCCCAGCAAAACCTCTTACAGGCCATGCTGGATGTGATCAACGCAAAAGTAGAACTTGAAAATGCCCTGAGTACCGAAAGGTACGAGGAAGAAAATTAACAAATTAAGACAATCGTTTCAAACGTTTATAAAATGAAAAATACCAGTTTTTTACTAATAATTCTCCTTGTATTATCCTCTTGCGGAAATGATGCTTCTGTTGAAAAAGTGATCCAAAGCGGGGATGCTTCAGAAATAAGGGCAAAAAAGGAGGAATTGAGCTCCAGGCAAAGGGAACTTAGTTCCCAAATAGCCGATTTAAATGCTGCCCTTCAGCAAATGGATGTAACCAATGATTTCACCCTCGTGAGCACAGAAGTGGTCGAAGACACCATTTTCAAGCATTTTGTGGAAATCCCGGGAGATGTGGAAACCGATCAAAACATCATCATTTACCCCGAATATTCAGGGGTTTTGAGGGAAGTACTGGTAAACGAAGGAGAGGATGTCCAGAAAGGACAGATCCTGGCGAGAATCGACGAAGGCGGATTGAGAAGTCAGCTAGCTCAGGCACAGGCCCAGGCAACCCTGGCGAAGACTACTTTTGAACGCCAGGAAAGATTATGGAAGCAAAAAATAGGCTCGGAAATCCAATTTTTGGAGGCAAAAACAAATTATGAAGCCTTACAAAATTCCGTTGATCAACTCCTGTCACAGTTGGCAAAAACAGTAGTTCGGGCTCCTTTTAGCGGCACGATCGACGAGATTTTAACCGATCAGGGAGAAGTTGTGGCACCGGGACAAAGCAGATTGTTCAGGTTGATCAACCTTTCAAACATGCACATCACAGCTGCCATACCCGAACCTTATCTTGGAAAGATCCAAAAAGGTTCTGAAGTATTGGTGGAGATTGGTGCGACCGGAAAAGAATTCACCAGCACTATTCAACAAGTTGGGAATTTCATAAACCCCAACAACCGCACTTTTGAAATAAAAGTAAATGTCCCTGCCGGGGTAAACCAGGTAAAACCAAACCAAATTGCTACTGTAAAGCTTAATGACTACAGTTCAAAAAATGCCGTGGTAATTCCGGAAAACGTGGTGCAGCAAAATTCCTTAGGGGAAAACGTCGCCTTCGTGGTAGAGCCCAGGAATGACAGTATAGGCATTGTTCAAAGACGCCCTATAAAAACAGGGTACAGCTACAATGGAAAGGTGGAAGTCCTTGAAGGCATCAAGCCCGGCGAATTGATTATCGTGGAAGGAGCGAGAAGCGTGAGGGACGGGCAGGAAGTGAAATTCCAGGATTAAGCATATACTAAGATAATATTCAGGTTATATAAAATAATATGAGCCAAAAGCTAGAAAACGAATTCAAATTATCCTCCTGGGCCATTGAAAACAAGATGACAGTTTACGTCATTACTGCCATTATTTTGGTAGGCGGGCTAATGTCCTATTACAGCATGCCCCGCGAATCTTTCCCCGAAGTCGTGGAAACCAAGATCTACGTGAGCACCATGAACCCGGGAAACTCGGCCGAGGACGTTGAAAAATTCATCACCGAGCCCCTGGAAGGGGAATTCAACAATATTGCGGGGGTAAATGACATTAGCTCCACTACTTTTCAGGATTATTCCCTGGTGATCGTCGAATTTGACGAAGATATTTTAGTGGATGCTGCCCGGCAGAAGGTAAAAGACAAAGTAGACCAGCAAAAAGCGGCCACTACCTGGCCTACCCTGGACAATGGTGCCAAAGTGGAACCTAATGTTTTCGACCTGAATATTTCTGAAGAAATGCCCATCCTCAACGTAAACCTCACCGGGGATTATCCCGTGCAGCAGCTAAAAGAGTACGCAGAATATTTACAGGATCGTATTGAATTGCTTCCGCAAATAAAAGAAGCCTCCATTCGTGGTGCCGAAGAAATGGAAGTGGAGATCGCTGTTGATGTCCATAAAATGACTGCTTCAAAAGTGAGTTTTGGGGACATCATCACTGCTGTGAGTATGGAAAACCAAACCATCTCTGGCGGAAATATCATCACAGGTGGGATTCAAAAGAATATCAGAATTCTGGGGGAAATAAGTGAGCCACAGGAGCTGGAACGCATCATCGTAAAACGTGAAGATGGGAACGTATTTTTGCGGGATGTTGCAGAGATAAAATTCCAGGAGAAAGAACCAACCACATTTGCCCGGGAATACGGAGAACCGGTGGTGATGCTGGACATCAAAAAGCGCGGTGGGACCAATATGATCGAGGCGATCGAAAACATCAGGGAAATCGTGGCTGTTGAACAGGAAACTTATCTGCCCGACGACCTGAATATCAGTTTTTCGAATGACCAATCCACTACCACTGCAAACATGGTGGACGACCTGGTGAACAACATCATTTTTGGGGTAATCCTGGTAGTAGTCGTATTGATGTTTTTCCTGGGCTTCAGAAATGCCCTTTTTGTGGGGTTTGCTATTCCACTTTCCATGTTCCTCTCGTTCATTATCCTCTCCAGTATTGGGTTTACCCTGAATACCATGGTGCTTTTCGCCCTGGTAATGGGATTGGGAATGTTGGTGGATAATGGGATCGTGGTCGTAGAGAATGTGTATAGTCTCATGGAGCAGGGAATGTCCCGTAGGAAAGCTGCAAAACAAGGTGTAGGGGAGATCGCATGGCCTATTATTGCTTCTACTGCCACCACTCTGGCAGCGTTTTTCCCGCTCGGACTTTGGCCGGGAACAATCGGAAAGTTTATGATCTACTTTCCAATAACCCTATCCATAGTTCTGGGATCTTCACTTTTTGTGGCATTGATCATCAACTCGATGCTGACTTCAGAATTTATGAAGACAGAAGAAGGGGAGTTGACCAAGAAAAGATTAATTAGGTTTAGTGGCATTCTTGGAGGAGTTGGGATCCTGTTGGTCATTTTGGGATATGTTGTAGAGGTTGGCGCTATACGTGCCGTAGGAAACCTGATGATCCTCGGCGGGATATTGCTCTGGGTCTACAAGTATTTCCTGGCACGCGGGATTGATTATTTCCAGTTCAAGGCCTTGAAAAAATTAGAGCGCAAATACGAGACTACCCTCAAGTATGCCCTACGCGGGAAAAAAGCATATATTGTCTTCTTCGGAACTATTCTGCTCCTCATTATGTCTTTTGTCCTGATAGGAATCGTGCAGCCAAAAGTCTTGTTCTTTCCTGAAAATGAACCAAACCAGATCATGACCTATATCGAATATCCTGAAGGGACTGATATTAGAAAGACAAATGAACTCACCAAGAAAATTGAACAACAAATTTTCGAGGTTGCCGAGCGATATGAAGACGAAGACGGGGAGAATTTCATGGTGGAATCCATTATTGCCCAGGTTGGGGAGGGATCAGGAAATCCTATGACCAACATGGGACAGCAGAATGAAATGCCACACCGGGCGAAAATAACCATGTCCCTTGCCGAATTTAAAGATCGACGGGGCGTGGAAAGTTCCAGGGTGCTTTCTGAAGTCAGGGATGCAGTACACGACATTCCCGGGGCTTCTGTGATTGTTGAAAAAAATCAAGCAGGACCTCCTACCGGATACCCGATCAACATTGAACTAAAAGGCGAAGATTATGACCAAATGCTGGCCGAAGCCGAAGAAATTAGGGCGTACATCAAGGACCTCAACATTCCAGGTATTGAGGAGCTTCAAATAGATGTGAATAAATCCAAACCCGAATTGAATGTAAAAGTAGACCGGGTACGGGCAGGCCAGTTTGGGATCTCTACAGCTGCAGTGGGCCAGACCTTGCGACGTGCCATCTATGGGGAAGAAGTTTCCACTTATAAAGAAGGGGATGATGACTATGAAATCAACGTTCGTTTCAATAAAGATTTTAGGTATGACGAAAGCGCATTGTTCAATCAGCCGGTGACTTTCAAAGATCAAAATACTGGCGATCTCGTACAGGTACCAATTTCGGCGGTCACCTCTAGCCAACTAACTTCCTCCTTTAGTGCAATCAAGCGTAAAGATCTCAAACGGGTGATCACACTCTATTCGAACGTGCTGCAGGGGTACAACGGAAATCAAATTGTCGAGCAACTGGAAAATGATCTTGCAGATTACGACCTTCCGCAGGATGTAAGCCTGGAGTTCACTGGCGAACAGGAGAAACAGGAAGAAAACATGAGTTTCCTGTTAAAAGCTCTTTTAATTGCTTTAGGCGGAATTTTGTTGATCCTGGTAGCGCAATTCAATTCCATTCCAAAGCCTTTGATCATCTTAATGGCAGTCCTTCTTAGTTTGGCGGGCGTGTTCCTGGGAATGGTAGTTTTCCAGATGGATTTTATCATTATCATGACTATGATGGGAATTATTTCCCTGGCCGGGATCGTGGTGAACAACGCCATAGTACTGGTGGATTATACCCAAATTTTGATCGACCGCAAAAAGGTAGAATTAGGACTGGAAAGCGATGAGCTACTGACTAAAGAACAGTATTTTAATGCCATTGTTGCAGGCGGGAAGTCAAGGCTGCGGCCGGTACTCTTAACTGCCATTACGACAGTGCTGGGTCTTATCCCACTTGCAGTAGGTTTCAACCTTGACTTTTTCTCATTGTTCACAGATTACGACCCAAAAATATACATTGGTGGTGACAATGTGATCTTTTGGGGACCTTTGGCGTGGACAGTAATATTTGGACTTATTTTCGCCACATTCCTTACCCTGGTAGTGGTTCCCGTGATGTTCTATTTGGTGAACCGGGCGAGGGTAAAGACCAGGAACAAAAGGATGGCCAGAAAACAAAGAGCTTAGTCCAGAAATTAAGCCTGGGAAAGAATCGTAAGGTTTTTATTTTTATTTGCAGAATGGCAAAGTGTTTGAACCCTAAAAAATAGTTGAATTAATTATTAATTAAAAACTAACGAATGAATACTCTATTAACCATTGAACAACGCAACGCCGTGTTACTTTCAATGGCAAATCTTGTAGAAAAAGAAAAGGAAAGTATACTAAAAGCCAATAAAATTGACCTGGACAGTTATTCAGGTGATGATTTAGCCATGGAAGACAGGCTAAAAGTGGATGATTCCAAAGTTGAGGGGATGGTCCATTCCTTAAAGCACCTGGCTTCCCAGGATGATCCTGTGGGAGTGGAGAAATTCAGTTTCAAACACGAGAACGGAATGCAGGTTTACAACAAAACTGCATCCTTTGGGACGATAATGATTATTTATGAATCCCGTCCCGATGTGACTGTCGAGGCTGCAGGGATCGCCTTTAAGTCTGGAAACAAAATCCTCTTAAAAGGTGGAAAAGAATCACTGAATTCGAATCTGGAGATCGTAAAGCTGTGGCACCAAGCCCTGGAAGAGAACAACGTGGCTACCGGCTGGGTTGAATATCTTCAGTTTGACCGCAAGCAAACCCAGGAGTTTCTTGCGAACCCATCACAAAAGGTAGATTTGGTAGTGCCTCGTGGAGGAGAACGCCTGATCAAATTCGTAAAAGAAAATTCATCTGCACAGGTGATCGTAAGTGGACGTGGAAATAACTTCGTCTATGTACATGACAAAGCAGATACCGATATTGCAATAGATGTTATTTTGAACGGGAAAACCGGGAAAATTTCAGCTTGTAATGCAATTGATAAAGTGTTAATCGATTCCAGACTTCCAAATAAGGATGAATTCCTTAAGAAACTGGTCGACAAACTTTCAGAAAACAACGTGAAACTTATTGCTGATAAGTCCCTGGAACAAAAGCTTTCTACGGCCAGGCCTTTGAAAAGCGAAGATGAATGGTATGAGGAATTCCTTGACTATAAAGCTTTGATCGGCGAAGTGGATTCGGTTTCTGAAGCTATTGCTAAGATCAACAAATATTCGGGTGGACATTCAGCCTCCATCATTTCGAAGGATGACAAGGCGGCACAAGAATTCATGGAAACAGTAGACAATGCAGCGGTTTACCATAATGCTTCCACACGGTTTACAGATGGGGGACAACTCGGTCTTGGCGGGGAACTCGCGATTAGTACCGATAAATTGCACCAACGTGGTCCAATTGGTCTTCAGCATTTAGTAACCAACAAATGGTACATCCATGGAAGTGGACAAATTAGATAGATACTACAAATCAACACTATAGAAATGGAGACGCCTAAAAAGAAAAAAAGGATTTTACTCAAATTAGGATCCAATACCCTTACCAGGGAAACCGATCAAATTTCACGCGGAAAAATCGAAGATATTGGACGGCAAATCGCGGCCCTCAAGGATGATTATGAGTTTGTATTAATTAGTTCTGGCGCGGTGGCTGTGGCAAAACAATTTGTGAGCCTTGAAAAGAGCGGGGAGAACATTGATGTTAAACAAGCCCTTGCCTCTATTGGACAACCTCACCTTATGAGGATCTTTCAGGAAAGTTTCCGCGAACTGGGTCTTTTGATAGGCCAGTGCCTGCTTTCCCCAAATGATTT
>JAGXIM010000034.1 GCA_024635665.1 Salinimicrobium sp. | reverse complement strand
GGCAGCGTCACAGTTCCCTGCTCCAAGATTACTTCATGAAATTTCCTGATGTCAAAGTCTGTTCCCAGTGCCTCTTCCGCCTTCTTTCGGAGCTCTCTTATCTTCATCTCCCCAATCTTGTAAGAAACTGCCTGGCCCGGCCAGGAGATGTAGCGATCCACTTCGGTGTTGATGTTGTGCATGGAAAGTGCAGTATTGGAACGCAGGAATTCCACCGCCTGGTCCCGCGTCCAACCCATGGCATGGATCCCGGTGTCTACAACCAATCTGCCGGCCCGCCATTGTTCGTAGGTAAGCTTTCCGAAGCGCTCATAAGGCGTTCTGTAAATCCCCATTTCTTCGGCTAAAGTTTCTGAGTACAAGCCCCAACCCTCTCCAAAAGCCGATAAATAAAAGTTCCTTCTGAATTTTGGAATGCTATCACCAAGCTCCCCGTTCAAAGATATCTGAAGGTGGTGACCGGGAACTGCCTCGTGTGCAGTCAATGCCGGTAGCACGTACAAAGGCCTGTTTGACAGGTTGTAAGTATTTACCCAATAATATCCCGGTTGCGTATCATCATTGCCGCCAACATATCTCCCGGTAGTATATTTAGGGGCAATAGCATCGGGCACCGGTGCAACTCCATAAGGTTTTCTCGGGAGCGTCTTAAAGAATTTTGGTAGCTGTGCATCGATCCTCTTTGAGATATCCCTGGCTTCCTTCAGCAGCTCTTCACCGGTTTCGGCATAGAATTGCTCATCGGTCCGCAGGAAGTGGATGAAGTCTTCAAAACTGCCTTCAAAACCGACTTCTGCAATGATCTTCTTCATTTCGGTATTGATCCGGGCTACTTCCTTCAGACCCATTTGATGGATCTCATCTGCGGAAAGATTTAGCGTAGTATAATAATTCAGACGGTTCTGGTAATATGCCTTCCCTCGCGGAATTTCTGAAACCCCTATGCTCTGCCTGGCCGCCGGAAGATATTCCTTCTCAAAAAAAGCTTTTATGCGCCCGAACTGCGGAATCACATTTTTGGAAACAGCGATTTCTGCCGCATTTAAAACCGAATCCTTCTGCTGCTGACTTAGTATTGACGGAAGCTTCAAAAATGGCGAATAATAATAGCTTTCTTTAGGGTCATCAACGAGCTGGTCGTTATAAGTTGATTCATAACCTTTGAAAATTACCGCAGGCTGTATATTGCCTTTTTGGATCCCTTTCCTGAGCAATACAAGGTGCTGATCAACATAGGCTGGTATTGCATTAAGCTTGTTGAGATAATCTTTAACCTGCTGATAATTGCTAAAATCCCGAACATGATACGGCAGGCTCACATGAAAACCGGCATCTGATAGCAGCGGATTCAAATAAGCCTCATACTCATAAAAATCAATGGTTTCCTGAAGTTTGTAACGCAGTAATTCCGCAGAGATTCGGGCAGTTTCCGATAATTCTTCTTTATTGATCTTTTCAAGTTCCTTTAGCCGTTCCCGTGCAAATTCCGCTTCTTTCCTGTAATAGTCCTCTGTGTAGAGACCCAAAGGATTGGCTTTCCGGTCATATCCTTCGTATTCATCCATCTTTTCAATGACTTGTTCGAGAGCTTCGGAAGGATTCTGACTTTGAAGGAGATTAATATTTAAAAATAGAGCGAGAGTAAAGACAAAGATGGTTCGCATATTATATTTTTTTAGCTGAATTTGTAAATATAAAATTATTCTGAAGCTGAAGTTCCTTTAATACGCTCCCAAAGATCTTTCAGAATTTGTTTACCATCTTCGGGACGTTTTGAAACCTCTTCGGCTCTCACAGTTCCATCATCCGGAATTAGTTTATAACTGAAAGCAAAGCCTGAATTTTCATCTGAAGGATTCAACTTTCCGAAGCGTAGGTCATTGAAATACAGGAAGCCATCTTTTTCTGAAATGGTATACCAGCCCTTAGAGATCTTTATCAAACGCTGCACATTTTTGTCATTTTTGAGACTTCCCAGGTATTGATGGTTTTTGGGTACCGCTTCAAACCTTATCATAGCCTCATCAAAAAAGGAATAATAGCCTATAAGAAAATCATTTTCCACCTCGACGTTGGCTGTCCAAAGAATAGTATTTAGAGGAGACGGACGGGTATCGATGCGCTCGTAAAAAATCCCCTGCCTCTCCAGGCTTTCGGTGAAGTTGTTATAGGCTATTCCCTTAAAAATAAGGCCCAACACCAAATATCCACAGCTTATTAAAAGCCCCATCCGGTTATATTTCTTCCTATTTGGATTTGTTTTTTTCTTCCGCATCGCAATGATCAGGAAAACTAAAAACGGCAAAGTGTACAACGGATCAATCACAAAGATGCTCTTAAATGCCAGCCGAATGTCGAGCGGCCAAAAGAATTGAGTGCCCCAGGTAGTGAAAGAATCAAGGATGGGGTGTGTGAACAAGCCCCAGAACATAAGCCACGCCCAGTCCTTCCAGCCTGCCACCGATTTTTTCTCAATCTTCGAAATCAAATAGCCCAAAACAGGGGCCGCAAGAACAGCGAAGACAATGGAATGGCTAAACCCGCGATGGATCTCAATACTGGTAATTGTATCGGTAAAGTAGGAGGCAAAGGTGTCGAGATCGGGGATGGTACCGGCAATTGCTCCATATAACATGGCTTTGTTCCCTACCTTCCTGCCAAGAACAGCTTCTCCTACTGCTGCGCCAAGTACTATTTGAGTTAAACTATCCAATTCAAAATGTATATTGTATAATGAATATTGTATATTTTTTTAAAAATCAATATTTCCCACTGATCAACCGATTTAGTTTTTGGGAAAATTGTACCCTCCTGACCTTGAATCACCGAACGCTATCCACCAATCTTTTTTTCTAATCCACAATCTCCATCTTTTTCAGCAAAAAAGAGGCATTCATATTCTGGCAAATACCTTTTTTGAACCGGTAATCAAAGTTCAATTCATCGTCGATGATCTCGGCGTCAAAGTAATAATTCTTTACCTCGGGATGTTCTTCGGTGACTTGGCAAAGGCTTAGATCGTGGGTTGCGATAATTCCGGTGGATTGTGACCTTACAAGTTTTTCGATAAACTTTCGGGAACCAATGGCCTTGTCAGTACTGTTAGTGCCTTTCAAAATTTCGTCCAGGATGATGAAATATTTATCGGTTTTGATCCTATCCACCACATATTTTAGCCGCTTTAGTTCAGAAAAGAAATAGGATTCATCATCTGTAAGCGAATCGGTAGTGCGCATGCTGGTAATGAGCTTGATGGGCGAATAGGCGCAGGAAGTGGCGCAAACCGGAAGCCCTACATTTGACATTAGAATTTGTAAACTCACAGTTCTCAAAAAGGTGCTTTTCCCCGCCATATTTGCGCCGGTAATAATGAAGAATTGTTCCTTTTTTATGGAGAAATCGTTGGCAACCCGTTTTTTAGGATCCAAAAGCGGGTGCGCAAGTTCGACTGCTTCAATGGTGTGCGAATCATGGTTCAACTCAGGGTAAACATAATTTGGATGGTTAAAACCAAAATTTCCAAGCGAGTTGTAGGCGTCCAGGAATTCAATGACCCCGAACCATTTCCCCACATCCTGTCCATGTTCTTTGATCCATTTCTCGAGTTTATATCCCTGCCTCAAATCCCAAAGAAGGAACCCATTCCCCAGCACCCCAAAGATCATGTTGTTTCGCTGATCCAGGGAATCAATGGCCTTAGAAAATTTCTTCAGGGTAAGAGAAGCCTTTTGTTTTTCTGAATAAACCAACTCCTTTTTTGATTTCAGCAATTCCGAAGTAAATTCTGTGTCTTCTATTAAAGCCAAAAGCTGGTAATATTGATGGAAAGTATCCTGAACTTTGCTCACGCTTCCCGAAAGCAGATTGATCCTTTTTAGAAACATCCCTGTAATTAAAAGTCCTATGAAAAACCACAGTGCCAGCTCGATGCCCCCAATCACATCCAGGAAAAAAGCAGTAATTACAACTCCAGAAATCAAAGAAAAAACGAAGGGCAGCCATTTCATGATGCGCGGCACAAAAGCCCTGTAATTTTCCAACCAGCCAAGAATGGTACCGGTGCGGGTTTCGGTCTTCACCAGCGTAGCCAAAGCTGAAAAATTTTGTCGCCAATCGGCCTTTTTGGATAGCTCCCGTATCGCCTCCTGATTACGTGAAATCCCGTCAATGTTGTTTGCCAGTAAAAGTGCAGCCAACTTTTGCCTGCCCTCTACCAGGGAAGTCCTGTTTAGGTACTGAAAAAAGGAGCCCGTTCCAAAAAGATCAATATCCTGGCTAAAAGGGTGCAGCGGATCCTCAAATTCAGCGCCAGTTGGCAATTGATGATATTTTCCTTCCAGTACCTCAATTTCCGTTTCATTGATCTTTATGAGCTCACGGAATTTATCCCGTTCATATTTTAGATCTGAATGTCTTGAAACAAGGAAGACAAAAATGATGATTCCAATCACCAGAGTTGCAATTATTGCACTGTAATTTCCGAAGAAAAAGTAAACCAGAAATACCATTGCCAGGAAGACCAACAGCCTCAACAGGCTCGAAAAGGCGAGTTTTCGGGAGGCTTTCCTCAATTCGGTTTCGTATTTTGAAATTTGGGATTTATAAAAATTGTGGGGATCGTTCATTGATCTAATTCTGGATTTTGTAATTCTTGTTGCTGTTTTTTCGGAAGGCCTTGTACCACCAGTTCATAAGAATGATCAATAAGATCTGTCACAAGCCTGGGCGGCAAACTTTCGGGTAAAATACTGTTCCAGTGCTTTTTGTTCATGTGGTACGCACCTGAAATTTGCTCCGGAAACTGCTCCCGTAAATCGACGGCCTTCTCTGGATCACATTTCAGGCTCACTTTGAAGGGTACGTTTTCGAGTCCGCTCAAGGCGAACATTTTGCCTTTCACCTTGAACACCAGGGTATCTGGCCCAAAAGGAAACTCTTCTGAAACTGCCTTTTTTGACAGGCAATAACTCCTGAAAGATTCTATGTTCATGGCTCAAAGATAAGAACTTCAGGACAGTTAAATGGCTTCTTTCCTTTTAGTCATCGTCGCTTTCCAATGCTGCCAAGGTGGGTGTGGTGAAAACCTTTTTCATATTTTAAGCCGTAGCCCAACATTCTGTCAAAAGCAGCATGGGAGAACATTATAACCCCTATAAGCTCCAGTACCGGAACAAGAAGAAAGGCACCTGTGAGAAATATCAAAATCGCGACACCTTTGTGGTGAAACAAATTGTAAATAATTGCCCCGGATTTGTTCCCAAAGGCGTAGCCAATCATTCCCAAATCGGGTGCCAGAAAAAGTATTGGAAACCACCACCACCCGTAGTTAAGGAAAGTAAAGGCATAAATCCCAAGAAGAAGCATTGCGAGCTCTTCAAGTTTTAGAGTTGTTTTCATTTTTACTTTTTAAAGAAGAAGTTTAGGGTTCAACCCAACAAATTTATTAAAAACAGTCTTTAGATTAGAATAATCCTTTTTAGAAAATGCCACGGTTTTTGCATCACTACCATGCATAATTATTTATCATATCTTCGCTAAAGACCCCGAATAAGAATGAGTTATGAAAAATCTTTAGAAACTAAGAAATAAAGTTATTGACCGTATAATGATCAGTGAAAACAGCCAACTCTTAGCAACAATTGAAAAAATCCTGACTTCTACTGAAGTTGAAGAAAAAGTCAACCTCACATCTGAGCAAATTGAAATGCTTATGATGAGCGAAAGCGATATTGAGAACAATAGATTGATTTTAGAAGAAGATCTCGAGAAGCAGGATGAAAAATGGCTGAAGTAAAAATCTTCTGGACCGAAACTGCTAAAAAGCAGCGAAACCAGATTTTTAGCTATTGGAATAAACGGAATGGAAATCTTCTTTACTCTCAGAAGCTTAAACAGTCGATCAAAGAAAGGGTACAACTTCTAAAGAAAAATCCTGATTTAGGAAAAAGTACAAATTTTAAATCCACTCAGATTCTGGTTATGGGGACATTACAGTCTAATTTACCAGTTATTTTTTTCTCAAATTATTATCACCGGTTTCTGGGACATTCGCAAAGATTCCGCACAACTTCTCAATTTCTTGAAAAGAAGCTAATCACTCCCCTCCACCCAAAACAATTCCGAAGCAATCCCATCGCTTAAAAATTTGCCCTTTTTGGAAACCTGCAGGTGCCCGTCTTTCCATTCCAACATTCCGTCTGCGATCAATTTCTTAGCTTCCCGAAGCAAATACTTCTTAAATTTTAATCCAAAACTCCTTTCCACTTCGTCAACGGAGATCCCCCACTTTGTACGCAGGCGCGTCATGATGAGCTCATTGTAACGATCCTTTACTGAAAGTTTCTCAAATTCTACCGGAATTTGCCCTTTTTGGATGCTTTTTATGTAAAGCGAATTGTTGTTGATGTTCCATTTTCTATGGATCCCATCAAAAGAATGTGCCGAAGGGCCTATTCCCAAATAAGATTTCCCAAACCAGTAAGCGGTGTTGTTCTGTGAAAAATATCCCGGTTTGCCAAAATTGGAAAACTCGTAATTATCAAATCCGGCGTCGTCCAGCATTTCTATCATGATCTCGTATTGTTCCCTCGCAGCCTCCTCCTCCACCGCCGCAATTTTGCCTTTTTCGATCATGCTTTTCAAGGCGGTTCGCGGCTCCACGGTTAAAGCATAACTCGAAATATGCGGCACTCCTAACTCCAGGGCAAGCTCCAGGTTTCGTTTCCACCGCTCATTCTCCATTCCCGGAATCCCGTAAATGAGATCAATAGAAATATTGTCGAAATATTTCTTGGCCGTTTTAATCGATTCCAATGCTTCAGTTTCGTTATGTGCCCGGTTCATCAACTTCAAGTCTTCCCCAAAAAAAGATTGCACCCCAATACTCAGCCGATTTACAGGTGAAGCCGCCAATATCTTTATCTTTTCTTGAGAAAGATCATCTGGATTGGCTTCCAGAGTAATTTCAGGATTATCTGAAACTGAAAAATTTTTAAAAATAACTTCAAAAATCTGCTGCAGCTCTTCAGCAGTCAGTAGCGAAGGCGTTCCTCCTCCAAAATAGATAGTTTCCACATTTCCAGGAATCTCCTCCTTCCGCAGTTCCAGTTCCTTACAAATCGCCGCCACCATCTCCGGCTTCTTTTTTACCGAAGTCGAAAAATGAAAATCACAATAGTGACAGGCTTGTTTGCAAAAAGGGATATGAATATAAATACCTTTTTCCTGCGCTTTGTCATCCCCTCCCAGCCTCTCCAAAGGGGAGGTGTTTTGAATCAAATCTTTATCCTTCGGCATTGAAATTCAATTTGGTGTTCCCCCTTTGGGGGTTAGGAGGCTTATTTAATTTTCTTTGGGTTTTGTTTCACAAAAGCTTCCCATCCCGTATAGCTTTTCCCCGCGACCACTTTGCCCGAGTTATAGAAATGGCATACCGCTGCCGCCAATCCATCTGTAGCATCGAGGTTCTTTGGCAAGGTTTTGAGCGAGAGGAGGCTTTGCAACATTTTTGCGACCTGTTCTTTGCTGGCATTTCCATTTCCGGTAATGGCCATTTTGATTTTTTTCGGGGAATATTCGGTTACCGGAACTTCACGGCTCAATCCGGCTGCCATGGCAACTCCCTGTGCCCGGCCCAATTTGAGCATAGATTGCACATTTTTTCCGAAGAAAGGTGCTTCAATAGCAATCTCATCGGGGTGCCAGGTATCGATCAATTCGAGGGTTCTTTCGAAGATCAATTTTAGTTTAACATAAGGATCATCATACTTTTGTAGTTGCAATTCGTTGAGCTGCAAAAAGGTCATTTTCTTTTTGACCACGCTAATAATTCCAAATCCCATGATGGTCGTTCCCGGGTCTATGCCTAAAATGATTTTTTCGGTATTCAAAAGCTTCGTATTATTGCAGGATAAATCCTTGTTTTTCGAGGATCCAAAAAGTGGAAAATTCTTTCCTTCAAATTGACCCATGAGGATAACCTCGCACAAAGCTAATCAATTCTTCTCACTAGTTCTCAAGATCCTGGTGGTACTGGCGGCCGTATTCTTCATCTGGCACAAAATCGCCAACGATGAACAAATGGATTTTCAGGATTTCCTGAACAACCTCGTGAAATACAAAGTCTTTTCCTTCGAGAATGTCATTATTCTTATCGTCCTTACCATCGTCAACTGGTATTTTGAGATCTTAAAATGGCAGAATTTAAGCAGCCACGTTCGGGAAAATTCCTTTAGAGCTTCAATGCGCGAAAGTCTGGCCTCTTTCACGGCCGCGATTTTCACTCCCAGCCGCATTGGGGAATACGGTGCCAAATGTCTTTATTATACGCGCGCCGCCTGGAGAAAGATCATTTTCCTGAATTTCCTCGGGAACACCGCCCAGCTTTTTGCTACCTACTTTTTTGGGATCGCCGGTTTGATCTTTTTGATCACCAGCCTGGACTTGCCATTGCCGTTCTTCAACGCTATATTGGTAATAGGACTGCTGCTGGGCCCCTTTGTGCTATATTGGGTCATGAAACGCTTTAAGATTCGTTTAAAAGGCTATTCCATCAGGCGCCTGGAAGAATCTTTTAACAATGTTTCTAAAAAAATCCGGTGGAAAACGATTTTGTACGCCAGCATCCGGTTCCTCATTTTTACCCATCAGTTTTACTTTTTACTGGTCCTGTTCCAAATTGACAGGCCGTATTCGCTGCTCATCTCCGCTGTTTTTGGCACTTACATACTCGCCTCGATTATCCCCACCATGATCATTTTTGATGCTTTTATAAAAGGTGGTTTCGCCGTTTGGATCTTCGGATTTTTACAAGTTCCACAAATTGTGGTGCTAAGTATCGTGCTAACCGTTTGGATCCTAAACTTCGGACTTCCCGGTCTCGCCGGAAGTTTCTACGTGCTCAAGTACAAGAAATCCAGGCACGCAACGGCATGATGGTTTTCCTCTGGTTGTTGACCTTTCTGTACGTTTTTTTAATGCTTTTCCTGCTCTATGGTTTTCATCAGGTGGTGGAATCCTTCGGAAAAAATCTTGCAGCAAAAACCACTTTTTCGATAGTCAGCCCTTTCCGAAATGAAGCTGAAAACCTTCCGCGCCTGTTTTCATCTTTGACTTTGCTGAAGTATCCTCCAGAAATGTTCGAAATCCTGTTGGTGAACGATGCTTCTGAAGACGCTTCTGAAGAATTGTGCCGGGAATTTCAGAAGAACAATCCTCACCTGAAAATCAAGCTTTTCCAGAACAAAAATCCCGGCGGCAGTCCCAAAAAAGCCGCCATTGAAACAGCCATTCGTGCTGCCGCCCACGATTTCATCCTCACCACCGATGCAGACTGCAACCTCCCTGAAAACTGGCTACAGGAACTTAGTACCCGCATTGACCAAACAGCTGCCACTGTGGTGGCCGGGCCGGTAAGGATCGCCCGTACTGAGGTGTCAAAAAGGGGATTTTTAGACAATCTTTTGGAAAGTTTTCAGGAACTCGATTTTTTCAGTCTGCAGGCTGCAACAGTGGGCGGATTTGGCGTAAATATCCCATTTATGTGCAACGGCGCTAATTTTTGCTATAAAAAAACGGCTTTTTGGAAGGTAAACGGGTTTGAAGGGAATTCTGACATTGCAAGCGGAGACGACATTTTCCTGCTGGGAAAATTTAAGAAGGCCGGCTTCAAAACCAGCTTTTTAAAGTCGGCAGGTGCGATGGTCACCACTCCGCCACAGCCAAACCTCCCTGCACTCCTCTCACAACGAATCCGATGGGCGGCAAAAACACCTTCTTACAAAAGTTTTTTTGGAAAAACCGTCGGTTTACTCGTCCTCCTTATGAACCTGTCGCTCGTAATTTGTTTAATAGCGAGCCTGACAGGAAATTTTGACCTCAACATGCTTTTCTTGATCTTTCTTGTCAAATTCAATGTCGATTTTGTGTTACTGTACAACAGCGCCCACTTTTTTAAGCGCGAAAGCATCCTGAAAAACTTTTTTTGGTGCAGTGCCGTTTATCCCTTTTTCAGCAGTTTTGTCGCACTTATTTCAGTTTTTTCGGGCTATACGTGGAAAGGTCGGAGGTTCAAAAAATAAAGTTGTCCTATAATTATTTTAGTATCTTTAATTCTCTCAGACCCAAAAGTGTACAAGATAAAGATCATTTTAGCGGGGCTTTTTATTTGTTTTGCCACCAATCTGGTTGCGCAGGAAACTTATATCATAAAGGGTGATACTCTCAACCTGCAGCGGGAAGTAAAAGGGCCACTGAGCCTGTTTTGGGTAAAAGAAGGACTTGGCTACCGCTACTTTGTACAAAAAGGAAAGCGGATGATCGAGTTGAGGAACGAAGACAACTCCCAAATATTTAAAGAACAGCTCGAGGAAATAACCGCCGATGTCAAGATAAAAGCTCAAGACGTAAAATTTGTGCTCTACAGCCTCAAACATTTTATAAATCGTTACAATGCAATGGTGCAGGAAGATTATGAGTACAATGAGGCAAGCGATAATATTAAGCAGCGAATTGGCCTGTTTGTAGGGCTGTCCAACAACAAATTCACCGAGAACCCACATAATGTGCTGGCACCCGTTATGGCATTGGAATATGAATTTTTTGATCCCAACCTGGCGCCACGACATGTGGCTTTCCTACAATTAAGACAATCTTTTAAACAAGATAAATATCGCTACAGTTCCACACAGTTTTCCCTGAATTACAGGTTCAAAGCTCTATATTTTTCCGGCTTTGATATTCATATCGACACCGAACTTGCCACTTTTCTGTATTCCGAAGACAATATTAGAATTACCGACGAGAGTGGCGAAGTTACCGCTATTAAAGAAGACACCGGATTCAGTTTTACCGCTCCTTTTAGTTTTGGAATTGGCAGCGATATTCAACTTACCGAAAACAGCTTCATCAGCATTAGTTACAACGACTTTTTCTCTATAGTTTTGGATGGGAACGGCTCGTTTCCAATAGATTTCACCGTAGGGTATAAGTACAATCTTTAATTATTCAGCCTTGATCACCACCGGCATTTTAAAAGTGGTTACCACGGGGATTCCCCGTTTTGTAGCAGGGTAGATCTTTGGCAGGGAATCCACGCTTTGCCGGAGCCATTGCTCAATCTCAGGAAGTTGTTGGACGACAACAGAATCAACTTCTATAGAATCTATGGCCGGAATGCCTTTTTCGGATATCTTCAGGTACAGGTACAGCGTATCGTTCAGCGTTTCGGTCACTACCGGCTGCTGTACTTCAAGTTGTGCATAAAAGTAGTTTGAAACCTTGTTTCCGAAGCAGGTCTTCGCGGCTTCCAATTCCATAAGCTCCCGGCATTCCTCAAAAGCAGGATATTGATCTACCTCATGCCAATTGAGTTCGCGCGATTCTTCGGAAAGAATTTCTTCCGATGAAATTTTCCGGGTCTGGAAATTCTCGCAGGAGGCGAACAGGCACGGAAAAACCATTAAGAGGAAAATTTTCTTCATTGGGGAACAAAAACTGTTCTCAAAAATAGTGAAATTAAGGGGTTTGGGGAAAAGTTTATTTTTCCTGAAATTATCCGATTTCTCTTGAAAAATATTTCTCCTGAAAACAAAATGTTATAACTTTGTAAGAACAAATAGTTTGGCGATGGAAACAAAATTAATCAAAGTAGGAAATTCCAAGGGAGTGATTATTCCCTCAAAGATACTGAAGTTGGTAGGTTTAAAAGAAAAAATTAGCATTACGGTGGAAGAGAATAAGATAATTTTGGCACCAGTTGAAAAATCGCCAAGAAACGGCTGGGAAGAAACAATTGCTGCCGAAGTTGCAAAAGACGGACCGCCCGAGAAACTTTTTCCCGACGATCTTGATGACCCGCAAATTGAGGAATGGACATGGTAAAGCAGTACGAAATCCATTGGGTCGAGCTTAGTCCAACCAGGGGAAGTGAAATAAACAAGACCAGGCCCGGAGTCGTTATTACACCAAATGAATCAAACAAGTATCTACATACGGTAATCATTGCACCCCTTACCTCAACAATAAGGAATTTTCCTATGCGACTCGAGATTGAGCTTAATGGAAAACCGGGCCAAATTGCAGTGGATCAACTAAGATCCATTGATAAATCGAGACTACTTTCTAAGGCTGGAAAGTTAAATTCTACTGAAATCAACCGATTGAAAGCTGTTTTAAAAGAATATCTTATTGACTAAGGGTTAACGGGACTTGAAGATTTAAAGACTTAAAACCAGTTCAATTGGCCATAGTATCTCTTTCTTCCACCGCCAAATGCATCTCCTCCCGAATATCTTTTATCCTTCTTTTGGCGAGATAAACAAGTTCGCTGTACCCGGTATCCTCGTATTTATTGAGGTAGGCCTGATAGTAATTCAACCGGGTTTCAAGGTCTTTGTAATAGGAGTCCGCGGCGATGGCACGTTCGTACCAGGCGCGTTCATTATCTGGATTTTCTTCTATGGCTTTGCTGGCAATGGCTAAAGCCGAAGTTTGAGCTTCGGCTTTATTGGATGCAAATAATAATAAAAGAAAAAAGAACTTATTCACCTACTTTAAATGTTATAGGCAAAGTATATAACACTCCAACTTCCTGTCCTTTCTGTTTTCCCGGAGTCATCTGAGGAAGAAGGTTTACAACTCTTTCAGCCTCTTCCTGAAGTGCAGGATGCGGCGCCCTTGCCCCGAGAACTTCTACTGCGCCATCCTTTCCTATTTTAAACTGAACGTAAATCCGGTTGACGCCCTCAAGCCCCAACTGTTTTCCTAAAGAGGTGTTGAAATTGCTATTTACGAATTCAGTAACCTTTTCTGTCATACACTTTTTTCTATCTTCATTGGAATTCAAGTCTTCACAACCTGGGAAAACCGGCACCTCTTCAATCACCGCAAAGGGAACGTCTCCTGTTCCCGAAACTGCATCTTTTAACCTCTGTACCTGTACTTTTTCTTTGTCATTGCTTTTGAAAGCTTTCATTTCCTCCAGGCTAATAGTGTTAAGAATCTCTTTAATCTCTTCGCTATCTTCAGGTGAGATCTCTGACCCGTCGTTGACAATAGCTTTGATTTGCTCTAACTTCTCCTGAGCAGTGACTTCCTGTTCAGCCTGGGGAACGGCCGGTTCATCAGAACATGCGACATAAGTCAGCATGGCCATCATAAGTGGCAGAATGATTAGAAATTTGAATTTTGAAACCGTTTTTGATCTTGATTTTTGTAACATAACTATTCGTTTTTTGATGATTGAATGATTGAAAAATTGATTGATGAATGAAATATTTTCGGTATTAAAAGCTGAATTGAGGAGCTGCTGAAAATAATCCTGTTTTTTGACATTTTTGACTACCCCTGCATCGGCCAGATATTCGTGGCAGGCAGAAATCCTGGATTGGTAAATGTAAATGAGCGGATTGAACCAGAAAATGATCTTCAGGAACTCGAAGAACAACAGGTCAAGCGTGTGCCGCTGCCGCACGTGCACCACTTCATGGGAAAGGATTTGCTCCCGCTCTTTTTCTGAAAGTTCTGTTCCCAAAAAGATAGTGGTGTAGAAAGTACAGGCGATTTTTGAATCTGGAACCTCTACAATCTTCATTTCCCTGTTTTGCAGCACAGATTTGTGGGCAAAAAGCTGCTTTAAAATGCGGAATTTGTAAAAAAAGATTCCGAGACTAAAGAGGGATCCGGCGCTGTAAGCCAGCAGCCACCAGTTTATGGTTTGCGCGACTTCAGAAGCTGGGGAAACCGCACCTGCTGTAGTTGTAGCTTCAGGATTTCCACCAATGAAAATTTCTGGCAGCATCACAAAACTTTCCGCGGGAATGGCATTTTGGAGCATTGGGATCTTCAGCAGTGGCAGCAGTAAAGCAATTACAGGAGTGAGCAATAAATAGATGCGGTTATAGGTGAAGAAAGTTTCTTTCTTCAGAAAAAGCTCATACACGAGTAAAAACAAGAGCTGAAAGGCGACGCTTTGTAAAATATAATGTAACATATTATTCTTTTTTGTCGATTTCCTTAAGAATGGCCTCCAGTTCCTTGGTGTCCATCTTATTGTTCTTCATGAAAAATGACACCATACTTTTAAAGGAACCATTGAAATAGCCGTCGATCAATTTATTCATACTTTGGTTGGTGTAGGTTTCCTTTTCAACCTGCGGAAAATAGAGGTAGCCTTTCCCCTTTTTTCGATGGTCTACAAATCCCTTGTTTTCCAGGATGCGCACAATGGTGGACACGGTATTGTAAGCCGGTTTTGGCTGGGGCATCTCCTCAATAATGGCAGCTACATTGGCTTCTTTTAATTCCCAAAGGATCTGCATGATCTCTTCTTCGGCCCTGGTCAATTGTTTCATTTTTCTGGTTTTATTACTGAATTGATGCTGCTAATTTAAACTAATTATTTAGTTTAACTAATCTTCTAGTTGTTAAAATTTGAGAATACTGTTATCTTAGCCATAAAAACACCAATGGATTTAATCATTGTTTTTGTAGCAGGCCTTTTCATGATCCTGGGCGTATTGGGAAGTTTTCTTCCTGTACTTCCGGGAATCCCTTTGAGTTGGCTGGGGCTCCTCATTTTTCATTTTTCAGGAGCCATACCTATGAATTATACCTTTTTGGGAATTACCTTGTTGGTTACCATTATTATTTTTGCCCTTCAATATGCTATTCCTGCACTGGGAACAAAATATCTTGGCGGCAGTAGATATGGAATGATAGGTGCTACCATCGGCCTTGTTGCGGGGATTTTCATCCCCATCCCTTTTGCTATTCTCATTGCTCCTTTCGTAGGTGCCTACATTGGGGAAATCCTCAATAAAGCAGATTCCCGCAAGGCTTTAAGAGCGGCTTCGGGATCCTTTATCGGCTTATTGGCCTCAACCTTTATGGAACTGGTGGTAACCAGCATTTTCTTTTTCCTTTTTCTGTATAAGGTTTGGGAATATTGGATAGTTTTGTCCTAAAAAATGAAATCAGGCTTTTCCACCTGCCAGTATTTTATATCTTTATTACACAAACAAATTATTAATTCGTAACCCGGTTACCCACCGTGGTTGTCACTAGCTTCTCCTATGGACATGGACATTGCTGTTATCGATGATGATGAGGTGGTTTTGTTCCTCCACAAGATCCTCATCCAAAAGAGTGATTTGCCCTCTACCGTCCACGGTTTCAAAAGTGCAGCTGAAGCTTTCCAATTCATCACCGGCAAACATCCCGCAAAAAAACTGCTTCTGGTTTTCCTGGACATAAATATGCCCGAAATGAATGGATGGGAATTTCTGGACAAACTTCAGCAAGAAACTACCAGAGAAAACATCTCTGTCGTCATGGTCACCTCCTCTATCAATGAAAGTGACCAGGAAAAGGCCAGGACCTACCCCAGAATCATAGGCTATATAGAAAAACCCCTTTCCAGGCAGGATTGCAACGAAATCCACCTGCAAGTCCAGAGAATAGCAAGCAGCAGTAAATCATAATTCTTTTTAGATCTTCAACCTTTTCTCTTAAAGTTATGCTCCTATTGTTCACATAACCAGGGATTTAAGACTAATTTAGAATAAACTGGTTTTTAAAGCCGGGTTGACCAATATTTGGTTTCAATAGAATAAATAGAATGTTCAAATTATACAGTGGAAAATCAGTGCATTAAATGCTTATAAATATGTTTAGCTAACTCAATAATCCCAGGATCATCAAAAAAGGCCCGAAATACCAGGGTTATTCCTCAATGTTTTTATCAAAATGGTAGAATCCTTAAAAGATCTTTATTGATCAAAACAATTGAAGAAATAATTAATTAATAAATAAATAATAAATTAACATTAAAGTTAGTAAAATTATGATAGACTTACCTACTTTCGGCTGTTCATACTAAATATAGATTATGCGAATTAAAAGTTTATTCACAATTATTGCAATCGGAACTATCTTTTTTACATCATGCCGTGAAACTGTTACAGAACGCGAAGTAATCCGCGAGAAAGAGGTGGAAAAAGTAGAAGTAAAAGAAGAAAAAGAAGGAATAATTGAACGTACCGGGAAAGAAATTGATCGGGAGGTAAATGAGGAAATAGATAAAGAGATCGAGAAAATAGGAGATGACAATTAAAACAAACTGTTAAAACAAGAAGACGAAACAGATTGCTTTAATCCTGGTTCTGCCATTCACCTTTGATTTTGTTTTTACTTCCTGACTGGAAACAGAGAAAAGGGAGAGAATTGGAGTTCGCGAAAATACCGAACCTGAAATGAGGGAAGGAACTGAAACAGTTTCAGTATACTTTAAGAGGTAGAAAAGATTATTGTAGGGATTTTTCCTTTTTATTAACTAAATTTTAGCAGTAAATATGCTAATAACCCAATACTTTCTCTAAATTTGTTAGTACTAACCATGAAAAAATTTAAACTAATGAAAAAATTAGCCGTTTTATTTGCCTTTTTATTTATAACCAGTTCTTCCTTTATTTCCTGTCGTGAAACCGAAACCGAAAAGGAAGTTGACGAGATGGAAATGGAAGAAATGGAGATGGAAGAAGAAATGGAGATGGAAGAAATGGACATGGGGGATGAGGAAATGGACATGGGAGATGAAGAAATGTAGTAGCCCAGAACTCTAATCCTATTTTATTGTTAGCATACACTGCCCTATAGTTTCTGCTAACCAACCAACAGGGATCGAAGATTCCCGAAAAACGGCCTGAAATTCTCAGGCCGTTTTTTATTGCTTAAGAGTTTTGAACTCACTCTTCAGTTCATCCATAGACTGCTGAAGTTGCTTTAGGAGGGAACTTTCCGAAGGTGCGTCCAGGTTAAATGTAAGTTTGGAGTTTATCTGCCATAATTCCTGCACATCACTTACATTTACCTCAATAGGCAGGTATTCTTCATTTAAAGATATAAGCAGGAGTTTGGATGGATCTGGTAATTTTTGAAGTTTTTTCACCAGCACAGAGTCATACAGCACAACCACATACACCCTGTTATTAGAGGCTTCTTCAATGGTTGGGACAGCTTTTCCCAACACCCACTCCCCAGGCCTGAAATTTGGTAACATACTATCCCCTTCAATTTGAAAACCCCTGTGAGTGGCGTTGCGATATTCGGGCAGGGGCAGGTCAAAAGCAGGAAGCTGCTGGTACCATTCCACATCCTGCACATTGTGCGGGTAACCTGCAGCAGCTTTCACATTAACAAGTACAATGTTTTCGTTCTCGGCAGAATTAAGACTAACCACTTTTGGACTTACATCCCCTTTGGTTACCTGCAGGTACTTTTGGGAACTTTCCCCAAATAACCATAATGGGTTGACCCCAAATTGTTGAAGCAACTGTGCCACCACCTTTCCGGAAAGTTTTGTGCGGCCGCGCTCAATATCGGCGGTGGAATTTTTTATTCCCAGGAGGGCAGCAAATTCAGTTTGGGTGAAATTGTTCTCATCCCGCACCTGTTTAAAACGTTTAACTTCTGTTGTT
>JAGXIM010000033.1 GCA_024635665.1 Salinimicrobium sp. | reverse complement strand
AGCGGGGGAATGACTACCTACAAAACTGAAAAAGCCTTCGAAGTTGCCGAAATTGTGATGGCCCGAAGGGGCATCGGGTTTTCTCAAGAAGATAAAGCTATCCTGGAGCATGTTTTTGAGGAAAGCAAAAAGTGGAGAAGATAATAGGTCAGTGCGCAGTGTTTAGTGCTCAGAATAGCTAAGAAACAATCGTGAATGCGTGGCAAAAGGAAAGTTCCAAATTCCAGGCACCAAATTCCATCAATAACTCAACTCCTTGATAATGGGCTTTATTTCCCGAATTTCTATTTGAGATTGTTGATGAAAGTCTGAACTTAGGTTTGAATCGAGGCATAAATTTTTCATTCTGAGCGGAAATAGTGTACCTAAGTTCAGCTCTCTTTTTAAGTTAAACTTGAAATAAATTTACAAATACAAGTTTAAGGGAGCGGAGTCGAGAGGAATAACTCAGATTGTTCATTGATCAATGTTAATTGTTCATTGCATTAAAGTTGGTATCTTTGCAGCCTCAAAATGGCATTTTTACCATTTGTTTAATTAATTGAAATCCTGTGATCTAAGTATGGGGTTTCCTGAAAGTGAATTATGGAGAGCCAAAAGAAAGTTGCCTTTTATACGCTTGGTTGTAAGCTGAATTTCTCTGAAACTTCAACAATCGCAAGAAACTTCAAAAATGAAGGTTTTCAGCGGGTGGATTTTGATGAAGTAGCAGATATTTACGTCATCAACACATGTTCTGTCACCGATAACGCCGATAAACGTTTTAAAACTATCGTAAAACAAGCGCAAAAAGCCAATGAGGATGCATTTGTTATTGCGATTGGCTGTTATGCACAATTAAAACCCGAAGAGTTGGCGGCTGTTGACGGAGTTGACCTGGTTTTGGGAGCCACCGAAAAATTTAAGATCACAAATTACCTGAATGACTTATCCAAAAATGACTTTGGGGAGATACATTCTTGTGAAATTGGAGAAGCCGATTTCTACGTGGGTTCTTATTCTTTCGGGGATCGTACAAGGGCCTTTTTAAAAGTTCAGGACGGTTGTGACTATAAATGTACCTATTGTACAATTCCCCTGGCGCGGGGAATTTCCAGAAGCGACACTTTAGAAAATGTCCTTGAAAATGCGAGACAAATCAGCAAAAAAGGGATTAAAGAGATCGTTCTTACCGGCGTAAATATTGGAGACTACGGAAAAGGGGAATTCGGAAATAAAAAACACGAACATACCTTTTTCGATCTGGTAAAAGCCCTGGATGAGGTTGAAGGAATTGAACGGCTAAGGATTTCTTCCATTGAGCCTAATCTTCTGAAGAATGAGACCATTGATTTTGTTGCCAACAGCAAAACTTTTGTGCCGCATTTCCATATTCCGTTGCAAAGTGGAAGTAATTCCGTCTTAAAAGCGATGAGGCGCAGGTATAATAGGAAGTTATACGTAGACAGGGTGCAAAAAATCAGGACAGTAATGCCAAATGCTTGTATAGGCGTAGATGTTATTGTTGGTTTTCCAGGTGAAACCGATGAACAGTTCCTCGAAACCTACAACTTTCTTAACGAACTTGAAATTTCTTACTTACACGTTTTTACCTATTCAGAAAGGGACAACACCGTTGCTGCCGAAATGGACGGCATTGTTCCCAGTAAAGTGAGAAAGAAAAGAAGTAAAATGCTGCGCGGACTTTCAGCTAAAAAGCGAAGGGCTTTTTACGAATCCCAGTTAGGCCAGGAAAAAACGGTGCTTTTTGAAGGCGAAAACAAAAAAGGATATATCCACGGTTTCACAGAAAATTATGTGAAGGTAAAAACGCCGTGGAATCCAGAACTTGTGAATACCCTGCATAGGATTTCCCTAAAAGAAATAGATGAGGATGGGCTGGTGCGCTTCAGCTATGTTGAAGAGCCAGTCACAGTTTAAATATTGATCCCAACGGGAAGCAGTTCTTTGTATTTTCTGCGGTTTTTCCGCATGAATTTCGCAACTGCCGGACTGGTAGGCATGACCTTGGTCGTGTCCCGCTCTTTAATGATATCCAGTACTTTCTCAATAAACGGCTCGAGGAATCCTTTTTCTTTAAGGTTTTCGCTCATAGTGAGTTTTGTGAGAAAAATCTTTCGGTCTTGTTGGGCGTACTCAATGATTGCAAGCTCCCCGTCAACTTCGCATTCAAACTGCCGTTGGAACTCATTGTCAGTTATTTTTAATTTAGTTTCCATAGAATTATAATAATGTTTTCAGAATTAATATCAAAAAAGCGACCAAACTAAGGCGATACTTCCTTTTTAACGCTAAAGATATATCCCGATGTTATGAAGAAAATATTGTGTGAAACGTATCGGAAGCCAATAAAAAACAATTAAATTTGAATCTAAAGTTACGCTTTTTTAAGGATTTTTTGGCTGAAGGAGCTGCAAAAAAATGAAGAACGACCCAATTATCCATGTTTATTGCATGCCTGGCCTGGCGGCAAATGCCACTATCTTTGAAAACATAGAACTTCCTGAAGATAAGTTTGAAATTCATTGGCTCCATTGGGTGATACCCAGCCCAAACGAAAACTTAAAAAGTTATTGTAAGAGGATTAGTCAGAAAATCGAACATGAGAGGCCGGTAATTATCGGTGTTTCTTTTGGTGGAGTCATTGTTCAGGAAATAGCCAAACTTATTGAGGTTCGTCGCGTTATCATCATTTCCAGTGTAAAATCAGAAAAAGAGCTACCGCGACGTATGCGCTTTGCACGCTATACAAAAGCCTTCAAGGTGCTTCCCACTTCTCTGGTGGGTCGTATAGATTTTTTTGAGAGGCTTGTGATGGGTGATTTTGCGAAAAAAAGATTTGAGTTGTACAAAAAGTATTTGTCGGTCACAGATATCCGCTATTTGGATTGGGCTCTGGAGAAAATGATATGTTGGGAACAACCCGAACCCATACCAGGGGTGGTGCATATCCACGGAGATAAGGATATAATTTTTCCTTACAAATATATTGACGGTTGCATAACAGTCCCAGGAGGTACCCATATAATGATCGTGAACAGGTTTAGGTGGTTTAATGAAAACCTGGAAGAAATTATATTGACAGGGAAACTGGCGAGGGAAAAAGAAGAAGATACAATCAAAGAAAAAGAAATATAATATGAGACTGAAGAACATACTTATAGCTGGATGTGTGGCGATAATTTTTGGAGTGAGTATAAATGCGGTACAGGACGCGCCAACTGATGAAAACCAGCAGAAAAAAATAGTGAACGATTATAATATCTATGCGTTGCCAATGCCCGAAAATCTCGAATTTGCAGGGGAACCTGTTCCTGTCGAAATTCCCGATGTACATGAGCGGATGGATAGGGAACTGCTGGTGAACACTTATTGGCAATCCAGTACCTTTTTGCTATTGAAAAGGGCAAACAAATATTTTCCGGTTATTGAACCTATTCTTGCAGAACATGGTGTCCCAGATGATTTCAAATACCTGGCAGTGATTGAAAGCGGGTTGACCAATGCTGTTTCCCCGGCCGGGGCGAGGGGTTTTTGGCAAATCATGGAATCTACCGGAAAGGAATTAGGACTGGAAATAAACAGCAATGTTGACGAACGTTACAACCTGGAGAAATCAACACATGCCGCTGCGGAATACTTGAAGAAATCGAAGGAACGTTTCGGAGACTGGACACTCACTGCCGCTGCTTACAACGCCGGAAATTATGGGGTTGACCGGCAGCGGGAACGACAGGATGTGAACGATTATTACGACCTGCTTTTGGGGGAAGAAACCGGAAGGTATGTGTTTAGGATATTAGCTTTAAAAGAGATCATGGAGAACCCAAAAAAATATGGGTTCAATTTTAGGGAAAAAGATCTTTACGAGCAAGTGCCGTCCTATAAAGTAGAAATAGATACGGCAGTTTCAGATTTTGCCCGGTTCGCCAAGAATTTCGGTATCAACTATAAGGTTTTGAAAATCCATAACCCATGGCTTCGGGAAGCGCATTTGGACAACAGCTCCAGAAAAAAATATTTGATCGAATTGCCTGAAGAATGATATTACGATCGTACATGGAAACCTACAGGAAATGAAAAGAGTAATCTCCGTTTCAAATTACTGAAAACCTGGCATCCAAAAAGGGTAAATTGAGCAATAATTTTTGGAAAGTCGTGAGGATGTTGAAAGAAACTCTGCTGTCCTTGCTTTAAAAGAAATACGCAATCAGAGAGCAGTTTCTTCGCCCAGATTTTGGGAATATTGGCTGCTATCATTTATTAGCAGTAAAGAAATAGCCTCTGAAAAAGAATCATGATTGAGGTTGAATGATTTTTGGAATTCAATTCCATAAGGATGCGAAACCTGTCGACGGATATCTATTATTCTTTTATCCTTGTCCAAAAGAAAAGTTGTAGGAAAACCAAGCGAGTGTTTTAAATTCTTGATTACGTATGAACTGTTGTTTTGAAGTTCATCCACATATAAGATCTCAATATTTTTGTGGTATTTTTCAGCTAATTTTTTGGCGGTTTCATGTTGGTCCCAAAAAAGCAGCACGAAATCAACCTGTTCGCCAAACTTCGCAGCCAGCTCATTTAAAGCAGGAATTTCACCTTCTGTAGGAACTACCCAGGAGGCATAAGTCATGAGATAAATCGGCTTTTTGAAATCAACCAGGTTAACCGGTTCCTTTTTCAGGTCTTTGACCTTAAAATTGTCCAGGCGACTTCCTTTGAGGCAATGGTCCACCAGGGAATCGAACAAAAAATCGGCTCGTTCGATGTTTTGCTGGTGATAAGCTTTATCGGCGTGTTCCTTGTATTTAGGAAGATGTGAAGAAAGTGCTTCGGTCAGGAAAACCGGATCCTTTTGACCGTAATTTTGACCGTAAGATGATACTACAAAAAAAATGTTTAGAACTAGTAAAAATCTCAGCATGCAGGGGGGTTCTTATATGCACCGCGAAATTAGCAAATAGAAGCCTTTATCTGAAATTTAATCGTTATACAACATGATTCCCGGTTGAACTACACGCTTCTTTTTCCAGCATCAGTTTTTCCTTTGGAAAAAGGATTTAAATCTTTTTCATTTGCTGTTTCATCATTCGAATCTGCTCATCCAGCATTTTATGTTTGTCTAGTTTTTTGGCCTCTTGTAATAAGAGTTGTGCTTCCCTTTTCCTTCTTTTTGTCATTGCAATTCCTGCAAGGTTCAATTTTGCCATTGCAAGATCCTGACTCATGGAAAGCCCTAATTTTATAGCCCTTTTGAAGTACTTTTCGGCCTGGGTGATATTTGTTTGGGAAACCATTAATCCATGAAGGTACCAAAAGTAGCCCTGTTGTTTCTGAGTCAGGGCTTTTTCAGGATCTTTGATTTTATCGAGCCATTTTTTAGCTCCTTCAAAATCCTGTTTCCGAAGCCTCAAAAAGGCCATTAATATCATTTCGTTTTTAAAATACAGGAAGATAAAGATCCCCGAAAGTAACACGAGGAAAATACCATTACCTATGTTGCCTTCAACAAATTGCCAAATAGAGAGGATAATGAGAATCCCCGCAATTATTAATTTATAGATTTTATTGAACATTATATGTAGTTTTGAAGCCCGCAAAGGTAAGAAAAACAATTGGAAATTATTTCAAATTAGGGTTTGTGCAAGTAAAAACTCTTTGTATATTTGCCCGCAGTTTTAAGGAGAGGTCTTAGAACAATTTTTCAAGCGATTTCAAAGAAGATTAAAGATAATTATCATGAAAAGAACGTTTCAACCATCAAAGAGGAAGAGAAAAAACAAGCACGGTTTCAGAGAGCGTATGGCGAGTGTTAACGGAAGAAGAGTGCTTGCTCGTAGACGGGCAAAAGGCAGAAAGAAGTTGTCGGTTTCTTCAGAGAACAGGCATAAGCACTAAATGATAATTAGTTCCGAAAATAACAAGGTGTTACTTTTTTAAGTAACACCTTTTTTTATACCCTATAGCTTTCTATTTTTACAGTCACCACATAATTTTTCGAGATGCCAAAGAACAAGAACCTCAAAAGTATTTTAATAATAGGCTCGGGACCAATTGTTATTGGTCAGGCCTGTGAATTCGATTATTCAGGGACACAAGCTTTGCGGTCTCTGCGAGAAGATGGGATTGAAACTATTCTTATCAACTCCAACCCGGCAACAATAATGACGGATCCTTCCATGGCGGATCATGTTTATTTAAAGCCGCTTACCACAAAATCCCTGGTGCAAATCCTAAAGGATCATCCCCAGATAGATGCCGTGCTCCCTACTATGGGGGGACAAACTGCATTGAATTTGTGTATAGAAGCTGATGAAAAAGGGATTTGGGAAGATTTTGGCGTCAAAATAATTGGTGTCGATATTGATGCGATCAATATTACCGAAGACCGGGAAAAATTCAAGCAGCTTATGGGGCGGATTGGAATTCCTGTCGCGCCCGCCCAAACCGCCACTTCCTATCTTGAAGGAAAAGAGGTAGCCCAGGAATTTGGATTCCCGCTTGTGATACGGGCTTCATTTACATTAGGTGGATCAGGGGCTTCTTTTGTGCATAACGAAAGCGAGTTTGATGAAAAACTCAAGGATGGTCTGGAAGCTTCCCCCATACATGAAGTGATCATTGACAAGGCCTTGATTGGATGGAAAGAATTTGAGCTGGAACTATTGAGGGACAAAAATGACAACGTGGTGATTATTTGTTCCATCGAGAACATGGATCCCATGGGAATTCATACTGGTGATTCCATCACGGTGGCGCCCGCAATGACATTAAGTGATGTCACCTTTCAGAAAATGCGTGATATGGCCATCAAAATGATGAGAAGTATCGGCGATTTCGCTGGTGGCTGTAATGTGCAGTTTGCGGTAAGTCCAGATGACAAAGAAGATATAATTGCAGTGGAAATTAATCCGCGGGTTTCACGTTCTTCGGCCCTGGCGTCAAAAGCGACCGGGTATCCTATTGCAAAGATCGCTGCCAAACTGGCGATTGGGTATAACCTGGATGAGCTGGACAATCAAATCACGCGATCTACTTCGGCTTTGTTTGAGCCTTCCCTGGATTATGTGATCGTCAAAATACCGCGCTGGAACTTTGATAAATTTGAAGGCAGTGACCGCACCCTTGGTTTGCAAATGAAATCTGTGGGCGAAGTGATGGGCATTGGCCGATCATTTCAGGAAGCTTTGCACAAAGCCACCCAATCCCTTGAGATCAAACGGAATGGTTTGGGTGCCGACGGAAAAAGTTATACGAATTACGAACAGATCCTGGACAAGCTGAAAAACGCAAGTTGGGATCGTGTATTTGTTATATATGATGCAATTCAGCTGGGAATAACGCTAAACAGGATCCATGAGATCACCAAAATCGATATGTGGTTTCTCAAGCAATACGAAGAGTTGTATGCACTGGAGGTAGAAATTTCCAAATTTGATATTGACAGCCTTCCAAAAGACCTCTTGCTGGAGGCCAAGCAAAAAGGATTTGCCGACAGGCAGATTGCCTATATGGTGGGTTGCCTGGAAAGCCAGGTTTATAAAAAGCGTGAAGAATTAAATGTCAGGAGGATCTATAAACTGGTGGATACCTGTGCTGCCGAATTTAAAGCTGAAACCCCTTACTATTATTCCACTTTTGAAGCCGAAATTGAAACCAAAGATGGAAAGCGCTATGTGGAAAATGACAGCAAAGTTTCTGATAAGAAAAAAATTGTAGTCCTGGGTTCCGGTCCTAACAGGATTGGGCAGGGAATCGAATTTGATTACTGTTGTGTGCATGGCGTGCTGGCCGCTGCGGAATGTGGTTATGAAACCATTATGATCAACTGCAATCCCGAAACGGTTTCCACCGATTTTGATGTGGCCGATAAACTATATTTTGAGCCGGTTTTTTGGGAACATATTTACGATATCATCCGGCACGAAAAGCCCGAAGGAGTGATCGTTCAACTGGGTGGGCAGACTGCCTTAAAACTTGCTGAAAAACTTGATCGCTACGGAATCAAAATAATGGGTACTAGTTACCAGTCTTTGGATTTAGCTGAAGATCGTGGTTCCTTTTCAAAACTTTTACAGGAGAACGATATTCCCTATCCCGAATTTGGGGTAGCCGAAACAGCAGATGAAGCCCTTGCCTTGGCTGATGAACTGGATTTTCCAATTCTTGTACGGCCATCCTATGTATTGGGTGGGCAGGGGATGAAAATCGTTATTAACAAAAAAGACCTCGAAGCCCACGTGGTGGATTTGCTTCGGAAAATCCCGAACAACAAACTTCTTCTGGATCATTACCTGGACGGTGCGATCGAAGCAGAGGCTGATGCGATCTGCGATGGGGAAACTGTTCAAATCGTTGGGATCATGGAGCATATTGAACCTTGCGGAATACATTCTGGGGATTCAAATGCATTATTGCCTCCTTTTAATCTAGGCGATCTGGTACTTCAGCAGATAAAAGACCACACTAAAAAGATTGCTCTGGCCTTGAATACGGTTGGTTTGATCAACATTCAATTTGCGATCAAGGAAGATAAGGTGTTTATTATAGAAGCGAATCCGCGGGCATCCAGGACGATTCCGTTTATAGCAAAGGCATACGGACAACCGTATGTGAATTATGCTACCAAAGTGATGTTAGGAAAAAATAAAGTAACCGATTTTGAATATAAAACTGAACTTAAAGGGTATGCAATCAAACAACCTGTCTTTTCTTTCAACAAGTTTCCCCACGTGAACAAGCAGTTGGGTCCAGAAATGAAGAGCACCGGAGAAAGTATTTTGTTTATTGACAGTTTGAAGAATGATGATTTTTACGAACTGTATTCCAGAAGAAAAATGTACCTGAGCAAATAATTAAAATTCGAACAGTGAGAATGCCATTTGAAAATATCAGGTGGCATTCCTGTTTTTGAGAGGTAAAAGAAATCAAGATGAATGAACTGGTTTTGATCTGTGGCGGAGTGTACGGCACCCTAGCGGTTGTTTTTGGCGCTTTTGGCGCCCATGGTCTTAAAAAATATTTAGATGTCAATCAACTGAAGAGTTTCGAGACGGGAGTGAAATATCAAATGTATCACGCTTTATTGTTGATCCTGGTTGGGATTATTTTTCCGTTTGATGGTTTCTCCCAAAACCTGATGGCCTGGTTTTTTATCCTTGGGACTTTCTTCTTTTCCTTCAGTATTTATGGCCTGATCCTTTCGGCAGCAAAGGGTTCAAAAATGGCATTTTTGGGACCTGTTACTCCGCTGGGAGGATTGTTGCTGGTAATGGGGTGGATCTTGTTTACTGTGAATGTTGTTTCAGCTACAGTGAATTAAGTTTTACTCTTCTGTAGTTGCCTTTATCCCTGAAGGGATCCTGGAGCGGAATTTTTCAGCAAAAACAGCAATTACAAGCAGCTGTAAAATGTGGTAGAGCATAATGGGCAGGAGGTAAAGGGCATTGCTGGCGCTATTTCCGAAGATAATTTTCACCATGACCGAGCCGTGGACCAAAGACTTTTTCGTGCCACAAAACTGTGCAGTAATTCTATCTTCAATGGGTAATCCCATTAATTTACACACCTTTTCCAAAATAAAATAGACTACGAAAAATAAGGCCGTGACCATTGCGGCAAGTTTCAGCAAATCTTCCGGGCCTACGGTTGAAAAAAGGTTCGTGGAAAAAGCGCTGCTAAAGCTGGAGTAAACGATCAACACAATGACTGACTTGTCAAAAAGGCCAATTTTCGCACTGT
Source organism: Salinimicrobium sp. (assembly GCA_024635665.1). Taxonomy (GTDB): domain Bacteria; phylum Bacteroidota; class Bacteroidia; order Flavobacteriales; family Flavobacteriaceae; genus Salinimicrobium. The sequence goes on along the minus strand of JAGXIM010000033.1, from coordinate 2,065 downwards.
TTTTCCGTGCGAAATTTCCGAAGAAGCGCTGCAAAAAGAGTCCGATGACCAATGGAAGCACCACTTGTAAAAGCAGTTTTTGTACCACAGTACCAAATTCAAAGCTGTTTGAACTGGTCATAAAAATACCCATCCAAAGTGGTGTCACCACAATCCCCAAAAGTCCCGAGAGACTGGCATTAAAAATTGCAGTCGGCATATTTCCCCTGGCCAGGGAAACCATCACAACAGAAGAACTTACGGTGGAGGGGAGGGCGCCCAGGAAAAATAGTGCCAGCCATAAATTTGATGCTGCACCAGTCTCGAAAAAGGGGACGAATGAAAGAACCAGGAGAGGGAAAAGGACAAAAGTGGTGAGTTGGACAAGGATGTGCACCTTGTAATTGTAAAATCCCAGTTTGAATTCTGCCGGGGAAAGTTTTAATCCATAAAAGAAGAAAATAAAGCCAATACCAATGTCGGTGATGCTTTTTAACGGAAGTATCTCTGGCCCCTGCGGCAGGAGCCACGCGACCAAAATGGCAAAAAGTAGTGCGGCAATGAATCCGTTAAACTTCAATTTATTGCTCGATTTTCACTTTGTACGTCTCCACAATGTGCTTGTATTCTTCAGAAACAAAGTCGGTTTCATGAAATTCTTCGCGGCGTTTTTTCTTGTTGTCGTAGCGTTTGATACTTTTTGCAAAACGCCTTATATCGTCTTTGGTTTTCAAGATCAGACCAGGGACAGGAACCGATTTTCCATCAGAATCCTTTGCCACCATTGTAAAATAGGAAGAATTACAATGCTTGCATTCGCCTGTTTTGATATTTTCTGCTTCCACACGAATCCCTATGAGCATAGAACTGGTGCCTACAAAATTCACAGATGCCTTCATCGTTACCAATTCCCCTATTTCAATAGGCTTTAAAAAATCCACAGTGTCCACGCTGGCCGTCACACAATATACACCAGAATGTTTTGAAGCACACGCAAAAGCAATTTGATCCATTAGCGACAATACATGACCCCCATGGATTTTCCCATTGAAATTGGAATGGGAGGGAAGCATCAATATTGAAATGGTCACATGCGAGTCTGATATTTCCTTAAATTTTTCGTTCATTTTAATTAGTCCAAGTTAGTTTCTTCCCCGTTTTCAGCCTGAGCCTTGGCGAGCCACTTTTGGGGGATTTTTTGTTTGGGAGAAATCCCCAATACCTCTAGTTTTTCAATATCCTTTATCAGGTTTTGCTGGCCGGTCAATTTTTTCATTGCCGTTTCGTAAGCGGTGGAAGTAGAGATGATGCGGTTACCCACCACTTCTAAATCGTCTAGTAGAATTTTAAATTTATGGTAAAGGGAAGCAGCATGGTTCGCGATTTCCAGTGCATTTTGCTGCTGGTTTTCATTGCTCCACAACGTATCGATCGTCCTCAAAACCGATAAAAGTGTGGTGGGGCTCACCAAAAGTATATTTTTCTGAAAAGCGGTGTAAAAGAAGGAATTGTCGAAATTTTGGGCCAGGTACAGCGCGGGTTCAATGGGAATGAACATGAGCACAAAATCTGGCGATTGGATCTTGTACAAATCTTCGTATTTTTTAGAGCTTAAATCCTGAATGTGGCTATTCAGCGACTTTAAATGTTCTTTGAGATATTTTCCCCTTTTCTCTTCATTTTCTTCATTGGCGTACTTTTCGTAAGCCACCAGCGAAACCTTAGAATCTATGACCATTTTTTTGTCCCCGGGCAGGTGAAGGACCACATCTGGCAAAAATTTGTTGCCTTCATCATCCTGATGCACTTTTTGAATAAAATATTCCCTGTCTTTAATCAGCCCAGATTTCTCCAAAACCCGCTCCAGGATCAATTCTCCCCAGTTGCCCTGGGTTTTGTTTTCGCCTTTTAAAGCACGTGTGAGATTGTTCGCTTCCTCACTAATTTTCACATTTTGTTCGTTCAAAAACTGAAGCTGTTTTCCCAGCTGCGCATGGCGCTCAATGAAATCATTGGAATTCTTTTCAACTTTTTCTTCAAAAGTCTTTATTTTCTCCTGAAGGGGATTCAATATATTCTGAATATT
>JAGXIM010000032.1 GCA_024635665.1 Salinimicrobium sp. | reverse complement strand
GTTGGTTTGAAGTACATCGACCACATGGTTGGAAATGTTGGTTGGAACGAGATGAACAAATGGTGCGAGTTCTACGCAAAAACCATGGGCTTTGCACAAATGGTCTCCTTTGATGATAAGGACATCTCCACTGATTATACTGCTTTGATGAGCAAGGTAATGAGCAACGGGAATGGCCGCATTAAATTCCCGATCAACGAACCTGCCGAAGGCCGGAAAAAGTCCCAGATCGAAGAATATATAGATTTTTACAATGGCGCAGGCGTTCAGCATATTGCCGTGGCTACAGATAATATTATCGAGACCGTAACCAAATTGCGGGACCGCGGGGTAGAATTCCTTTACGTACCAGAAGCCTATTACGACGATGTCCTGGACAGAGTGGGGAAAATAGATGAAGACTTGGCTCCGCTCAAGGAATTGGGCGTCTTGATTGACCGGGACGATGAAGGCTATTTATTACAGATTTTCACCAAACCGGTATTGGACAGGCCAACTATGTTTTTTGAGATCATTCAGCGAAAAGGCGCCAAGTCTTTTGGGAAAGGTAATTTTAAAGCCCTTTTTGAAGCTATAGAAAGAGAGCAGGATTTAAGGGGTACGCTATAAAAAAGTGAAAAACATCCCATTTTCAAACATTTAAAATTAAAATTTTGAATTCTGGAAAAGAGTTGAGTTAAAGTCCAAAAAAGTAGTATTTATTAGGTGCTTTTAAAAGACTTTTGCACCGCAATTTTGGAGTGGTTACCAGGATTGAAAACTTTTTTCATAATTTAAGTTTTAGTTGGTTAATAAGATTAAACCCCGTCATGCATTTGACGGGGTTTTTTGATTTAATACTTTTGGAATAGATATTGTATCCTTACATTCTGTAAAGAGAAACAAATGAAAAAAATATTTGCTGTCGTTATTTCCCTCATTGCGCTCAATGTCACTGCCCAGTCCCACCAGGCATTTGATGACGGCGAATGGTTCCGCTTTAGGATCCACTACGGAATGTTCAATGCGTCGTATGCGACCCTGGAGGTAAAGGAAAGCACCTTTAAGAACGAACCGGTGTACCATGTGGTTGGTAAAGGGAAATCCACTGGTTTGCTCCACCTATTCTTTAAGGTGGATGATAACTATGAAACCTATATCGATAAAGAGACGGGTTCGCCGCTTAGGTTTATAAGGCAAATAGATGAAGGCGGGCATACGAAGGATATAAGGATAGATTTTGACCATGGAGCAAACACGGCTGTTGTTTTTAACCGAAAACACAACAAAATTGAAACTTTTTCTGTAGAGAAAAATGTGCATGACATGCTTTCTTCTTTCTACTTTTTAAGGAACAATCTTGATATTGATAACCTGAAATTAGGGGAAATGTATAGCATAAATTTGTTTTTTGATAAAGAGAACCACGATTTTAAGTTAAAGTTCCTGGGGAGAGAGGTCGTAAAAACAAAATTGGGTAATATTGCGGCACTCAAATTCAAGCCTTACGTGATGGCAGGCAGGGTGTTTAAGGAAAAAGAAAGTCTCACTATTTGGGTGAGTGACGACGCGAACCGGATGCCCCTTAAGATCAAGGCAAATTTGGCGGTGGGATCTCTGGAGGCAGATATTGATGCTTTTAAAGGCTTAAAAAACCCCCTGAATATCATAATGAAATAAAATGGATGCAATAACCCCCGAGATAGCCAAAAAGGTACGGCAGCTGGAAGAAAAGTTCAAAAATTCCGGGCAGGACCTTGGCTCTTATCTCGATGGTTTGCTCTACGACAAATATCTCACTTACTGGGATTACATACACCTGGATACGCTACTTAGCCTCCAAAATCCCAAAACCCACTTCCCCGATGAAGAAATTTTCATTGGATACCATCAAATAACCGAGCTTTATTTCAAGCTCGTGCTCCATGAGCAAAAGCAAATTGTAGAGGCTGAAGATCTTTCGGCAACCTTTTTTATCGAAAGGCTAAACCGGATCATCCGGTATTTTAGCATTTTGGCAAACTCGTTTGATGTGATGATCCGTGGAATGGAAAGGGAGCAGTTCTTGAAATTCAGGATGGCGTTGCTGCCGGCGAGTGGGTTTCAATCTGCGCAGTTTAGGATGATCGAATTTTATTCGACTCCGCTGGAAAACCTCGTGCATGCAGAGGAGCGGGAAACCTTCAAAAAGGGTAAATCGGTGGAAGATTTATACGAATGGATCTACTGGAAAAGGGGTGCGACAAATTTAGACACGGGTGAAAAAACCCTTACTCTGAGGCAATTTGAAAAAAAATACACCTCCCGCTTCCTTAGGACAGCGAATCGTTTAAAAAATCAAACGATCTATGAGAGGTATCAGCAGCTTTCTTCAGAAGAAAGAAGCAATAAAAACTTAATAAATGCGTTGCGTAAACTGGATGTTACGGTCAACGTGAATTGGCTGTTGGTACACATTGGGGCAGCTCAAAAATACCTCATCGGGAAGAACGACTCTGTAGCCCCAGCTACGGGGGGAACAAATTGGAAAGAATTTTTACCGCCCAGTTTTCAGCGTATATCATTTTTTCCAGTACTTTGGAGCGAGGAAGAAATGAAAGATTGGGGCAAGGAATGGGTGGAAGAAACGTTTAATAAATAAAAAATTTGACTGTGAAAAAAATCAGTTATCTGTTAATGTTATTGGTGGTTTTTACAGCCTGTAACGAGGAATCAAAAAAGAAAGACCTGGCCAATAATGTCAAAGAGGAACCTGCTCCTGTTATTGTAAGGGACTATGGTTTTGTCTTGAACGACTACGAGGTGGTAAGGGATACGATAAAATCTGGGGACAGTTTTGGGATCATCCTGGGGAACCACGGGGTGGCACCTGGAAAGGTCTTTGAGATCGTGCAAAAGGTAAAGGATACTTTTAATCCGCGTAGAATTGTTTTGGGGAAACCATACACCATCTTAAAGGAAAGGGATTCGGCCAGGACACCCAGGGTTTTTGTGTATGAAAACGATGCGATCAATTATACAGTAGTTGACCTTAGGGACAGTATTTCTGTTTATACTGCCAAAAAACCTGTCACAGTTACACAAAAAGTAGTAGCAGGGGTGATTACTTCCAGCCTTTCTGAAGCAATTCAGGATCAGGGGCTAAATTATTTGCTGGCACATGAGATGAACAATATTTACCAATGGAGCATCGATTTCTTCCGTCTTCAGAAGGGCGATCGGTTTAAACTGGTTTATAATGAGCGGTATATAAATGACAGCATCTATGCCGGAATCGAAAATATTGAAGCTTCGGTATTTTACCATCAGGACAAACCATATTACGCTTTTAATTTTGTGGTGGATTCGCTTACTGGCGAAAGGGATTATTATGATGAAAAAGCCAGGCCTATGCAAAGTTTTTTCCTGAAGGCACCGCTTAACTTCAGCAGGATTTCTTCCAGATTTAGCCCAAATCGATTCCATCCTGTCCAAAAAAGATGGAAAGCCCATAAAGGAACAGATTATGCCGCACCATATGGTACGCCTATTTGGAGTACTGCGAACGGGGTTGTGATTGCTTCTTCCTATACTGCAGGGAACGGCAACTATGTTAAGATTAAACACAATGGCACATATACCACTCAATATTTGCACATGTCCAGGCGTGGCGTAAAAAATGGACAAAGGGTAAAACAGGGGGACATAATAGGCTATGTGGGCAGTACTGGCCTGGCTACCGGACCGCACGTATGCTACAGGTTTTGGGTAAATGGGAAGCAGGTAGATCCTTTCCGGCAGAACCTCCCGGCTGCAGAACCTTTGGAAGAAAAATATATTCCGGTTTATTTCGCGACCATCGCACCATTGAAAACCGAATTGGGGAAGATCAATTTCGAATCGATTTAAGAGAATAAAATGAAAAACGTCAACCCTACAAAGACCAAAGCCTGGCAAAAGTTAACTGAACATTTTGCCGCAACCAGGAATATTGATTTAAAAAAAGAATTCGAGCAAAATCCCGGCCGTGCTAAAGATTTCACCCTTCAATGGGAAGACTTTTATGTGGATTACAGCAAAAATTTAATCACCAAAGAAACGGGTGAACTTTTGAATGAATTGGCTGACGAAGTGGGTTTAAAGGAAGCTATACAGGATTATTTTGGTGGCAAAGAAATAAACCAAACCGAAGGCAGGGCTGTGTTGCACACTGCCCTAAGAGAAAAGGAAGATGCCCGTGTTGAGGTGGAAGGGGAAAATGTTATTCCTGAAGTATTTGAAGTAAAAGAGAAGATAAAAAACTTTAGTCAGGCTGTTATTAGTGGCTCAAAAAAGGGATTTACAGGCAAGAATTTTACCGATATTGTCAACATCGGGATCGGCGGATCTGATCTTGGACCTGCGATGGTTACGGAAGCCCTTGAATATTACAAGAACCATCTCAAGTTGCACTTTGTTTCCAATGTAGATGGGGATCATGTGCAGGAAGTAATAAAAGACCTGAATCCAGAGACAACTTTATTCGTAATAGTTTCAAAGTCTTTTTCTACCCAGGAAACCCTGTCCAATTCGACAACGATAAGAACCTGGTTTAGGGAAAAAGCCCCTGCAGATGCGGTGGCCAAACATTTTGTAGCAGTTTCCAGCAACGTGCCTGCCGTGGAGGAATTCGGGATCGAAACCGAAAATATTTTCCCGATGTGGGACTGGGTTGGTGGCCGTTTTTCCTTGTGGAGCGCTGTCGGCCTTTCAATTAGCCTTTCTGTTGGATATTCCAATTTTGAAGCCCTTCTGCAAGGTGCTCATAAAATGGACAGGCACTTCAAGAAAACTTCTTTTGAAGAAAATATCCCGGTACAATTAGCCTTATTGACTATTTGGTACAATAACTTTTTTGGCGCCGGGACCCAGGCGGTAATTCCATATACCCAGTATTTACACCGATTTCCTGCCTATTTGCAACAGGCTATCATGGAGAGCAATGGAAAAGGAGTCGACAGGAATGGCAAAAAAGTGGATTACCAAACCGGTAACGTTATTTGGGGAGAGCCAGGGACCAATTCTCAACACGCATTTTTTCAGCTGATCCACCAGGGAACAAAACTCATTCCTGCTGATTTTATTGGATTTAAGCATTCCCTATATGCCGACCAGGGCCACCACAACCAGTTAATGGCGAATTTCTTCGCCCAGACGGAAGCCTTATTTTCAGGAAAAACTTCGGAAATAGTCAAGAATGAATTACAAGCAAAAGGAAAAACTTCCGAAGAAGTAGAAAAATTGACACCATTTAAGGTTTTTGAGGGTAACAAACCAACGACCACAATTCTCATCGATAAGCTTACGCCCCAGAGTCTGGGCAAACTTATCGCGCTCTATGAGCATCAGATTTTTGTGCAGGGAGTGATCTGGAATATATATAGTTATGATCAATGGGGAGTGGAATTAGGGAAACAATTGGCTACCAGTATTCTTCAGGAAATTGAGAAAAATGATGTTGGCGAACACGATTCTTCTACCAGCCAAATGTTAAAATTCTTCCAGTCGTAAAAATTCAACTTTTAAGGTGTCTTCCTATTGTTGGTAAGTTGTTGAAAAATAGCGGCTTTTCAGTAGGAAAATACGAAAGAGTTTTTGGTTATTTGTGTTAATAAATCTTAACGTTGAGTTAAAGGATAATTTTTCGGAAATGCGTTCTTTTGCATCAACTAAAACACAAACTAACAAATTACACAATGAGGAAATTATTAGCATTAGCTTTCTTTTTGACAACCTCGGCGTTTTATGCCCAGGGTGTCATTACCGGTACGGTAATCGACGCTGACATGGATGCTCCTTTACCTGGAGCCAACGTCACTGTGGTTGGTACTACAACCGGAGGGATTACAGACTTCGGTGGAAAATTTAGTCTTGAAGTCGATAAATCTGTCGGGTTCTTAGACATCAGTTTTCTAGGTTTTGAAACAAAAAGAGTACCGTTTTCTGTAGCCGGAGGCCAAACTGTCGACCTTGGTCGCATTTTACTATTACCGGATGCAGATGCTCTGGAGGAAGTAATTATTACAACCTATTCTATCGCTATCGACAGGAAGACTCCGGTAGCAGTTTCTACAATTAGAGCCGAAGCTATTGAAACACAATTAGGGAATCAGGAATTTCCTGAAATTCTAAAATCAACTCCAGGGGTTTATGCAACCAAAGGAGGTGGAGGTTTTGGAGATTCTGAAATCAGACTTAGAGGTTTTGAATCTGAAAACATCGCCGTTCTTATCAATGGTATTCCTGTGAACGACATGGAAAATGGTCGGGTTTACTGGAGTAACTGGGCAGGACTATCTGATGTAACAAGATTTATGCAGGTGCAACGTGGTCTTGGAGCTTCAAAAGTTGCCGTGCCTTCTATTGGAGGTACCATCAACATCGTAACCAGAACGACAGATGCTCAGGAAGGTGGAAGTGCTTTCTATTCTTTAGGTAATGACGGATATCAAAAAATTTCTGCAACAGTTTCAACCGGTAAAATGGATAACGGTTGGGCAGCTACAGTTTCTGGTGCAAGAGTTGCCGGAGATGGTTATGTTGACGGAACTGAATTTGACGGATTTTCTTACTTCATAAATATCGCTAAAGATTTTAATGAAGATCACCAGTTGTCTTTCACTGCTTTTGGTGCACAGCAAAGACACGGGCAGCGTCAAAACGCTCTGCCAATGGATATCTATAGAATAAGCGAAAGTGGCACCCGTTTTAACCAGGACTGGGGCTACAGGAACGGCCAGGTGGTCCATGTGGAAGACAACTTCTACCACAAGCCTCAAATGTCTTTAAATCACTACTGGGATATCTCTGACGACACAAAACTTAATACTTCTGTTTATGCTTCCTTCGGATCTGGTGGCGGTGGCGGATTTAGCGGAGTCAACAAATTTGGACTCGGTACCGAGAGCAATCCTTCTCCTTACCGTGATGGTTATCTCCAGCCATTGAACCTGGATCTTATTGTAGATGAGAATGTGGAGCGTGGAGCACTGGGAGCCGAAACTTATTTAAGAGCTTCAAGAAATGATCATCAGTGGTACGGAGTTCTTTCAACTCTTTCTTCACAGATTCTTCCCAACGTAGAATTTACTGGAGGTCTTGATCTTAGATACTATGAAGGATCGCACTTTACTGAAGTTACCGATTTACTTGGTGGAGCTTACGTCTTAGATGATAGTAATGAGAATGATCCTTTAAACGCTGCGAGAGTTGGTGACAAGATTAGTTATTATGATGTAGGAACTGTTCTTTGGGAAGGACTTTTCGCCCAGGCAGAGTATTCACAGGATGCCCTCTCGGCTTTTGTTACTGTTGCGGCTTCCAATACTTCCTATAAAAGAAAAGATTATTTTAATTACTTAGATACAGATCCTTTGCAGGAAACAGACTACCAGCACTTCTTGGGTTACAGTGCAAAAGGTGGTGCGAACTATAACCTGGACAGCAATCACAATGTTTTCGCGAACATTGGTTATTTTGAAAAGGCTCCTTTTTCTAATGCTGTTTTTCTTAACTTTAGAAATGATATTAATGAAGGTGCTGAGAATCAGAAGATATTTAGTGCAGAGCTTGGATATGGATATCGTAGTACTAATTTCAGGGCAGATTTGAACGTTTATCGTACAGAGTGGAATGATAAAACATTTGTACAAAGATTCCAACAGCCTGACGGTACATCGGCGTCTGCTAACATCTTAGGTTTAGATGCCCTTCACCAGGGAGTTGAATTAGAATTTAGTTACCGTCCAATGGAAAAGCTTACCCTAACAGGTATGGCTTCTCTTGGAGACTGGACCTGGAAAAATGATATTACAGATGTTGACATTTTTGATGAAGACCAGGAGCTTGTAAGAACTATCAACCTTTATGTTGCCGACCTTAAGGTTGGAGGTTCTGCACAAACTACATTTGCAGCTGGTGCAGACTATGAAGTCTGGCAGGGAACAAAGGTTCGGGTTGACTGGAACTACTACGATGATCTTTATGCAGATTTTGATCCTGAGACAAGAAGTACAAGAGAGCTTGGACAGTCATGGGAATTACCTGAATTTGGACTGATTGATTTTGGTCTAACGCATAAATTTGATGTTGGTTATTTCGAAGCCATGTTAATAGGTAATATTAATAACGTGTTAGATACAGAGTATATCTCAATTGCCCGTGGCGGAGTTAACGATGGAGTTTACTACGGATTCGGAAGAAC
>JAGXIM010000150.1 GCA_024635665.1 Salinimicrobium sp. | reverse complement strand
TCCAAATTTAAACCTTCCCAGGTCAACGACTGCTTTGTTCCTTCCCACGGTGGCCATGGTGCCTTTGTCATTGTACTTAAAAGGGACTAATTCTTCCTTTTTTAGGAGCCTTTTAATATTTTTGGCGAGATGCTTTCCCTGTTGGATCGCCGGCTGAGCCACCATAGGATGACCTTTCGGATACTTTTCATTTTGCATCAATGCGATATCCCCAATAGCAAATATATTCTCATAGCCTTTCACCTGGTTGAACATATTCACTTCGTACCGGTTTGCTTTTTCAACCAGCGCCGAGGCATTAAGTCCGTCAACGGGTGCCCCTGAAACTCCTGCTGCCCAAATAAAAGTTGAGGTGTCAAAGTTTAAACCCTCCTTGTTGGTTATCACGGTTTTTCCGTCATACTCCTGCACCATCGTGTTCAGGTGGATTTCCACCCCGAGCTCTTTTAAAAATTTATCAGCTTCTCTGGAAGCTTTTTCGCTCATTGGGGGCAACACACGACTCAATCCTTCGACAAGGTGTATTTTTATTTCTGCAGGATCCAAATCCCTAAAATCCTTTGACACGACGTGGCTACGTACTTCAGCAATGGCGCCACAAAGCTCCACTCCGGTTGGTCCCGCCCCGGCCACGACAAAATTCAGCAGGATTTTCCTCTTTTTAGGATCTTCAGTGATGACAGCCTGCTCCAGGTTTTCCAGGATAAGGCTGCGAATGTTCAAGGCCTGCGGAATGGTTTTCATCCCCATCCCATTTTCCTCTATACTTTTATTCCCGAAGAAATTAGTTCGGGAGCCTGTGGAAATAACCAGATAATCATACGTCAATTCCCCGATTGAGGTTTCAATTTTGTTTTCTTCAGGAATAATTTTTTGTACTTCGCCCAATCTAAAGTAGCCGTCTTTACTGTACCTGGTAATTTTTCGAAGGGGATACGCAATGGAATCGGGTTCCAATCCTGAGGTGGATACCTGGTAGAGTAATGGCTGAAAAGTATGATAGTTGTTCCTATCCAGGAGAATGACCTGCAGTTTCTCTTTCAAAAGGTGTTTGGCCAGGGATATACCCGCAAAACCACCCCCTACAATCACTACCCTTGGATAATCGGAAAATGGAATATTCATATGAAAATGATAATTTCCGCCAAAGTTATCGATTTTAGCATTTAATTAGGCCCTGGAATTAGTTTTAAGCTTTTTGTAACAAGCTGTACGAAATAACGACCTATAAGGCCAAGACTTACTGTGGAAGAAAAACTGGAACATCAATTTGTAACGAACCTTGAAAAGCATCAAAACATTGTGCACAAGATTTGCCGTATGTACACCAGCGATCGCGAATCCCACAATGACCTCTTTCAGGAAATAACCATTCAACTGTGGAAAGCGTACCCGCAATTTAGGGGCGATTCCAAATTTAGCACGTGGATGTACCGGGTCGCCCTTAACACTGCCATTACCCTTTACCGAAAATCAAAACGGGATATACGTACACAGGATTACGATGAGGTGAGCTTTAAGATAAAAACCGATGAGTACAACGATGAAACCGAACAACAGCTAAAATTGATGTACAAAGCAGTCAAAGAGCTGAATGATATTGATAAAGCACTTGTTTTTTTATATCTGGAAGACCAGTCCTACAGGGAAATTTCTGAAACCCTGGGGATAACCGAAGTGAATGCACGAGTGAAAATGAACAGGATCAAAAAATCCCTGAAGAATATTATAAATCCGTAGCCGAATGGATGGACTGGAATTTTTAAAACAGAACTGGAAAAAGCAGGAAGAAAACCTTCCAAGGCTGTCCTATGAGGATATTTACCAAATGATTTGGAAACGCTCCTCTTCCATTGTGAAATGGATTTTTGTAATAAGTATTGTGGAATTGCTGCTCTCAACCCTTTTAAGCATAGGACTTGCCGACGGGAATTTTTGGGCAGATATGGAAGAAATCCACCTAAAAAACTTCACAATTGGCCTTTATGTGGTAAGCTACCTTATCACTTTTTTCTTCATTTATCGATTTTACAGGAATTACTGCAAAATATCGGTGACCGATGATGCTGCCACTTTGATGAAAAACATCATTAAAACCCGCAATACCGTAAAGATCTATATCGCATACGTACTCATTTCTGAAGGTGTCACTGCTATTATTGTTGCGTATTTTACCTTGAAAAACCATACCGCACTTCAGGATGCTGAAAACGTGGCAAAATACAATTTCGAAGCCCTCGACTGGTTGAAATTCATAGCGGCCGGCCTCCTTCTTCTGGGAGTTTTCCTGCTCGCACTTTGGCTGTTCTACAAATTGATCTACGGAATCCTGCTCAATAGGCTAAAGCGCAACTATAAAGAATTGAAAAAACTGGAATTTTAGCCTGCCCCGGTGGGTTATGAAAAGTCTCCTGAAGTTTTTCAGGTTAAATGGAATTTCAAATTCTCTGAAAAAAATCCTGAATACATAGGTGTCAAAAAGGGTATTTCCCACAGACTTTTTTGGAGACGGCAAAAAACACCTCATACGAAAGAATTTTTCTGAAAAGCAGTAACTTCTAAATTCCTACTTCTACATTCGCACTTATATATTTGCATTACTACCTTCGTACTTCTGCTAATATTCCCACTTTCGCGTCTCATTGAGGTCTTCCATCGCTTCAATTTCCTCTTTTGGAATGACTTTCAGGAAGGAAGGGTGTTGTTCAATGGCATATTCCAGTTTCTCCACAATCTCTTCAATAGTTTCATTCTCGTAATCAATAGACAAGGGTTCTTTGATCTGAAAAGTTTGTAGGATTCCGCGTTTTTTGATCCGTAGGCCTTTTTTGTCAAAAGATCTTCTAAAGCCGTCGATCACGATTGGGATCACGATTGGCTTATGGTTTTTTATGATATGCGCAGTGCCTTTCCTGATAGGTTTAAAAGGTTTTGTGGTGCCCTGCGGAAAAGTTATGACCCAACCATCCTTTAAGGCAATCCCGATATTCTCTGTATCCCCGGGATTTACCTCCCGGTGCACTTCTTTGCCTTTTTCCCGCCACGTCCTGTTCACTGAAACTGCCCCCGCATAGGACATGATCCGGGTTAAAAGTCCGGCATTCATGGTTTCTTTTGCGGCAACGAAATAAATATTCAGTTTTGGCTGCCACAAATAGCCCACATTCTTAATGGAATCGACCCGGCCGCTCAGGCTGGCGTTGAAAACATGAAACATAGCGGTCACATCGGCAAAATAGGTTTGGTGGTTGGAGACGAAAAGTACGTTGGTATCTGGCAGGTCCTTGATAATTTCTGAACCTTCTATTTGCAGTTCATTAAAACCGCGGTAACGGCGATGGGAAAGCACTCCAAAAATACGGATCAACCATTTTTTCACAAAAAGATAATGCCCAAAAGGACTCTTTTTTAGCAACCCCATTCACTTTTCGTTTTTAAACAGAACTACAAATATACAGATTTCCCCAATCACAGCGACTGCTTCAGAATTTCTTTCATTTCACTCAGCATCATGGCCGTTGCGCCCCAAACTACATGGCCGCACAACAGGAAAGCAGGCACTTCGATATCCTTTGCATATGACGTGCTCAAAGTTTCGGACACCAAACAGGATTCGCTGAGGAATTCATCCAGGTCAATTTCCAATACCGCTTCCACCTCGTCTTCCTGCGGGACGAGACGTGGCGTCCTTTGCATTACGCCCATAAACGGTTGTACCCAAAAATTGCTGGGAGGGATGTAAAGCCGTGTAAGCTCACGAAGCACTTCCACTTCATGCCCCGGGATCCCAACTTCTTCCTCGGTCTCCCTCAAGGCCGTGTGCATTAGATTTTGATCATCCAGTTCCACCCTTCCGCCGGGAAACCCAACCTGATTGGAATGTACGCCTTTATAGGTCTTCCTTAAGATAAGCACAAACCTGGTTTCGTCACTCGCCCCAGGATAGAAAACCGCCAGGACTGCAGCTTGTTTGGGATTTTGTTGTTTAATATTGAAATTTTTCAGTTCCTTTAGCCTAAGTAGGGGAGCCAATTTGTAATGGGCTTTTTCGCCCGGGAGTGTAATTTTACTTATTTTCGAACTAATATTTAGAAAATTTTGAAAATCCATGTTGCGTAATATAACCGTCCTTTGTTTGTTCTTTTTCGTATGTGCAAGTTGTGAAGATAAGCAATCTTCTACAGAAAAAGAGCGGGTCCCTATTGCTGAAACCACTAAAGAGGAAGATTCTGTTGAAAACGAAGAGGAACAAAAGGAAGAAAAAGAAGATCGGGAAAACCAGGTGAAACCTGAAGGACCTCTCCTGGTGCAAGAGGAATTGATCCCTTTCCTCATGGAATATGGAAAAGAAAATCCTGAAGATGAAGTGCGCATCAAAACCAGGTTTGGCGACATTGATTTAAAATTGTACCGCGACACGCCGCTTCACCGCGCCAACTTCATATTTTTGGTGAAACAGGACTATTTTGACAATACTTTTTTCCACCGTGTTGCTGAAGGTTTTGTGATCCAGGGAGGAAATTCAGATAATCCCGAAACCAATATAAAACGCCATTACATTGGGGATTATTTAATCCCAAGCGAATTTGAAGCCGGCCACAAACATGTGCGGGGCGCACTTTCCGCAGCAAAATATTCCGAACAAAACGTGAGCAAGGCCTCCTCGCCCTATGAATTTTTTATCGTGCAAAGTGAACGTGGTGCACATCATATCGACAATGAACACACTGTTTTTGGCAGGGTAACAGATGGTATGGAAGTGGTGGATTCCATCAACAAAGTAGAGGTGGACGGGAGCGAATGGCCGCTGCGGAACATCCATATCCTCGACGCTGAAATTCTCGACTAACTACTGTTGCGTATAGTAATTGTAATCCTTTAAAACCGTACTCAAGAACTGCACAGGTCTTTCTTCGGGGGTAACTTCAAGAATTTCAGAAACTTTGGCTGCGAGGGATTTTATAACCCTGAAATTTGAATTTCTAAGGGAATCCTGATAAATATTCCTGATATCCTGCACATCGGCATCGTTTAGAACGGTCACCTGTGGATATACAGGTTTGTAGTCGGTTGGCACCTCAATGAGCAAGGTGCGGTCGAGCCCAACTTTGGCTTTTTCAGAAATCACGGTAGTTCCTGCGGCAAGGTCACCCAGGCGCTGTCCTTTTCCATTCATCAAAATGGTGACCACCGCAACACTTCCGCTGGTAATGGTAATATCCACCAACCTTAATAACCACCTTACGAGATAGTTTGAAAAAGCCGGTTTTGACCCGTCCAATTTCACTACCCGAAGTTCCAAAGCGGCTTTTCCCGGGGATTGGCCATTCCATAGCGCCTCCCAAAGCAAAAAATAAAGCAGTAGCGGCAACATGATAATTGAGATAAACATCCATTCTCCACCTGCCGAAACATCCAAACCGCCCATTAATAGGCTCATAAGGATAATATATGACAGCATGATCAATCCGTCAATAAGGTAAGCGAGGATCCGCTCCCCTATGCCCGCAACATTTTGTGTAATGCTAACATTTTGGGCAGTTTCAATTTGAAAATTATCCATTTAATGCGTTTCTTTGAGCCAAACTACCAGAGACAATGCGTGAGGCTGCTTTCGTAAGGCAAAATAAAGATAAATGGACAAGATTTGAAAGGGCCTTACAAAATAAAAATTCCCTTCCGCCAGATCAACTTTCAACCCTTTATTTAGAGGTTACAGATCATTTGAGTTACGCCCAAACCTTTTATCCAAAAAGCAATACATTTTCCTATCTCAATTCCCTGGCTTCCCGCGCGCACCAAAAGATCTATAAAACCAAAAGGGAATCCCCGAACAGGTTCCTTTCTTTTTTCACCACAGAATTTCCAAAAGAATTTTATCAGTATCAAAAACAACTGCTCCTGGCTTTCCTCGTCTTTATACTTTTCGCTGCCGTGGGAAGTTTCTCTGCGGCCAGTGACGGTGCTTTTGTGCGATCTATTTTGGGCGATGCTTATGTTAATATGACATTGGAAAATATCTCGAACGATGATCCCATGGCAGTTTACAAAAAAATGGGCGAGATGGACATGTTCCTGGGGATAACGATCAATAATGTACGGGTTGCCCTAATGGCCTTCGTTTTTGGGATCTTTTTCGGGTTGGGTACGATTTTTCTCATTATGCAGAACGCCATTATGCTGGGCTCATTCCAATATTTTTTCTATGAGAAAGGACTATTATGGGAGTCGGTAAGGACGATTTGGATACATGGTGCTATAGAAATCTCGGTGATCATTGTAGCAGCCTGTGCGGGATTGGTGGTTGGAAAAAGCATTTTATTCCCCGGCACCTATACGAGGCTCACTTCTTTTGTCAAAGGGGTGAAAGCCGGGTTAAAAATTGTGATTAGCACCGTACCTTTCTTTATTGTGGCCGGGTTCCTTGAAGGTTTCGTTACGCGCCATACAGAAATGCCCGATTGGCTGGCAATTCTTATAATTTCTTCTTCCTTCGCATTTATACTTTTTTATTATGTCTTTTATCCAACTTACTTAAACCGAAAAAATGTCCAACCAACCAATTGAATTCCGCAAACAGCGAGAGCTGGGGGAATTGATTACCGACACCTTTAAATTTCTCAGGGAAAACTTCAAGCCACTTTTAAAAGTAATTTTTAAAGTAGCCGGGCCAGTATTCCTGATTTTACTCCTGGCCATCGCATACTTTTCCTATCTGGGAATGGACTTGTTTGAAAATCCACTCCTGGTCGATACTGCTGAAGTGCAGGTGGAACTGTTCCTCATTTCCCTTTTCATCCTCTTGTCGTCCCTCATCGCATTTTACGTGCTCTTGTACGGCAGCGTGTTGCACTATATCAAATCATATATTGAAAATGCAGGAGTTGTCAACGAGACCGAAGTTTACCAGGGAGTAAAAAACAACTTTGGCCGCCTGCTCGGCCTGGTTTTATTGACCGGGATCATCACCATTATTGGACTGGCCCTGTGCATTTTACCCGGAATTTTTGTGTGGGTACCACTCACCATTGCCCCCGCAGTACTCATTTTCAGAAACAATGCTGTAACCAATTCTATTAGTGATTCCTTCAATCTGGTCAAAGACAACTGGTGGGTCACTTTCTTTTCCCTTTTTGTCATAACTCTCTTGATCTATATCATCGGGATGATTTTCCAGTTTCCCCTCATCGTGTACGTTTTTGTCAAAACCCTTACCAGTGTACAGGAAGGCAGCGTAGCGAACCCGGGCGACATGGTAGACTGGGTCTACGTGACCCTCAACGTGCTTTCTTCGTTGTTCCAGTATTTGTTGTCAGTTGTAATCGTGGTGGCCGCTGCATTTATCTATTATGATCTTGATGAAAAAAAGAATGCTACCGGCTCCTATGAAAGGATTGCAGGTTTAGGAGCTTCAGATAAACAATAATGAAATCATTTCTTTTTTTTCTGCTAATTTCCCTTAGTTGCTGCGGAATTTCCGCACAGATCCAGGATTCTTTACCTCCAAATTTTTCAGAAAGAAAAGAACTTATACCTCTTACTTTTGAGGAAGAAAAAATCAGAAAATTTAAAGAAGATCCTGTTTTTGACTATTCTGAAGCAGTGGCCGAAGATAATTGGTGGACCACTTTCAAGAAGTACATCCGGCTTAAATGGCAGAACTTCCTAAACTGGCTTTTCGGGGATTTTGAAGCTCCTTTTCTCCTGGCGCTTTTTCTCGATATACTTCCTTACCTCCTCCTCGGCCTCTTGCTCGCCTTTGTACTTTACCTGTTTGCCCGGCTTAATCCGGCCGCCTATGCGTTTGGGAGCGACGGAAAGGCAGAAGTCATTTTTGATGAAGAGGAAAGGGTCGTTAAAACCCGTGATATTCAGAAACTGATTAAAAAAGCACTTGCAAAAAGAAATTTCCGGCTGGCCGTGAGGTACCATTTTCTTTATATCCTGCAGCAATTATCCCGAAATAATCTCGTGGTCTACGATAACACCAAAACCGATGAGGAATATTTGCAGGAGATCCAAAAATGGCATTTGAGACAACAATTTCAGAAACTAAACCGCATCTACGACTTTATCTGGTACGGCAATTTCGAAGCAACTGCAGAAAATTACGACCAAATTAAAAATGAATTCCACAAGATGGAATCTTTAATAGCAGCAGAAAATGGGTAAAACCTATAAAATAACCCTTGTCCTCCTTGTGCTGTTATTGGCCCTACTTACCTATTTGGAGGCCAATGAGCCCCAGGAATTGAACTGGAGCCCAAGTTATTCGGCAGCAGATAAGATTCCGCTGGGTTCCCACGTGCTCTTTGAAAACCTGCAGGATCAAAATTTTCCCATGGAAGCGGTCAATATCCCTCCATTTGAGTTCCTGAACGATTCCACAGCAAACGGCACGTATTTTTTCCTGAATGACCAGCTGGCATTTGACAAAAGTGAACTTAAAAAGTTGCTGCAATGGATAGAAAAAGGAAATACGGCTTTTTTGATCGCCGAAAACTTCAGCCAGAATATTTTGGACACGCTGGAACTGGAAATGAAAGTTGCGGTACCCAAAAATGGCATTTCTTCAAAACCTTTATTGAACCTTTCTGCAGAAGAACTTAAAAGAGAAGAACCGTTTTTGTTTGACAGGGAAACCTATCTCCGTCACTTTACCGAAGTTGACAGCACAAATCAAGAAATACTGGGAATTTCCCAACTCCGCCAGGATAACCCAAAAATCCAACCCTCTAAAATCAACTTTTTGAGGGATTCCATCGGAAAAGGTGCTCTTTACCTGAATTCCACTCCCTGGGCTTTTAGTAACTATTTTCTTCTGGATAAAAACAATTCAGAATATGCCGGGCGGGCACTTGCCTATATTCCAATGGGAAAAACCCTTTTTTGGGACCAGTACTATAAATCTGGAAAAACCTTTACCACCTCTCCGCTGTTCGTGATCCTGAACAGCAAACCGCTAAAATGGGCGTACTATTTTATAATCATAGGAAGTGTTCTTTTTGTCATTTTTGAGGGCAGGCGCAAACAAAGGAGCATCCCGGTGGTGGAACCCCTGCGCAACCAAACCTATCATTTCACCCGTACGATCAGCGGACTTTACCTGGACAGAAATGACTACAAAAACATCTCAACAAAAAAGATTGCTTTATTTTTGGAACACGTTCGTTCAAAGTATAGGGTTAACACCCACGAAAAAGGAGAGGTTTTTTACAATCGACTGGCTTACCTAAGCAACAACCCTGTCGAAGAACTAAGAGAACTATGGTATTTTATGGAGGAACTGGATAAAAAAAACCAGGTCTCCAAAAACGAACTGCTCAATTTAAACAAGGCGATCAATGCCTTTAAAAGAAGAAAAAATGGAAAATGAAGAAATCGGGAACGAAGAAATAACTTTTGAAAATAGAATTCCGCTAGAGGAACTTAAGACAGCGGTTGATAGCCTTAAAGGCCAACTCTCGAAAGTAATTATAGGACAAAAGGATTTTATCGAGCTTTTGATCGTGGGCCTTTTGGCCGATGGCCATGTGTTGATTGAAGGAGTACCCGGTGTGGCCAAAACGATCACTGCAAAATTGTTCGCCAAAACACTTGAAACTGGTTTCAGCAGGATCCAGTTCACACCAGACCTCATGCCAAGCGATGTACTGGGAACTTCGGTCTTGAACGCAAAAACTTCAGATTTTGAGTTCAAACCTGGCCCTATTTTTTCAAACATTGTATTGATAGATGAGATCAACCGCGCCCCGGCCAAGACACAGGCCGCACTTTTCGAGGTTATGGAAGAGCGCCAAATAACCATAGATGG
>JAGXIM010000149.1 GCA_024635665.1 Salinimicrobium sp. | reverse complement strand
ATTGTTTTTTAAAATCTTAATCAAGTTTTTATGTTGGTAAAAACCAAGGCTATCGTTTTTAGCGCCCTCAAATATGGGGAAGCAGATTTGATTGTAAAATGTTTCACAGAAAAAAGCGGGCTCAAGTCCTATTTGCTGCGGGGCATCCTAAAATCAAAGAAAGGGAAGCTCAAAACTTCCCTTTTTCAACCGCTCACCCAGTTGGAATTAGAGGCCAGCCATAAAGACAAAGGCACTCTGGAGTATATACGGGAAGCAAAATTGTTTGTGCCATACGATAGTCTGCACACGAATGTTTTGAAATCTACAGTGGTGATGTTCTTAACTGAAGTGCTACGGAATTCAGTAAAGGAAGAGGAAGCCAATGTTGCTCTGTACCATTTTCTGGAAGACAGCCTCAATTGGTTTGACAAAAATGATAAAATTGCTAATTTCCATCTGCTCTTTCTGGTGAAACTTACCAGGTTTTTAGGTTTTTATCCAGATTATTCCAATAAATCTGCACCGGTATTTAATTTGATCGACGGGACTTTTCAAACCGTGGAAACTAACAACGAATGTATTTATGACGAAAGTGTTGTAATCCTTCAGCAGCTATTGGGCATAGACTTTGATAATCTTTCAAGCATTAAACTGAACCAAACAGCTCGTTCCAGGTTTTTGCTAATGATCATTCATTATTATGAAATCCATTTGCAGGGTTTTCACAAGCCCAAATCCCTCACGGTGCTGAACGAAATTTACAATTAATGCGATTTTTTACAAGCTTTGTCCTAATTTTTCTCTGCACCTTTGCCAAAGCCCAGGAAATTACTGTTCTTGATAAAGAAACCAGCCAGCCCATTTTTAATGTGGCGATTTTTAATACAGATAAAAGCAAAAGTATCCTCACCAATTTCGATGGAAAAGCAGATCTTTCTCGTTTTTCTAATCGGGAAATTATTTTTTTTAGACACGTTTCTCACGAAGAATACCATTCGACCAAGCGGCAGGTGCGGGAGCGGAATAATCTGGTGCTTCTGGAACCCCTTCAAAACCAGTTGACGGAAGTCGTACTCTCGGTTTCTAAATTTGAACAGGAAAAAAAAGACCTTCCGCAGAGGGTGGTGAGTTTCAATCAAAAAGATATTATTACCTCCAGTCCGCAAACTTCAGCCGATCTTTTGCAGGCCTCGGGGCAGGTTTTTGTTCAAAAAAGCCAGCTGGGCGGTGGCAGCCCCATGATTAGGGGATTTTCCACTAACCGCCTGTTGATCACGGTGGACGGGGTGCGGATGAATACGGCCATTTTTCGGGGCGGCAATGTGCAAAATATTATTTCCATCGATCCGCTTGCGGTAGAAAGGGTGGAAGTTGTTCTGGGACCGGGATCTGTAATTTTCGGAAGTGATGCCATTGGCGGGGTAATGAATTTTTACACTTTGACCCCGGCTTTTTCTATTGCCAAAGGAGGATCTTTCTCTGGAAAAGCTTATACCCGGTATGCTACAGCCAATGATGAAAAAACCGGCCACGTAAACTTCTCCTATGGGAAGAAAAAGTGGGCCTTTCTTACGAGCGCCAGTTATTCAGATTTTGGGGATATGCGTATGGGAAGCGATGGCCCCAATGAATATTTGCGGCATGAATTTGTTGTGCGCAGGGACGGCCAGGATTATATCTTTGAAAATGAAAATCCAAAAGTACAGGCCCCGACCGGTTATGAGCAAGTGAATTTTTTACAGAAAATCAGGTTCAAACCTTCTGCGGAATGGGATTATAATTTTGGGGTGATCTATTCAACGACTTCAGATTTCCCGAGGTACGATCGGCTATACCGGGAGCGGGATGGGGTTTTGCGTTCAGCCGAATGGTATTACGGGCCACAAAAATGGTTGCAGACAAATTTTCAGATCAATAAAGTCGGGAACGGCCAGATCTATGATCAGGCGAAATTTACGGCTGCCTATCAATTTTTTGAGGAAAGCCGGAACGACAGAGACTATCGGGAAGAAATCCTATTCCAGACCGAAGAACAGGTCGATGCCTGGTCGGTTAATTTGGACTTCGAAAAAAGGTATTCTGCCAACACTTTTTTCTACGGCCTGGAATACGTCCTGAACACGGTAAATTCTGAAGGTTTTGAAACAAATATAGTCTCGGGAGAGAATTTTCCGGGGATTTCGAGATATCCCGATGATGCTTCCTGGCAGTCAATGGCGGCATATGGGAGTTTTCAGTGGAAATTGGGCCCCGATCTTACATTGCAAACTGGGGCACGCTATAACCATATTCTGCTAAAGGCTGAATTTGATGAGGAAATGTATGATTTCCCATTTTCAGATGCTAATTTGAACACGGGCGCCCTGACGGGGAGCGCCGGAATAAATTGGCGGCAAAATGACATTTTTGGATGGCAACTTAATTTTTCGACTGCTTTTAGGGCACCCAATATTGACGATGTGGGGAAAATATTTGATTCTGCCCCGGGAATGGTGGTGGTGCCAAATCCAAATCTAAGGTCGGAAACTGCTTATAATGCTGAATTGGGCAGCAGGATAAATTTTGACAAGAAAATTCAGTTCGATTTCGCAGCCTATTACACACTTTTGGACAACGCTTTGGTGCGGCGGGATTTTGATCTTAACGGGCAGACGTTGATTGATTATCAAGGGGAGCCAAGTCGCGTACAGGCGATACAAAATGCTGCCAAGGCTTATGTTTACGGTTTTGAAGCCGGTGCAAAGCTGAAATTTTCAAAAAACCTGAAATTCATCACGCAGGTAAGTGTAACCGAAGGTAAAGAAGAGCAGGACGATGGCAGCACGGCAGCTTTGCGACATGCTGCGCCCTTTTTTGGAAACGCACACCTGGTTTGGGAAAATGAAGTTTTAAGATTTGACTTTTTTGGGGAATACAACGGGGAAATTAGCTACGAAGAACTCGCGCCTTCTGAACAGGACAAGGCCTATCTCTATGCCATAGATGACGACAGAAATCCTTATTCGCCCGAGTGGTACACCCTGAACTTTAGGAGCCAATATCAAATTGGCAAAGGCTGGACGGCAACTGTTTCCCTTGAAAATATCACCGATCAACGATACAGGACGTATTCTTCGGGAATTGCGGCTGCCGGGAGGAACTTGATCCTGGCGTTGGGATATAATTTTTAGAAATGGTCTTGAGGGAAAACCAGCTTTAGGCTATGAAATCTTTTTCTGAGGATTAATTTTTTTCCTTTTTCCCCGATTCCGGGATTTACCCATTTTTGGACAGCTCTAAATTTTAAGATTTCAGAAACAGGGAAGCCCTCAAAAACGGGGTAAACCTTCAACCGAATGATCTTTAAAAGAATAGGTTTTTTCGGATTTAAACCTATAATTTATTAAAAATTACTATTTTCGCGCATCTATTTGAAAGTGTGTTAAAATGAGTGCAAAATTCCCTGAATACAAAGGACTTGACCTGCCAAAAATAGCAGAAGAAATTCTCGATTTTTGGAAGCAGAACGATGTTTTCGGGAAAAGTATCAGCTCCCGCGAAGGAAACGAACCTTTTGTGTTTTTTGAAGGGCCGCCTTCAGCAAATGGTCTTCCCGGAATCCACCATGTAATGGCTCGTGCCATCAAAGATATCTTTTGCAGGTTCCAAACCCAGAAGGGGTATCAGGTAAAGAGAAAAGCAGGTTGGGATACACACGGCCTTCCCATTGAGCTTGGGGTGGAAAAGGAACTTGGGATCACCAAAGAAGACATAGGCA
Organism: Salinimicrobium sp.; assembly: GCA_024635665.1. Lineage (GTDB taxonomy): Bacteria > Bacteroidota > Bacteroidia > Flavobacteriales > Flavobacteriaceae > Salinimicrobium. Next base: position 15,911 of record JAGXIM010000149.1, on the reverse strand, counting down.
CTAAAATAAGTGTTGAGAAATACAATGAGGCCTGTAAAAATGCAGTAATGCGCTACACCGATGTGTGGAACGACCTTACTGAAAAAATGGGTTATTGGGTGGATATGGAAGATCCATACATCACCTATAAATCAAAATATATGGAAACAGTGTGGTGGCTGCTTTCCCAGATTTATAAAAAAGGCCTTATTTACAAAGGTTACACCATACAGCCTTACTCCCCAAAAGCGGGAACAGGCTTGAGCTCACATGAACTTAATCAGCCGGGAACATACCAGGACGTGACAGATACTACTGTGACGGCCATGTTCAAGGCGAAAAATCCGCTGCCATTTGTTTCCAACGGAAAAGAAGAGGTAGTCTGGGGCGACACTTTCTTTATTGCCTGGACGACCACACCGTGGACGCTTCCTGCAAATACTGCTTTGACGGTGGGTCCAAAGATTGAGTATGTGAGTGTAAAAACGTACAATCAATACACTTTTGAACCTATCACAATTGTGGTTGCCAAAGATTTGGTGGAAGCCCAGTTTGACAAGAAGTTCAAAAAGGCCAAAACTGAAGAAGAATTATCTGCGTACCAGCAAGGCGATAAAATCCCATATTTAGTTGGTAAAAGCTTTCCTGGAAAGGATTTGGTAGAGATCAAATATGAGCAGTTAATGCCGTATGCGCAGCCTTATGAGAATCCTGAAAATGCCTTTCGGGTTATTGCCGGGGATTTTGTGACCATCGAAGATGGTACCGGGATCGTACACACTTCCCCAACTTTTGGGGCAGATGATGCCATGGTTGCAAAACAGGCGACTCCTGAAGTTCCGCCGCTATTAGTGAAAGATGAAAATGACAATCTTGTTCCGCTGGTGGATTTGCAGGGAAAATTCAGGCCTGAGTTGGGTGAATTTGCCGGCAAATATGTTAAAAATGAATACTACGATGAAGGGGAGGCCCCCGAAAAATCGGTTGATGTTGAAATTGCTATCAAGCTGAAAGAAGAAAACAGGGCTTTTAAAGTTGAAAAATATCTTCACAGTTATCCGAATTGCTGGAGGACTGATAAACCCATTTTATATTACCCGCTTGATTCCTGGTTTATAAAGGTCACCGATGTTAAGGATCGGATGTATGAACTAAACCAGCAAATTAACTGGAAGCCTAAATCCACCGGGGAAGGGCGTTTTGGAAACTGGCTGGCAAATGCCAATGACTGGAACCTTTCCAGGTCGAGATATTGGGGAATTCCGTTGCCTATTTGGAGAACTGAAGACGGCAAAGAGGAAATCATTATTGGATCGATCGAAGAGCTAAAATCTGAAATGACAAAGGCTGTAAAAGCCGGATTCATGAAGGAGGAAATGTTTGCCGGTTTTGAGATTGGTAACTTAAGCGAGGAGAACTATGAGAAAGTAGACCTGCATAAAAATGTGGTCGATGAGGTAACTCTGGTTTCAGATTCGGGCAAACCTATGAAGCGGGAAGCCGATTTAATTGATGTTTGGTTTGATTCGGGATCTATGCCATATGCCCAGTGGCACTATCCTTTTGAAAATGCCGAAAAAGTTGAAAAAACCTGGAGAAAAGCCGATTTCATAGCCGAGGGCGTGGATCAAACCCGCGGCTGGTTTTATACACTCCATGCCATTGCATCTATTGTTTTTGATGATGTCGCTTATAAGAATGTGGTTTCCAACGGACTGGTGCTTGACAAGAATGGACAAAAAATGTCCAAACGCCTTGGAAATGCAGTAGACCCATTTGAAACCCTCGCAGCTTTTGGGCCTGATGCTACGCGCTGGTATATGATTTCCAACGCCAATCCCTGGGACAATTTAAAGTTTGACATTGAAGGGATTTCAGAAGTACGCCGCAAGTTTTTTGGTACTTTGTACAACACGTATTCCTTTTTCTCATTATACGCAAATGTGGACAGGTTCACTTTTTCGGAAGCCAATGTGCCACTCGGGGAACGGCCGGAAATTGACCGGTGGATCTTGTCTGAATTGCATACGCTCATCACCAAAGTCGATAAGTTTTATTCCGATTATGAGCCAACAAAGGCCACCAGGGCAATATCTGAATTTGTGCAGGAAAACTTGAGCAACTGGTATGTTCGCCTGTGCAGAAGGAGGTTCTGGAAAGGCGATTATGGACAGGATAAAATTTCAGCTTACCAAACACTTTACACCTGCCTCATAACCGTGGCAAAATTAGGAGCGCCGGTGGCGCCATTCTTTATGGACAGGTTGTACAAAGATTTGAACAAAGCCACTCAAAAAGAGGAATTTGAATCGGTGCATTTGTCAGATTTTCCGACAGCCCAACCTGATTATATTGACAAATCCCTGGAAAGGCAAATGCAAAAGGCGCAGACAATTTCCTCGCTTGTACTTTCTCTTCGGAAAAAGGAGCGCATCAAAGTGCGGCAGCCGTTGCAACGGATAATGATCCCTGTGCTGGACGAACAGCAAAGACGGGAGATCGAAGCTGTAGCAGAATTGATCAAGTCTGAAGTCAATGTGAAGGAACTGGAATTAATAGATGATGCTTCCGGAATTCTTGTAAAAAGCGTAAAGCCAAATTTCAAGGTTCTGGGCCCGCGCTTCGGAAAAGACATGAAGTTGGTGGCGAAAAAGATAAATGGTTTCACTCCCGATGAAATTCAGAAAATAGAGCAGGAAGGAAAAATTAAGGTTGAGGTTAGCGGGAAAATCCTTACATTAGACGCTGGGGATGTGGAGATAACGTCCCAGGATATTGAAGGCTGGCTGGTTGCTAATTCCGGAAATATTACGGTTGCTTTGGATGTGACTATCTCTGAAAAATTGAAAAAAGAAGGCATTGCGAGGGAGTTGATTAACAGGATTCAAAACATTCGCAAAGAGTCGGGATTTGAAGTGACCGATAAAATAGATGTGACCCTACAAAAAGATGGTACTGTCGAGGAGGCCGTCCAAGAAAATATAGAATATATAAAAACCGAGACCCTTACTGCAAATCTCGACCTTGCAGCAGAAGTGAACAACGGAGAGGAAATTTCTTTTGATGAAGTGACCACTAAATTGTTAATCAAAAAACATTGAAAACTATGTCAACAGAAGTTAAAGAACGCTACAGCGACGCCGACCTAGCGGAATTCAAGTCATTAATTCAGGCTAAAATATCAAAGGCACAGGAACAACTGGAACTTTACAGGAGTGCTTACATGAACGATGGGAACAACGGTACAGATGATACCTCCCCAACTTTCAAGGCTTTTGAAGAAGGAAGTGAAACCATGAGCAAGGAAGCGAATTCGCAGCTCGCAATACGCCAGGAAAAATTTATTCGTGACCTTAGGAATGCATTGGTGCGAATTGAAAGCAAAACCTTTGGTATTTGCCGTGTTACGGGTAAATTGATTGCCAAAGAGCGGTTAAAACTTGTACCGCATGCAACCTTGAGTATCGAAGCAAAAAACCTGCAACGATAAAACAACTTAGAGGTTAATTTTGAAGAACGCTCTTTAACCTTTTGCGGGGTTTGGAGCGTTTTTTGTTTGATCGATGCTATGGGAAAATTTCTTTGTTTTTTGGCCTTTTTGACACCAAATCTTTTTGTTCATGCACAGAAACAAACACAGGAAATTTGGGAGGCAGGGGATGTGAAGACTATTATTCTGGCAACTGATGAAGTTTACAAAATCATGGTGAAAACTGCACCGGTTGAGACCATCACGGTCAAAACTCTGGCCGAGGGTGAATACTACAACGAAATTGGCCTGAATTCAGAAGTCATTGGGAATGTGCTTTACCTTAATTCAAATTTTCAGGAAAAGCTGCAGGGTGGCTTTGATAAATTAAGCGCCCATAAAGTGTTTGCAATGGAAGTGGAAATGTTGATCCCAGAAGGACTGGAGCTAAGGATCAATTCAAACCTGGCCACGGTACATCTTTCAGGAGAATATGAAAAAATCCTTGTCCAGTTAAAGTCTGGATCTTCTTTTCTGAAAAATTTCAGCGGGGATGCGGTGATCAACACCTACAATGGAAATATAAATGTAAGCACATCCAATGCTTTGGTGGAAGCGGAAAGCCGAAATGGCGAAGTCCTTTTGCCACCAGCTAATGGTGGAATTCATCAAATTAGCCTTACCAGTATCAACGGAAATATTAAGGTTCAGGAAACTAAATAATATTAGTATTTTTGAGCCGGTTTAAAGAAAAATCAATGTCCTTAAAGAAAGCCACTGCCCTTATTATTCTTATCCTGATAATTGACCAGGTCTCTAAATTCTATATCAAGTTGAATTTTGAATTAGGGGAACAGATCAAGGTTTTTGAGTGGTTTCGGATACTTTTTATCGAGAACAAGGGCATGGCCTGGGGGGCACAGATTCCAGGGGATTACGGGAAACTTATTCTTACAACCTTTAGGTTGATCGCCCTGCCGTTTTTGGGTTACTGGCTGTGGGATTCTGTGAGAAAGAACAGTTCGAGGATCTTGATCGTTGCTGTCTCCTTAATTTTTGCGGGAGCCTTTGGGAATATTATCGACTCTGTCTTTTACGGAAAAATCTTCAGCCATAGCTATAATCAGGTGGCGACTTTTATGCCCGAGGCGGGAGGATATGGCACCTGGTTGCATGGGAATGTAGTTGACATGCTTTATTTTCCTTTATGGTCCGGCTACCTGCCGGAATGGATCCCATTGTGGGGAGGGGATTATTTCACCTTTTTTGAACCTGTCTTCAATATTGCAGATTCGGCTATAACCGTGGGTGTTTTTCTGTTGATTGTCTTCAATAAAAAAGCATTTCCGGAAGATCAAAAACAGAAAGAAGAGAGAAAGAAAAAAGTAAGCTAAGCAACTTCCCGTTCAAAAATTTTCTCGAACTTCTTAAGTTCAATAGGTTTGATAAGATAATCTGTCACCATGTTGAAAGATTTGGCGCGTTCCAGGTCCCGCGGGTCGATAGAAGAACTCACTACGTAAAGCGTTATTTTCTTGTTGAAGTTGTTTTTGATCTTGATAAATTCACTCAAAAATTCCCAGCCATCCATAACCGGCATGTTAAGGTCCAAAAAGATGATATCGGGAAGCCGATCTTCGGTTAGATTTTCCAGGATTGGTTTGAAATAATCCAGGGCTTCTTTGCCATTTTTGAAGATGATAAGGTTTTGGGAAAGTTTCTTGATCTCAATGATTTTCTTCACCAGGTTTACGTATATCTTGTCATCGTCGATAATACAGGCAAGGTTTATTGGATGATCCATATTTAGAATTTGATTTTAAAAGTAGTGCCAATGTTGACCGTGCTGGTCACCGAGATATTGCCTCCCATGGTTTCCACCTGGTTTTTAGTGATAAAAAGGCCTATTCCGTTTGCTTCGGGGTGCCGATGAAAAGTTTTGTACATTCCAAACATTTTGTCCCCATGCTCAGCCAGGTCAATGCCCAAACCATTATCACTCACTTCGAGGAAATTGTTACCATGTTCCCTGTAGGTTTGAATATATATCACGGGTCGCCGACCTTTATGCTTATATTTTATGGCGTTTGTGATCAAATTTAGCAAAATACTCTGGAGATACTCAGAAATATAGTTTATTTCGTTCAAGTCATCAAATTCGGCGATGATCTCCGCATTTTCCCGTTTTATTAGAGAAGAAGTAGACGAAATCACCACATCTAAAGCATCTTTAAATTTTACCAGTTGGCGTTCTTTTTTCAGGATGTTTTGACGTGTCACTACCTGGTTGAGGTCTTTGATGGCTTCTTCGAGGTTCTCGGAGATATTTTCCACATTTGCCAATAGATCGAGTTTATCTGAACCGGTTTTGGCCTCTTTCAGCAATTGGGAAACCAGGCTCAAATTGCTGCTGTGGGACCTCAATTGGTGGGATACTATGTGGGCAAAATTGAATAATCTGGAATTTTGGGAGGCAATAATATCCAATGAATTCTGAAGGTTTAGTTCATTGGTCTTTTGTTCATCAATATCCTGATAAACCCCTCTAATCCCAATTATTTCCTGCTCGTCATTATAGACCGGTTTTCCTGTTGTTCGAACCCAAAACACCTTGTTATGGAGGGTGCGCATTAGGATTTCAACTTTAAAAGGAATCCCGAATTTTGAGCATTTTTTAAACATGTTGCCCACTTTGTCATGGTGTTCTTCGGCGTAGAAGCGAAACTTGTCCTCGGGGTTCGGCTCGTAATCCATGGGGCAGTCAAGGATTTTCTTGGTGACATTGTCCCAGTAAACGGCATTGGTGTTGATGTCCAGATACCAGCCGCCGGTAGAAGTCATTTCGGCAGTTTCGTGGTAGTAAAAGAAGTTTTCTTCAATGGTGTATTGGTCCCGCTTTGCCTGGTGGATGTTTACGAACAACAGCACAGCAGTGTCGGCAAGGTTTTTCTCCCTGCTTTTTAAGTTCCGGCATTCGAACCAGCGGTATTTCCCGTTGCCCAGTTTTAGGCGTAGCTCTGTGGTAAAGGGTTTGTGCCGAAAAGTAAGATCCTCGAAATATTCGCGGAAATCATAACGGTAGTCCTTGTGCAGGATGTGATGCAGGAAGAATTCGAATTTATCGCTCCCGGTATCGGGATTTCCTATGAGCTGGTTGAAATGTTGGGACCAGGAAATCTCTTTGGTCAACAAATTAATCCTCCAGTAGGCAATATCAAAGTCTTCTAGAATACTGTTTAACTGAAGGTCGTTGAGCATCAAGTATAATTAGTTGGACTAAAAGTAATTGAAAAGCTGAAGGTTTACAAATTTTTAAAATCATATATTTTGTAGGGGGTAACACAGAAATCTAAAGGCACATCTTGCGGACTTATGTCTGAAATTTCTTTTTCGGCTTCAAAAAACGACAATCCCACTTTAACAACTTCGGTAGTGCAACTGGATAAAAACCGGTCGTAAAAGCCTTTTCCGTAGCCAATGCGGTTCCCTTTTTCATCAAAAACGAGCAGGGGGATGAATACCACCTCAATCTTGTTTGGGGGGATTTCAATCCCTTCTACAGGTTCCGGGATTCCCCAATCATTTTTTTTGATCACTGTAGAATCTGTGAGTAGATAGCTGGTAAGGTGGCCACTTTTAAAATCGGCTTTGGAAAGCACAACATTCTTGTCTTTTCCCTGCAGGATGTGAAGAATGGCTTGTGTGTCAACTTCCCGTTTTTTAGAAATGCTCAGGAAGAGGTGGTAGTAGGAATATTCCCAGATGGGCAACTTCAAAAGATTGTTGGCTATTTCCAGGCTGGCATCCTCGATTTGTTCAGCTGGAATAACTTCACGTTTTTTTTTGTATTCAAGCCGTAGTTGTTTCTTGCTCATTGCTGTTTGTTCCTATAGAGATGTGGAAGATCGCATCCCCTTGATAAACAATTGGGGATTCGTTTACATTGATCACATAGCCGGTGTTAGGTGCTTTGACTTTGTGCCGCAGTTTTCCGTAGGGATCGGTGATCGTGGCGATATATTCGCCTTTTTCAACATGTTTCCCGAAGGGGATCTTGATGTGGAGTAGCCCACTATATTTTGCTCTCATCCAGGCACTGTTCTCAATACAGATGGTTTCACCTGTAGGATCGGGGACTTCGAATTTAGCCTTCAGCATTTCGAAGTGGGCAAGAATCCGCATTACTCCTTCCACTCCCACTTTGGCCACTGTTTTGTTGCTGTCACTGGATTTCCCCCCTTCAAATAAGAGCACCGGTTTTCCTGCTTTTGCACAGGTTTCCCGGTAGGATTTCATAAGAGTTTTTGCAATGATCGTGAAAGGGGCATTGAAGATCCTTGCGTAGTGCAAGGCCAATTCTTCCCCTTTTTTGATACGAATTTGCGGTGCGTTAAACCTGCTGGCCCCACCGGTGTGAAAATCCATACAAAAATCGGCTACCGGCAGGATCTTGTGCACAAATTGATAAGCAAAACGACTCGCCAAAGAGCCATTTTTGGAACCCGGGAAAACGCGGTTGAGATCGCGGCCATCGGGGAATTCACGGGTCATGTTCAGGAACCCAAAAACATTCAGGATCGGGATACAAATTACGGTTCCCCTTGCCGGTTTGTTGATCTCTTTTACAATTATTTGGCGCACTACTTCCACGCCGTTGATTTCATCCCCGTGGATCCCGGCAGTAATAAGAATGACCGGTCCCGGCTTTTTAGCACGTTCAATGATAATTGGAACGTCTACCGAAGTGGTGGTGTAGAGCTTCGCCATGTTAAAATTTATGGTGGCGCCCTTTCCAGGATACACTTTTTTATCTAAAATCTCCAGGACATTGTTCTCATCTATAAAAGCCATGGGTTACACGTTTCTCTCAATATAACGAATAATGGTTTTAGCAATATCTTTTCCGGTAGCAAGTTCAATGCCTTCCAATCCCGGAGAAGAATTCACTTCCAGGATGAGCGGTCCCCTGGCACTTTGGAGCATATCGACCCCGGCCACACCCAGCCCCATGGACTTGGCAGCTTTGATGGCAGCGTTTTCCTCTTCGTCTGAGAGTTGGATTACCGAAGCAGATCCACCGCGGTGGAGGTTTGAACGAAATTCCCCTTCTTTTCCCTGTCGTTTCATTGCACCAACCACATGGCCATCCACGATTAGCGCCCTAATATCGGCGCCGCCGGCTTCTTTGATGAATTCCTGTACGATCACCCTGGCCTGTAAGCCATTGAAGGCTTCAATCACAGATTCGGCAGCATTTTTTGTTTCGGCCAAAACAACCCCAAGACCCTGGGTTCCTTCGAGCAGTTTAATGATCAAAGGCGCCCCTCCAACGTGGTCGATAACCTCGCCCACATCTTTTGAATAGTTGGTGAAAACGGTTTTTGGAAGACCCAGCCGCGCACGTGAAAGCACTTGTAAGCTCCTCAATTTATCCCGGCTTCTTACGAGGGACTGTGACTCGGTGGTACAGAAAACGCCCATCATTTCAAACTGCCGCACGACCGCCGTTCCGTAGAAGGTAACCGAAGCACCAATTCGCGGTATCACCGCATCTGCATCCTCAATATGCCGACCCTTATAATAAATACTGGGATGTTTTTTCTCAATAATGAGATCACATTTTAGTGGGTCCATTACTTCAACTTCATGACCCCTTTTTTTTGCAGCCTCCACAAGCCTTTGGGTTGAATAAAGGCTGGAGTTTCTGGATAATATTTTTATTTTCATGCTTGTTTGTTCTTGGAAGACAGATTGAATTGCTCGGTGTCCACGATAAATTTTTTAGTTAAGAATTTTCTGCCCAAAAGTACCGGAAATCTCATTTCCTGCCGGGCAGACAGGGAAAGGGAGATCTTATATGTTTTTTCGAATAATGTGATACTGGTTTGGATTTGATAACGCTTTTGAACCATTCCGTTGCTGCTCTTTACAAAGACCACATCAAAATCTGAAAACTCATATTCCCGGCCATTATAAAGCGGATGTTCCTCGTCCAAAAAAGTACATTTTAAAACCTCTTTTTCTTCCACAATGTTGTCACAATGAATAGAGGAAGTGTATGCGCCGCTATCAATTTTTACTGAAATATCTTCCAAATGTAGGGCTGGAAAATCTGCTTTGTCATAGCGGCCAATGGTTCTTTTCTCCATGGGTGCAAGGTACTAAAAGGAGCTATTCTAAATCTTAACAATTTCTGAAATTATATTTTGCTGAAATAGAATAAGATAAAGGGAAATTTGAGTTATTCTCTTATTTTCGGGTTTCAATGTAAGCCTACTGCTGCATCCCAGTCAAAAAGGGCATTTTCAGCAGAAATTTTTGAGCCTCCTGAAAATTTAACATTTATGCCTACTTTGGTCAGGTCTTTCCAGATTTATAAAATTTTACCTTTGGGCAATGGAAAAGAGCAAGGTAGAGCTTCAGTTAAAAACCCTTCCCGAAAATCCCGGGGTTTACCAGTATTATGATAAAAACGGCAGGATCCTGTACGTGGGGAAAGCCAAAAATCTGAAAAAAAGGGTCACTTCCTACTTTACGAAGAACAATGACAGCCACCGCATTCGGGTGATGGTGAAAAAGATAGCCGAAATTCGGCACATCGTCGTTTCTTCTGAAACTGATGCCCTGTTATTGGAAAACAACCTTATCAAGAAGCACCAGCCGCGCTTTAACGTGATGCTCAAGGATGACAAAACCTATCCCTGGATTTGTATCAAAAATGAGCGTTTTCCGAGGGTTTTTCCCACCCGGCAGCTGGTAAAGGATGGCAGCGAATATTACGGTCCCTACACAAGTTTTAAGACCGTAAGCACTTTATTGGACCTTATAAAAGGCCTTTATCAACTAAGGACCTGCAATTATGACCTTTCTGAAGAAAAAATCAGGGCTGGGAAATATAAGGTGTGCCTTGAATACCATTTGGGAAATTGCCTTGGCCCATGTGAAGGCCTCGAAAGTGAGGCAGACTACCTTAAAAAAATCGAGGCCATCCGGCAGATTGTAAAGGGAAACTTTAAAGATTCGCTTCAGCAGTTTCGGCAACAAATGAAAGAACATGCTGGAAAAATGGAATTTGAGGAGGCCCAAAAGATCAAATCCAAGATAGATGTGCTGGAGAACTATCAGGCGAAATCCACGGTGGTTAATCCAAAGATCAACAATGTGGATGTCTTTTCAATTGTGAGCGATGAAGGCTATGGCTATGTCAATTTTCTGCAATTGTCCCACGGGGCGATCATTCGATCACATACTATTGAAATGAAAAAGAAGCTGGAGGAAAGCGACCTTCAGCTTCTGGAGCTTGGGATTACTGAAATTCGGCAACGGTTTAAATCTGAAATAAAAGAAATTTATGTTCCCTTTAAAGTAGATGCAGGAGAAGATGTGAAAGTGACCGTGCCTAAACTTGGCGACAAAAAGAAAATCGTGGATCTTTCTACCCGAAACGCCAAATATTTTAGGCAGGAGCGGTTTAAACAGATGAAGATTGTAGATCCCGATCGGCACGTAAACCGCATTATGGCACAAATGAAGCAGGACCTGCGGCTTTCGCAGGAGCCGCGGCATATCGAGTGTTTTGATAACTCAAATATACAGGGAAGCAATCCTGTGGCTGCATGCGTGGTCTTTAAAGATGGCAAACCCAGCAAAAAAGATTATAGAAAATTCAACATTAAAACCGTAGAAGGCCCAGATGATTTCGCCTCCATGGAAGAAGTTGTTTTTAGAAGGTACAAAAGGCTGGTGGCAGAGGGGGAACCTTTGCCGCAGTTAATCATCGTGGATGGGGGAAAAGGCCAGCTTTCTTCGGGTGTGAAAGCTTTGGAAATTCTGGACTTACGAGGCAAAATAGCCATTATTGGGATTGCCAAAAGGCTGGAAGAAATATTTTATCCGGGCGATTCTATTCCGCTTTATCTGGACAAAAGATCTGAATCTTTAAAAATAATTCAGCATTTGCGGAATGAAGCCCACCGGTTTGGGATCACCTTCCATAGAAACCAGCGCAGCAACGTTGCGCTGAACACTGAACTTGAGAATATTCCTGGGATTGGTGAGAAAACGGTGGTGGAGCTGCTTAAGAATTTCAGGTCTTTAAAAAGAGTAAAAGAAGCTTCTAAAGAAAGTTTATCTTCGGTAATTGGAAAATCCAAAGCTGAAATCATATATAGCCACTACCATTCGAATGATTAAAAAAAGCCTTCTGTTTTTGGCCCTCTTCTGTAGTTTTTTTGCACTTGCGCAAAAAGAAGAGCCCAAAGTAGGACTTGTCCTGAGTGGCGGAGGGGCGAAAGGATTGGCGCATATTGGAGTTTTGAAGGTGCTGGAAGAAGCCGGCGTGGAGATAGATTATATTGGCGGCACCAGTATGGGGGCAATTGTAGGCGGGCTGTATGCTGCCGGTTATACGGCGCAGCAACTGGACAGTATTTTCCACGAGATCAATTTCAATATTCTTATTCAGGATGAGTTACCGAGGAGTGCCAAGACCTTTTATGAAAAGAGGGATGCCGAGAAATATGCCCTTACTCTCCCGTTTGATGATTTCAATATTTCTTTTCCTTCTGCCTTTTCCAAAGGTCAGAATGTGTATAACCTGATGTCAAAGCTCACCCTGCATCTTAAAGAGAAGCGGGATTTCAGCAGTATGCCCATTCCGTTTTTTGCGGTGGCCACAGATGTGGAAACCGGGGAAGAGGTAATCCTTGACAGTGGGTATCTTCCGCAGGCCATTTCAGCGAGTGCTGCGATCCCATCCTTTTTCAGCCCTGTAATGGTAGGCGATAGGTTATTGGCAGATGGAGGTGTGGTGAACAATTATCCCGTAGAGGAATTGAGAAGGAGAGGCGCAGATATTGTTATTGGTGTGGATGTGCAGGATAGCCTTGTGGGAAGAGAAAACCTGAAATCGGCTTTCGAGATCCTTACGCAGATCAGCAATTTTAGGACAATCAAAGATATGAGGGGGAAAATCGAAAAGACCGATGTGTATATAGACCCCGATATTACCAGTTATGACGTGATATCTTTCGAAAAAGGTTCAGAAATTATACAGGCAGGGGAAGTTGCTGCCAGGAAAAAAATGGAAGAATTAAAGCGAATTGCAGCTTTACAAAATGGAAACCCCACTGTAAGAAAGCCAATTCCCGCTGTAGACAGTCTCTTTATTTCAGATGTGCGAATAGAAGGAAATACTTCTTATCCGCGCGCTTATATTTTGGGAAAGTTGAGGTTGCAATATCCTGAAACCGTCGCATATGAAGACCTGAATTTTGGGATCAACAACCTTTCTGCGACCCAAAACTTCAACCGTATAAATTACCAGATTCTTCCTTTGGATAATGGTTTTGTACTGGTACTGCAACTGGAAGAAAACCCGAATAAAACTTTGTTGCGGCTGGGCGCCCATTATGATGACCTTTACAAGAGCGCGGCACTGGTAAACCTTACCCGGAAAAGCCTTTTTGAGACCAACGATGTCGCTTCATTAGATGTGGCTCTAGGGGATAATTTTAGATATGAATTCAATTATTATATTGATAAAGGTTTCTACTGGAGTGTTGGATTGAGGTCCAGGTTCAACAGTTTTGACAAAGGCGTTTCTTTTAATTTTGCACAGGAAAATGCCGGGCTCCAGGGAATCGGGGTCAATATGCTGCAAGTCGATTACAGGGACATCACAAACCAAATCTATTTGGAAACGCTTTTTTGGGAAGTATTTTCATTGGGATTGGGGCTGGAGCATAAAAATTTAAAAATCATTTCAGAAACCCTTGTCGCGCCGTCCCCTGAAGAACCTGAAAGCGGGGTTTTTGACAAAAGCAATTACTACAGCGGTTTTGGTTACCTAAAGCTGGATAATTTTGACAATAAATATTTTCCAAACGAGGGCTGGTTTTTTGAGGGAGATTTCCATTGGCTGCTTTTATCCTCGGGTCTTCGGGATGATTTTTCACCGTTTTCTATAGCTAAAGGGAAGACGGAATATGTTTTTTCACCAACCACCAGGATTTCCACGCGCATTTCTTCAGAAGCAGGATTCAGGATAGGCGATCGCAAAAACAACATTTTTGACTTCTTTCTGGGCGGCTACGGCAATGATTTCATTAACAATTTTGTGCCGTTTTATGGGTATGATTTTATCAGTCTTTCTGGCGACAGCTTCATCAAGGCCAAATTGGAAGTGGATTACGAGATCTTCAGGAAAAATCATCTCATTTTAAGTGCCAACTTTGCAAACGTGAGCAATGAATTGTTCACTTCGGGGAACTGGCTTTCCATGCCCAAATATTCTGGATATGCTGTAGGTTATGGATTGGAAACTTTCTTAGGGCCTGTAGAGCTGAAATATTCTTTCTCGCCCGAAGTGAAGGAAAACCTCTGGTTTATAAGTATTGGCTTTTGGTTTTAAAACTCCTTTAACTGAGATTCCAGGATATTTTTCAGATATTTGGAATTACTGAAGAAAGAGTACGCAAAAACTGCATTTTTGACAGGCGCAATCGTTTTCTAATTATAAAATCAAGAAAATGCCATTTTATCATAAACTAGGAAAAATACCACATAAGAGGCATACCGTCTTTAAGAAACCCGACGGCAGCCTTTACTACGAACAGCTTTTTGGCACTATTGGCTTCGACGGGATGTCGTCCAATATGTACCACGAACAGCGGCCCACTCAGGTGAAGGAAATCAAAGGAAGTTATGATGTGCGGCCAAAGGTGGCAGCTGAAAAAAATATCAAATCCTACCGGTTTAAAGGTTTTCAGGTAAAACCAGCACCAGATTATCTCGAAAGCCGGAAAGTGGTGCTCACAAATTCAGATGTTGATATTGCCCTGGCAGCGCCACAAAAATCGACTACAGAATACTTCTACAAAAACGCAGATTCAGATGAATTGCTGTTCATTCACAAGGGAACCGGAAAACTCAGGACCCATTTAGGGAATCTGGACTTCAAATATGGGGATTACCTTCTAATTCCGCGTGGGACGATCTATAAACTCGATTTTGATGATGAGGTGAACCGGTTGTTCATTGTGGAATCCCGCCGGCCAATTTACACGCCAAAGAGATATCGGAACCATTTTGGGCAGCTTTTGGAACATTCCCCTTTCTGTGAGCGCGACCTCCGGCAGCCTTATGAGTTGGAAACCAATGATGAAAAAGGGGATTTTTTGATCAAGATCAAGAAACAGGGCAAAATCCATGACATGGTGTACGCCTCCCATCCTTTTGATGTGGTGGGATACGATGGCTATAACTATCCGTATGCCTTTTCAATTCACGATTTTGAGCCCATTACAGGCCGTATCCATCAGCCACCGCCTGTGCACCAAACTTTCGAAACCGATGCTTTTGTAGTATGTTCGTTTGTTCCCAGGATGTATGATTATCATCCGGAAAGCATTCCGGCGCCTTATAGCCACAGCAATATAGACAGTGATGAGGTGCTGTATTATGTGGATGGGGATTTTATGAGCCGGAATGACATCGAAAAAGGGCATATTTCCCTGCACCCTGCAGGAATTCCGCATGGACCACATCCCGGGGCTGTAGAAAGAAGTATTGGACAGACCGAAACTGAAGAACTTGCGGTTATGGTCGATACTTTTAAACCTTTAATGGTAACAGAAGATGCCATGGAAATTGCCGATGAAACCTATCACAAATCCTGGCTGGACCATTGATTTACTGAGGTTCCAAAAAGGGCATTTGTGAACAAAATTTTTGAGAATATAATTAGAACCGGAAGTACTTCGGAAAGAAGCGCTTTCAGAAAAAATATAAGATTATGGCTACAGATAACACGACCGAAATAAAAAAGACCGTCCCACAAGCAGAAGATTTCCTGCCTTTATTGGGAACAGATTATGTTGAACTGTATGTTGGGAATGCAAAACAGGCAGCTTTTTATTACCAGCAGGCCTGGGGATTTCAGCCGGTGGCATATTCGGGGTTGGAAACCGGGAACAAAGACAGTGTTTCCTATGTTTTGCAACAAGATAAGATACGGCTTGTGTTGACGTCACCCATTCACCCGGGCGGCGAGATCAACGAACATATTAATAAGCACGGGGACGGTGTAAAAGTAGTGGCGCTTTGGGTGGATGATGCCCGCAAAAGCTATGAAGAAACCACCAAACGCGGCGCAAAATCATATATGGAGCCTAAGGAATTAAAAGATGACAACGGGCACGTGGTGCTTTCGGGTATTCATACGTATGGGGAAACCGTGCATGTTTTCGTGGAGCGGAAGAATTATTCTGGGCCATTCCTGCCGGGCTTCCGGGAGTACAAACCGAATTTTAAATCAAATGACGTTGGTTTGAAGTACATCGACCACATGGTTGGAAATGTTGGTTGGAACGAGATGAACAAATGGTGCGAGTTCTACGCAAAAACCATGGGCTTTGCACAAATGGTCTCCTTTGATGATAAGGACATCTCCACTGATTATACT
>JAGXIM010000148.1 GCA_024635665.1 Salinimicrobium sp. | reverse complement strand
GGGGCAGAAGCTGTTGAAAATGCTATTAAAATAGCACGACAGGCGACTAAACGACCTGCGGTTCTTTGTTTTACTGAAGCTTATCACGGCCGTACTCTACTGGGTATGAGCCTTACCAGTAAAGTGAATTATAAATTCTCTTCGGGGCCATTTGCGCCGGAAATATATCGCATTCCTTTTCCAAATTTCTATAAGTATCACGGCACCCGGGATATGGAGGAATTTGTGGACACAGAATTGACTCGACTCAAGGAAAGCGCCCATAGCATGGTAGACATTAACAGTGTTGCGGCAATAATAATTGAACCCATACAGGGAGAAGGAGGATTTAATCCTGTTCCTAAGCGTTACCTCGAAGGGTTGAGAGCATTTTGTGATGAACATGGAGTTCTCCTTATTATGGACGAGATCCAAAGCGGATTTTGCCGTACAGGACATTGGGCCAGCTGGCAACATTATAATGTTCAGCCCGATATAAGTACTTATGCAAAATCATTAGGATCTGGATTACCTATAGCCGCTGTAGTGGGAAGGGCCGAGATTATGGATGCCGCAGGTCCCGGAACAATCGGGGGAACCTACATTGGAAGCCCTATTTGTTGTGTAGCAGCATCGGCCACCATACAATTCATGAAAGATAAGAACCTAAATGAGCGTGCACTACATATTGGAAAGATCATTACGGACCGAATGGAAAACCTGAAAAAGGAATTACCCGAGATTGGAGATGTAAGAGGAATTGGCGCTATGATAGGGATCGAACTGGTAAAAGATAACGATCCCGGGAAACCCCATTCCGAACTCTGCGATCGGGTTGTGAAGGGATGTTCGGCAGAAGGCCTTATTCTCTTAAGCGCCGGTACCTTTAAAAATGTCATTAGGATACTTTCACCTCTAGTGATAACTGATGAGCAGTTAAACAAAGGACTGGACATTCTGGAAAATCAGATTAGAGAGAATATTTGATCTTAAAATCACAACTATCGTCAACGATGTTTCTCCCATTAAAAAACTTCGGCTGACGATCAATTGGCAAAGTGTACCATAAGGTATTGACCATGTCATGAATTTAAAACATTAAGAAGATGAAACCTTTTGCAATTGCAGGAATACAAATGAAAGTATCAGCAGTCGCTTCCAATGTGGAAATGATGAAGCTAAAGATAGATATTACAATGAATCTCTACCCGTGGGTAGAGATGATCGTATTTAGTGAACTTTGCGGCTACGGCCCTCTTACACATACAGCCAGGGAATTTCCTGGTGAATTTGAACGGGAGATGCAGGCAATGGCCCACAAACATAACGTATGGTTACTGCCGGGTTCTGTCTTTGAAAAAAGCGGAGAGCAGATATATAACACCGCAAGCGTTATCAATCCCCAGGGAGAGGTCGTGACCCGTTACAGAAAGATGTTCCCTTTTTATCCTTATGAAGTCGGAGTAACACCGGGATCGGAATATTGTGTTTTTGATGTTCCCGGAGTAGCAAAATTTGGTGTTTCGATTTGTTATGACATGTGGTTTCCAGAGACCGTCCGTACTCTAACAGTGATGGGAGCTGAGGTTATTCTTCATCCTACCATGACAGGAACTATTGACAGGGATATCGAACTTTCTATAGTAAGAGCCATGGCAGCAGTAAATCAATGTTACTTTTTTGATGTCAACGGACTCGAATCTGGAGGGAACGGTCGTTCCCTGGTGTGCGGTCCCGATGGCAGAGTAATTTATCAGGCGGAAGGTACAGAAGAAATAATTCCGCTGGAGCTGAATATAGATCGGGTGAAGAGAAGCCGGGAACTGGGAGTGCTTAGGTTGGGACAACCCCTAAAAAGTTTTCGGGATCATCTTGGAGATTTTACAATCTATGAAAAAGGAGCTCACCTCCCGTATCTCAATTCCCTCGGTCCATTAATAAAACCAACCCGATTGGATACGCTGGCAAAATTAAAAATGCAGGAAAATGAATATGAGCCGCCCTCAGATCCTACCGGGTATAAAGGGTTTGGCCAATAATCTAACAATAAAACAATGGGTGGAGTAACATCAGGAAGTAAGAAAGACAAAGAAAACTTTAAGGATTATGTAAGCTGGTTCGAGATTCCCGCAGTTAACTTTCAGCAGGCTGTAGATTTCTATAACTATATATACGGAATTGAAATGGAAAAAAACTTTGATGGAAACTATGCCATGGCTTTTTTTCCTGCGAATGAAGGAATAGGCGGAGCTATAGTCGCCGGACCCGGATCAACTCCCAGTGATACAGGCCCATTAATATACCTTAATGGAGGTAAGGATCTGAACCTGATCCTTAAAAAAGTAGAGAAAGCCGGAGGGAGGATAGTAATGACTAAGACCCTTATTAGTAAGGAATCGGGATATTTTGCCATTTTCATAGATTCTGAAGGAAATAAACTTGCCTTACATTCAAAAAAATAACTTATGCCAGAAAAGAAAACTGCCAGTTCACATCATTATAATATTGCTCAGCTCCGGGTGGAATTCTGGAATAAGCTTAAATCGGAATCTACCAGGCTTGTATCGAGCAACAGGGAGTCTGTTGAGGAAAAGAATCATAAGCAGAACCTAGAAGCACTGCTCCAGGAAATAAAAGGAGTGGAAAGTTACTTTGCTTTCCCGGGCTTTTATCGTCTTGCAGCGCTAAAGGAGATGCTGGGCAGGCAGGAGCATACGGCTTTTGCACATAAGATAGCAGACATAACGAAACACCTGGTAAGTGAAAGTTATAGAGGTAGTGCTGATTTTATGGAAGAGGATGAGTTTACAGGCGAATTGGCAGATACCTCTGAGTTACCAGGAGGGGTAAATAAAAATTATTTTGAAGTTCTTTTTTTGGATGATATATCCATGCAGGAAGAAAACAGGTTGAGATATGATTTGAGAGACCTTAGGGTGCCAAGTGATCAATTCAATTACGAGATCGTTGTCCAGCGTTCCTTCCAGGATGCTATGATCGCATTGTTGTTCAATTATAACATTCAGGCGGTAGTAATTCGATATGCCCCTCCCTATCACTCGAAAAAAATAAATTCTCTTCTTAAGCCTTTCATTCAAAATGTGCTTAAACTGGATCTTAAAGATATACCTCAAACCGATCTTGGACCGGTTTTGGGGAATCTAATCCTGAAATTCAGACCCGAACTGGATGCATATTACGTTACAGACACTTCCCTGAGTAATCTAAAGGATACCACGCTCAAAAGTTTCAGACGAATATTCTATAGGGCAGAAGATCTTCAGGAGCTGCATCTTACTATTTTAAGAGGGATTAGTGAAAGATATGAGACCCCGTTCTTTTCTGCTGTCAAAGAGTACAGTAAGAAACCAACAGGTATATTTCATGCCATGCCCATCTCAAGGGGAAATTCTGTCTTTAAATCCAGGTGGATCAATGACTTCGGAAATTTTTACGGAAGGAATATGTTTCTGGCAGAAACCTCTTCCACAACCGGCGGTATGGATTCTCTTCTACAACCAACGGGCTCTTTGAAAAAAGCCCAGAAAATGGCCAGTGATGCTTACGGTTCTCAGAAGACTTTCTTTGTTACCAATGGAACATCAACAGCCAACAAGATAGTAGTACAAGCTTTGGTAAAACCCGGGGATGTGATTCTTATTGACCGCGATTGTCATAAATCCCATCATTACGGACTTGTATTGGCGGGAGCCTATCCCGTGTACCTTGATTCGTACCCAATAGAAGAATATTCCATGTATGGGGCGGTGCCATTGCAGCAAATAAAAGAAAAGTTACTTAAACTTAAAGAAGCGGGAAGACTGGACCTGGTGAAAATGCTGTTATTGACCAATTGCACCTTTGACGGTTTGGTTTATAATGTAGAAAAGGTGATGGAGGAGATTCTTGCTATCAAACCAGACATGATTTTCTTATGGGACGAAGCCTGGTTTGCTTTTGCAGGTTTCACCTATAATTATAAACAACGAACCGGCATGTTTGTAGCGCAAAAACTATACAGTAAGTATAGAAGCAGGAGTTACATGGAAGAGTATGAAGAGCACATTAAGGGATTGAAAAAAGATGAAGTTTCTAAACTTCCCGATCCAGATAAAGTAAAAATAAGGGTATACTCAACTCAAAGCACACACAAGACCTTAAGTAGTTTTAGACAGGGATCCATGATACATATATGGGATGAGGATTTTCGCAGAAAAAGTGAAAATACTTTTATGGAGGCATATATGACACACACTTCGACCTCTCCAAATTACCAAATGCTTGCCTCTTTGGATGCCGGTAGGCGACAGGTGCAGTTTGAAGGTTATGAACTTGTGGAAAAGAGTATAGAAATGGCCATGGTCCTGCGAGCAAAGATCAATGATCACCCGCGATTAAACAAATATTTTGATGTACTTACCGTAAGTGACTTTATTCCTAAAAAATACAGAAAATCAGGTTTATCTGAATATTACAGTCAAAAGGAAGGCTGGAACAGAATGGAGACTGCCTGGGAGAAGGATGAATTTGTACTGGATCCTACGAAGATCACTTTAAATATTGGTCGAACGGGGGTAGATGGAGATACCTTCAAGAACCGATACCTGATGGATAAATTCAACATTCAAATTAATAAAACTTCAAGGAATACTGTCCTGTTTATGACGAATATCGGGACAACCAGAGGTAGCGTTACCTATCTTACCAATGCGCTATTAAAAATTGCAGATGAGTTAGATCATGAATTCCGTTCTCTGAGTGTAAAAGAAAACAAGATTCGTCAGGACAGAATTTACTCTCTTACCAAAGATTTTCCACCCTTACCGGACTTTAGTTATTTCCACCACTCATTCCAGGCTGTACCTGGTGTGCCTGGCGGGAATATACGTGAAGCTTTCTTCCTGGCTTACAACGAAGAAAACTATGAATATATACCTATGGGAGAATGTTTGCCTACCATGGAAAAAGGCAGAACCCTTGTAGCATCATCATTCATTATTCCTTATCCTCCCGGGTTTCCTGTACTGGTTCCGGGCCAGGTAGTGAGTGAAGAGATCATTCGCTTTCTTACTGCACTGGATGTTAGTGAGATCCATGGTTACAGAGAAGACCTTGGTCTGCGAATCTTTAAGGAAAATGTGCTTAACCGGCAAAAGACCGCAACTTCGATAGGCGGGATGGCAAACAGAATAAATAAAAAAGTAATTAACTAATCCTAAAACCACAACTATGTCTAAAAAAACTAATAGCACCGATACGAAAAAAGCATCCGAAAATAAATCAGCTCCGTCAGGATCTAATAAGGAGCAGAAAAAGATAAATCCTGTTCAAAAAGAGGCAGAAAAGACAAAAATTGGTAAAAAAGGAACAGATAAGAAAAAAGCTGCTAAATCTGACATCAAAAAAAAATCAGTTTCTGCCAAAGAAAAGAAAGCGCAGAAAAAATCTACTTCTATTCGAAGTAATGCTGATAAAGGTCGAAAAGCAACTCCTGTTGAACTTAAAGCAAATAAGAATAAGCCGGTACAGGTTAAGACTCGTGGTTCAAAGGATTCAAAAGACAGATTAAACGGAGTTTCAGATATAAGGAGATGGTTTCATACCAATGAAGAGCCTTTGTATTTTATTAGCGCCACAAACTTCAACCTTCTTGGAGCCGATGAATGGATAAAAGGCTTCAGATTTATTTGTCATATTGAATGCTTCGATGGATTGCATCCTAACGTATTTTCACCAAAAAAAGAAATTCCGCATGATGATTTTGAAGGGATCGAAGATATCAATAACTATCTGCTGCAGCATCCGGAAGTTCAGGATTATCTGAAAACACGATCTGTAGACGGAAGAGCCGGAAAGGCAATGTTCCTTATGTTTAATGAAAAAACGGAAGAACTGGCAGAAAAACTGGGACTGGAGATCATGTTCCCTACCGCCGAAATGCGGACTTTCCTGGATAATAAAGTAAATACGAACAGGATTGCCGAAAAAGCCGGCGTTGCCTGTGTGCCTTATGTGCTTTCCCAGGTAAAGGACTATGAACATCTTACAGAAATTGCAAAAGATTTGGGTACTGAGCTAGTTATACAAACTCCTTTTGGAGATTCTGGCCATACCACTTTCTTTATTTCCAATGAGGAGGAATTCAATAAGCACGGACGGGAAATAATGGAAGAAGATGAAGTTAAGGTCATGAAAAGAATCCGTTGCAGAGGCTCTGCGATTGAGGCATGTGTAACAAAACACGGAACCATAGTTGCACCACTTATGACCGAGCTGGTAGGTTTTAAAGAGCTTACTCCTTATGAAGGTGGCTGGTGTGGTAATGAGATCTATCCTAATGCTTTTACTCCCGAATTAAGACAGAAAGCGGTAGAATACACTCAGCTCTTCGGAAATCAGTTGCGCAAAGAAGGTTATAAAGGCTATTTCGAACTGGATTTCCTTATCGATCAGGATAACGGTGAAATTTATCTCGGTGAGTTGAACCCAAGGGTGACCGGTGCAAGCTCTATTACCAATCATGCAGTGTTTGCTCTTGCAGATGCTCCTTTATTCGTTTTTCACATTTTGGAATGGATGGGAGTAGACTATGAACTCGATGTGGATGCTCTTAATAAGCGGTGGTCCAATCAAAATAATATCGACGGCTGGAGCCAGCTTATCGTAAAACATACCGAAGACACTGTCGAATATGTC
>JAGXIM010000147.1 GCA_024635665.1 Salinimicrobium sp. | reverse complement strand
TTGACACCTTTTTTAGAGTAGTTCTTGAATGTATTTTTCAATTTTTTCAGGTTTTGTGACGGGAGCAAATCGATCTACAGGTTTCCCATTGCGGTCAATAAGGAACTTTGTGAAATTCCATTTGATCTTGCTGCCCAGCAGTCCGCCCTGTTCCTTTTTCAGGAATTCAAATAGGGGATGGGCATTATTTCCGTTTACTTCGACTTTTGAAAACATCGGGAAACTCACGCCATAATTCACCATACAACCTTCAGAAATTGATTTCTCATCGCCCGGCTCCTGTTTTCCAAACTGGTTACAGGGAAATCCCAGCACTACAAATCCCTGATCCCGATAAGATTCGTAAAGTTCCTGCAGCCCTTCCAGCTGTGGCGTAAAACCGCATTGAGATGCTGTGTTCACCACCAGAATTAGCTTGTCTTTGTAAGCGTCCATACCAATTTCTTTTCCATCGAGGCTGGTAGCGGAGTGATCATAAAATTTTGATGCCATATTTTCTTTTTTTGCTAAAATAAGCCTTTGGGGAAGAAACAGCTTTTAAATTGTGATCGGCATCATATTTTTCCAGCACAGATGCCCTTTTCTTTGCAGCTCAATTGCCGGGTAATTTTTTTACTGCGGCAACATTTTATGTGTAATAAGGTATAATGAAAAAAGATTCAGGAAAAATGGAACTTATGGCACCTGCGGGGAATTTTGAATCCTTACAGGCGGCATTGGACAATGGTGCAGATTCGGTCTATTTCGGCGTGGAGCAACTTAATATGCGGGCACGGGCGTCAATAAATTTCACAATCGATGACCTTCCGGAGATAGTGAGAAAATGCAGAAAAAAGTCGGTCCGTACCTATCTTACCCTTAACACAATTATTTACGATCACGACCTTTCCCTAATCAAAACCCTGCTCGCAAAAGCCAAAGAAGCCGGGGTGACAGCTGTGATCGCGTCAGATCAGGCAGTGATTAGTTCTGCACGCAGTATAGGCATCGATATCCACATTTCAACCCAACTGAATATCACCAATATTGAAACGGTGAAATTCTACAGCCTTTTCGCCGAAACCATGGTTTTATCCCGGGAATTAAGCCTGCGGCAGGTAAAAAAAATAACCGGTGATATCCAAAAAGAGCAAATTAAAGGACCTTCCGGGGAATTAGTGAAAATTGAGATTTTTGGTCATGGCGCCTTGTGCATGGCAGTTTCCGGAAAGTGCTATTTAAGTTTGCATTCCCACAATTCTTCAGCAAACCGTGGAGCCTGTAAACAAAACTGCCGGAAAAAGTATACCGTGATCGACCAGGAATCGGGTTTTGAGATTGAGTTGGATAACGAATATATGATGTCCCCGAAAGATCTTTGTACCATCAATTTTCTGGATGAGGTGATGGGAGCGGGTGTGCAGGTTCTCAAGATAGAAGGTCGTGGCCGCGCCCCCGAATATGTGGCGACGGTTACAAAAGCCTATCGGGAAGCAATAGATTCGTGGTACGAGGGAAGTTATTCTGAAGAAAAAGTGGAAAAATGGATGGAGCAGCTCGCTACTGTCTATAACCGCGGATTCTGGAGTGGGTATTATTTGGGCCAGGAATTGGGCGAGTGGAGTAAAACTTCAGGCTCGCAGGCGACCCAGAAAAAAGTGTATGTGGGAAAAGGCGTGCACTATTTTCCTAAAGCTGAAGTCGGAGAATTCCAAATCGAGGCTTATGACATTAAAAAAGGGGACAAAATTCTTATTACCGGCCCAAGCACCGGAGCCCGGGAACTGGAAGTGGAGGAAATGATGGTGAACGACCTGCACGCCGAAAAAGCAACCAAAGGGGATAGTTGTACCTTGAAACTGCCATTTAGGATACGACAATCTGACAAGCTCTACAAAATAGTACCATCATAATGGTGGTGATCACGCTTCAGCGGAATAAGTGTATTGGCTGCAATTATTGCGTGGAATTGGCCCCGGAACAGTTCCAAATGTCCAAAAAAGATGGCAAAACTGTGCTTTTGAAGTCTACTGATAAAAAAGGCTTTCATACGTTGAAATCACCTAACCATGCCATAGTGGAAAAATCTGAAGCTGCTGCAAAAGCCTGTCCGGTACATATTATCTCTGTGAAGGAAATTTGATCAATTCCTAAAAAAGGTCAACCTATTCAGGACTCCTCACTTCACAACCGGACACCTGGAACCTTGAATTTTGAATTTTTTGAGAACTCATAAAGTTATCTTATAAAGCTTTTTTTTTCTTAATTTTATGCGATTTTTCCTATTTTAACAGGAGTGTCCCTTATTGGAAAATCACAAGCTATAAATGGCTTTTGATAGTTCCCTTTAAGATGGGCTAAGAAAGGAATTAACCTATTGTTGCATTAAATTTTGAAGTAGTTAACATGAAAGAAAACAAGAAAATGGCTGAACATTTTTCAGCCTCTACAATAAACGAAACAAGGCGGACAGGCTTGACAAAAGAAAGTATAAAAGCGTCATTTTTGGAGAACCTTTTCTACCGTCTGGGAAAAACACCAAGTGTTGCTACCCAAAATGACTGTTATACCGCACTTGCCCTTGGGGTGCGCGATAGGGTGTTTAGGCAATTCGTGAGGTCAACAGCAGAATTTGTAGCGCAGGATTCGCGTGTAGTGGCCTATCTTTCCGCAGAATACCTTCCTGGCCCACACCTTAGCAAAAACCTGCTCAACCTGGAGATCACTGATGAAACCCGGGAAGCATTAAAAGAACTGGATCTTGAATTGGATGAACTTGTGGACCAGGAAGTGGAGCCGGGCCTCGGAAATGGCGGACTGGGGAGATTGGCATCCTGTTACCTGGATTCCCTGGCTACCGTGGGAATTCCTTCCATTGCCTACGGAATTCGGTATGAATTTGGTATTTTCAAACAGTCCATACATAATGGCTGGCAGGAAGAGTCCACCGATAAATGGTTGCACTATGGAAACCCGTGGGAAGTAGTAAGTCCCGAAACTGCCTATATTGTGCGGTTTGGCGGAAGGACCGAACACAGTAAAGATGCCCAGAATGGACTACATGTAAAATGGCTGCCAGATTCGGAGGTAAAGGGAACTGCGTATGACACGCCTATTCTAGGTTACCAAAGCAATGGGGTGATCATGCGGCTTTGGAAGGCCGAGGCTGTGGAATCTTTCGATTTTTCGGTCTATAATCTGGGCGATTATTACCGGGCGGTGGAGAAGAAAATACGTTCAGAGAATATTACAAAAGTACTTTATCCCAACGATGAAAACCTTTCGGGAAAGGAGTTGCGCTTAAAGCAACAATATTTCTTTGTTTCCTGTTCTTTGCAGGATACTATCAGTATCCATCTTCACCAGGGCCGTAAGTTGGAGAATTTACAGGACAAATTCACTATTCAGCTCAATGATACGCATCCTTCTATTGCCGTGGCAGAATTGATGCGGCTTTTGGTAGACGAACATGATATGCCCTGGGAAGATGCCTGGGAAGTCACGCGAAATACGTTCGCCTATACCAACCATACGTTATTGCCAGAAGCCCTTGAAAAATGGACAGTGAGCCTCCTCGGCCAGTTGTTGCCAAGACACCTGGAGATCATCTATGAAATCAACAGCCGTTTTCTCAATGAATTAAGGGAACAAAACTACAGTGGTGAGAAAATTTCACGCATGTCCATAATTGATGATGGGGGAGAGCCTTCTGTACGAATGGCACACCTGGCGACCGTGGGAAGTTATATGGTAAACGGGGTTTCTGCGTTGCATTCGGGGCTGCTGAAAAAGCATGTCCTCAATGATTTTGCGGAGTTGTGGCCAGATAAATTCACCAATGTGACCAACGGAATTGATCATAGGCGGTTCCTGGGCGTGGCCAATCCTTCCCTTGCAAAACTTATCAACGAAAAAATCGGAAATAGTTGGCTTACAAACCTTGAAAGGCTGCATGGTTTGGAAGAGCTTGCAGATGATGCCGATTTTCAGGAAAAGTGGATGCAGGTAAAACTTCAGAACAAAAAGGAACTCTCAGCCCATATCGAAGAGGCGACAGGAGTAAATATCCCGGCAGAAATGATGTTTGATGTGCATGTGAAACGTATTCACGAATACAAGCGGCAACACCTCAAAGTACTGCATATACTTTATCAATATTTACAAATTAAGAAGGGAGAAGGTGATCACATTTCCCCTACAGCCTTCATTTTTGCAGGGAAAGCAGCACCTGGTTATGTCATGGCTAAACTGATCATAAAATTGATCAATTCGGTAGCCGACCTGGTCAACAATGATGAGGAAGTCAAGGAGAAGTTGAAAGTGGTATTTTTGCCCAATTTCAATGTAAAACAGGCACAAAAGGTCTATCCGGGCTCCGATCTTTCTGAACAAATATCCATGTCAGGAAAAGAAGCTTCCGGTACGGGAAACATGAAGTTCGCACTAAACGGAGCGTTAACCATTGGGACTTTGGATGGTGCCAATGTGGAGATACGCGAAGAAGTAGGGGAGGAAAACTTCTTTCTCTTTGGTCTTACAACCGAGGAAGTCCATACCACCAAAGCTGAAGGCTACCGTCCTTATGATTATTATGAAAAAAATGAAAAACTCAAAGAAGTACTGGACTTTTTAATATCCGGGAAATTGTCTGGTGGGGACAAGGAACTCTTCAGGCCAATTTTTGAGAACCTGGTGCAACAGGATCCTTATTTACTGTTAAGGGATTTTCAGTCGTATGTAGACTGCCAAACAAGCATTCATGAAGTATGGCGGCAACCAAAGGAATGGGCGCGAAAATCAATTCTGAACGTTGCGAACATAGGCAAATTTTCTTCAGACAGATCGATAAGTGATTACAGCCGTGAAATTTGGAAGATAAAGCCAGTGAAAATAAGCAACGGCAGATGAGAAAAGTTGCCAGGATATACAGTCCGGAAAAAGATGAAGTTTCTGGACTGCATATCTAAAAATGGCATTTTAGTCATACTTTTTTTCCATGGTGTCGTAGTACTCTTTTAGGACGAAAAAAGCTTTCTTTTTCTCCCCCTTGTTGCCAATGAGACCTTTTCTATTCCAGCCTTCCTGGTATTCCGGGTGTTGCCTACGCGGAGATTTAAAGTCCACCAGGATCCATGGAGAGACCCCGGTGAAATTTTCGGGGAGGCGCTGGTACATTTGCACCTTTTCCTGAAAATACCATTCCTGGTATTCTTCGCTCCAGCGGGTCAATTTATCGGCGTGGTAACCGGGTTTCGCACCAGCACCGGTTTCGCTGAAAAAGAAAGGTTTGTTGTAGGCGACTTCATATTTGGCTGTTTGGGCATCACTGGGAAGCCCGCCATACCAGCCTAGATATTCGTTCACCGAAATCAAATCGGTATATGCACCCAGCGGATCGTTGATCTTGTTGATCCCATCTTCATGGTGCACCTCCAACGCTGCCGAAATGAGCCGCGTATCATCCATTTCTTTAACTTCTGAAATCAGGGCTTTCATGAATTCTGTACGCACCGGGCTTACCGGCGTTTCGTTCCCTACAGACCAGATGATCACCGAAGCCCGGTTTTGGTCCCTTATAACCATTTCTTCCAGCTGTTGTTTAGCTTTTTTCAAAACTTCTTCATTTTCGAAATCTATGGTCCAGTAAACCGGGATTTCAGACCATACCATTAACCCAAGTGAATCGGCGGTTCTGGTCATGTTCTCGTTGTGCGGGTAATGTGCGAGCCGTACCATATTGGCATTTAAATCCTGCGCCCAGCCCAGCAATTGCAAGGCATCCTCTTTACTATGAGCCCGGCGCACATCCTGCGGAATTTCTTCGTGTATACTAATTCCCCTTAGGAAAATTTCCTCGCCATTGAGCAAAACATCGGTACCGGAAGTTTCAATTTTCCTAAACCCAATCTTTTCGGAAAGTTTTTCGCCGTTATAAGTCAGGGTCACCTCATAAAGTTTGGGATTTTTCGGCGACCAAAGCTCCAGCCCTTCTACCTGTAAGCTGAAGTTGGTTTCCCGGCCATTAATGTCCAGGTCTTCTGTGATCCCCAGCTCTGGAATTTCAAGTACGGCCACAGGATTATCAGCTTTTCCATTAAGGTTGATGTTGCCTTCGAGCAGGAAATTATTCTCCTTTTTCGACTGAAGTATATCCTGGTCCTGATCCAATTTCAGGGAATACTGCTGCACAAAGTTTTCTGGCACAAGTACCAGATTTACGTCCCGGGTAATTCCGCCGTAGTTCCACCAGTCGGTGTTAACGGTTGGAATTTCTTCGGGATGCCGTTTGTTGTCGGCTTTTACCACCAGAAAATTATCTTCTTTAAGTAGGATTTCCCTTGGGATCTCAAAATTGAATGGTGTGAAACCGCCTTTATGGGAGCCCAATTTTTTGCCGTTGAGGTAGACATGGGCTTCATAATTTATCGCTCCAAAATGCAGGAATAGCTTTTCATTTTCAGCCAGTTCTTTCAGGTCAAAATCTTTTTGATACCACACCGTGCCTTCGTAGTAAAGGAATTTTTCATCCTGCGAATTCCAATCCCCGGGAACCTGGATGGTATAAGGTTCCTCGTAGGCATGTTCTATGCGGTCGCTCCTGTTTTCCAGTTGTGGCCTGTTCCAGTAGGCTTCCCTGTCATTTTCGTTTCTTTCGTGATAACGGTAATTATAAAAGCCGTTTTCATAAGGGTCAACAATATAGTGCCAGGTGCCGTTTAAGGAAACGGTTTCCCGCCCGTCGATGTTGGTAATAAGGTTCTCCTGGGAATGGACTAAAGTGAGGAATAGAAAGCTGCAGCAAAAAATAGATAAATCTCTTATCATCGTTGGTGGATTATGGTTTTCTAAAAATTTTTAATATTTGTCAAAGCGTTTTTTCTGAAAGATTGGTAGTTAAAGATATGAAATTCTCATTGTCCAGTTTGACTGAAATTTTGAAAAAAGCGCAAAATTTTAGGAGTATATGAAAGCTTGATTCAAAAAATATTATTTCAGAATGCCCTTTTTGAAACCTAAGGATAATTTTCTCGTGGATGTAGTAAGATTAATATCAAATATGTTCCTGGTTTTCCCCCTTTTTGAATCATCAACATAAAATAAGTTTCTATAAAACAACCTGTGCATTACGCTAAGGTACCCATATCTTCCCAATTGAGTACGTCCTGGCATTTCCGCTTATCAAGACACGTTCCCCTTTGTTTTTGCAGAAGAGTTTTCCACCACGTGCCGAAATTTGTTTAGCAAACATTTCCTGTTTTTCCAGTTTTTCGTGCCAGTACGGGATTAGGGAACAATGTGCAGAACCGGTCACCGGGTCTTCAAAAACAGAAGCTCCCGGCGTGAAAAACCGCGACACGAAGTCGCAATCACTGCCAGGTGCAGTAACAATTACGCCGCCGGTGCCCAGTTCCAGCTGGTCAAATGGAATGCGATCGATCTTTATATTTGTCACATCTTCTTCCCTGGGATATACCAGCACAAAATCCCTGGCTTTTAAGACTTCCTGAGGCTGGAGGTTGAGGGATTTCTTTAAAAGTGGTGGCAGGGGAGTGGGAACGGGTTTTCTAGAGGGGAAATTCAGCGTGTAGCGGTCTTCTTTCACGAATACTTCAAGGTCGCCGCTTTGGGTTTTAAAAATGATCTTTTCCCGGGAATATTTTCTAATTTCCCTGAGAGCGTGGGCAGTGGCTAGCGTGGCGTGCCCGCAAAGATCCATCTCAGTTTCGGGGGTAAACCAGCGCAAGTGGATTTTAAAGCCGTTGTTGACGAAAAAAGCCGTTTCGGCTACCGCATTTTCCCGGGCGATTTTTAGAAGAGTCTCGTCGGGTAGCCAATCTGATAGCGGAACTACACAGGCTGGGTTCCCGCCAAAAATTTCATCGGTAAAAGCGTCGATTTGATAAAGGTGTAATTGGTGCAAATTTTTGAATTCAGGGTTAAGAAATGGAAAACTTATTGCTAGAGGATATCCTCCTGCAGCAGGCAGAGCACCGGCTTGTTGTTTTTTTGGACAACTTCAATGAGAATGTTTTTGGTTTTTTCTACTGTAGACGTGTCCAACTGTCTTTTTTTGAATTCCCTAAGTACCAGTTTTTGAAATCTTCTATCGGGGCTTTCTGAGCAAATATCTTTGTTGAAAGCTACTGAAAGCATAAGGTTGTCCAGGTTTTCTAAATCTTTTTCCGAAATATTTCCCAACGAAAAATCCTGATACGGGTTTTTGAAAGAATTCCCTTTGGCAAAGACTTTTTTCAGGCCGGGCGGGAAAGTGCTGTCGCGGTACAACCAGCTGCTTAATTGTTGTAAGTAAAGGCACAATTCCCGGTGTAGTTTGTAGGTACGGGTAAGCCTAAGGTCGGTAAAATGATAGGTGTCTGGCTGAAAATGGCAATTTCTTACAAAAATTTCGGTCACCGTTGTTTTTAACTCCAGGACTATTTGTCTTATGGATTTTCCTTCCGGAGAAATTCCAAAAAAATCCAAATGTCTTGTATAGTAGGATGATGGGAGGGAAGGATTGGGACTGTCCTCTATTTTTAACTCCCGCATTGAAACTTTTGGTGTGAACATGGAAAAACAATTTGATAAAATCCCCTTTTTGACTGGTAATTACAGAATTACAAAAAAGAAACAATATATGGAAATATACCGCTCCCAAAAAAAACCAAAAGCTACCGGCGCGAAATTGAAATCGGGGGGTGTTTTTTCAGCTTTAGATAGCTTCACCTCTATATTAATAAAGCTTTTGGGAGAATAGTTGGTTTGTTAAAAATAACCTTTTGGGTGTTAGTTAAAACATCCACGCGGTCAAAAAAAATAGGATGGACAAACAAAAAACAGGGAAGGAGCCTGGTATATCCATTTTAAGCCTTGATTGGGATTGGTTGTTCCACAAATGCCATTTTATCTTTGCCGGGATATTGGTGGTAGGTCTTTTGGTTTTCGTTTGGTGGCTGTTGTGATGAAATTGTAGTTAAAAAGCACATCAAACAACATATTTTAACTGGGAAACATTATCGAAACTGTAGAAAATATTCCCATACTCCTAAGTACTGTGGAAATTTTCCCCGGACTGAGCATTAATATTTCTGAAGTTTCAGGAAATAGTCCCGGTATAAATCCCTAATAAAAATATTATTGAGAATAAAAAAAGCAGTAGACTGATCATGAAAAAAGTGTGGCCAATTTTACCCTGTTTTCCTGAGAATTCCTTCATTTCAGCTTCCCTCTGGAGCTTTTGCACAAAAGCAGAAATACCGGCTGTTTGGGCTTTTTCTCCTTTTGCTGTCAGTTTTACTTTTCCGTCGTTTATATCTATAAGCTCGTATTTAAGCAGTTCGTTAAAAGTTTCAGTAAGATTTTTTTCAGCCAGGATAAGGGTTGCATCACCTTTCTCGACCAGCTTCAAAACTTTGTCCAGGGTTTTCATTTATAGAGTTTTAAACCAGGTACAAAGTAAAGGGGATAAAATTGCAAAAATTATGATTGAAATCAGGCAATCCTAAAATTCGTAACTATTTTATTTTTGGGGAAAAGCCTTTTTACCGGCTTTCTTTCCGAAGCACTTCCAGGGGAGGGCTTTTAATGACACTGGCACTATTCCCCAGCCCAATAAGTAGCACCAGTAGAGTGATCCCCGGAAATAATATCAGGAATGGCACAAGGGAGGGCACAAAAGGCGAATCGAACAACAACCAGGCGAGAAGTTGGCTGCTGATCAATGACAACAAAATCCCCGACAGCGACCCGATGACCCCGAGGTATAAATATTCCAGGGCAGTGATTTTAAGGATTTGGCTACTCCTGGCACCGAGTGTCCTCAACAGCACATTTTCCCTGAGCCGCTGGTATTTACTCGTTCTAACAGCTCCCAGCAGCACGATAATGCCGGTGAGGATACTAAAAAAGGCCATAAAATTGATCAGCCATGAGATCTTGTTCAGGATTTCTTCAATTACGCTAAGTACCTGCCTAAGATCAATGATCGAAATGTTGGGAAATTGCCGCACCAGCTCCTGCTGTAAATCTGCAGAAACATTTTCATTGGGAACTTTGGTGGTCAACACCCTGAATTGTGGTGCACCTTCCAAAGCGCCTTCCGGAAATACGATGGAGAAATTAAGCTGCATGCGTGCCCAATCGACCAGGCGAATGCTGGCCACTTCGGTTTGCATCAACATTCCCTGGACGTTAAAAGTTATCTCGTCCCCCAGCTGCACTTTGGCATCTTCGGCGAAATTGTCACTTACAGAAATAGGAATTCTTCCGCTTTCGGGTGCGTTGGAAATGTATTCGCCCTGCTCCAAGGTTTCAGAAGCAATGAGGGAATCCCTGTAAGTAACGCGGAATTCATGGTGCAAAATCCAGCCATTCACTGCGGAAATAGTGTCCTCCCGAATCTCACTGGCCGATTTACCATTGATCGCCTCCACCCGCATGGTGACTATAGGAATGTTGCTGATCACCTTCAGGCCTTTCTCCTCAACTGTGTTTTCCACAGCCTCGTGCTGCCCGGCCTGTACGTCCAGCAGGATCATGTTTGGGCTTTCGGCCTGGGAATCGATCTGGGCCTGTGCCAGCAGCAGGTCTTTGGTGAAATAAAGTGTGCTAATGAGAAAAGTCCCCACTCCAATGGCGAGTACTAAAGTGAGGGTTTGGTTTTGTGGCCTAAAAAGATTTAAAAGGCTCTGCCGGCCTACAAACCCCCACGAAGAGGGAAAATACTTCTTGATGGATTGCATGAACAAATGTGCCACCCCGGTAAGAATTGAAAATGTGACAATAAGCCCGCCCACAAAAGCAAAAGAATACTTCCAGTCTTCAAGCAGCCAATAGGAGAAAAGGAAAATAAAACTGAAGATCGCGAGAGAAACCAACACAGCAGATTTTCGGGACCGTGCCGAGGCCTTCTCCTGCACGCGAAGCGCTTGTAAAGGGGAAATGTACAGGGTTCCCATAAGTGGGTACAGGGCAAAAAGGAGGGACATGAAGATACCCAGGAGAATTCCCATTATGATCACTTGTGGTGAGAAAGCGACCTGCACGTCAACGGGCAGGACGTCCTGTAGCAACAAAGGAAAGAGTTGCTGGAGCAGCAAACCTATGGCCGTTCCAATAATTCCGCCTATGAAGCCCATAATGGCGATTTGAATGAGGTAAATTAGAAACGTTTGTTTCCTTGTGGCGCCAATACATTTGAGTACAGCCACTGCGCGTAATTTTTCTTTGATGTAAATATGGATGGCACTTGCAATTCCTACACAACCAAGGAGCAGGGCGATAAAAGCCACCAGATTAAGGAACTTCCCGAAATTTTCATAGCGCCGCCCTAACCTTTGGCTAGTGGAGGTGTGGGTGTCGAGATCGGCATCCTCCTCATCGAGGATCGGATCCAGGTTTTCATCCAGGAATTCCATGTCTGTGCCGGGTTTGGCCACAAAGTAATACTGGTAATCAATGCGGCTTCCGGTTTGTACGAGACCGGTTTCAGCAATATATTTGTAAGGCAGCAGGACAGGAGGGGCCACCGAACTAAATATAGCCGTGCTCCCTGGGACCGAGTTCAATGCTCCTGCAACAGGAAGCGTAACAGCGCCTATTTTGATACTGTCGCCGACTGTGATCCCCAATTGCGCCATAATTGTGGCATCTACTAAAGCCGCACCTTTCTCCTGGAAAATCCTGGCAGCCGATGCCGGGGTAGTTTCTAGCTCACCGTAAAAAGGGAATCCGCCTTCAATTCCTCGTACCTGGACGAGTTTGGTGGCCTCATTCTGAGGAAATGCCGCCATGGAAGAAAAACTTATTTCCCTGGCATCGGCGCCCCCCAAAGAATCGATGATCTCCAGAACCCGTTCGTTAAGCGGATTGTCGCTGTCGATAATAAAATCGGCACCCATTAAGGATTTGGACTGGAGGGAAATATTTTCTTTCAGGCTATTGCCAAAGGACTGGATGGCAACCACGGCGGCGATTCCCAGCACGATGGAAGCCATGAAAAGCACCAGTTTTTTTCCACTTGCTTTTCCGTCGCGCCACGCCATCTTCAGCAACCATGAAAATCCGGCATTTGGGGAACTACTGCTATTTTTTCCTATCATTGGGCAGCAGCTTCTTTTTCAACAATTTTCCCGCCTTTGAGCCTTAGGATGCGTTGGGTTTTTTGCGCCAGTTCCAAATCGTGTGTTACAATGACCAGGGTAGTGCCGGCTTCTTTGTTGAGCTCAAAAAGCAACTGGATCACTCTTCCCCCGGTTTCTGCATCCAGGTTACCGGTAGGTTCATCGGCGAACAAAATGGACGGTTGTGTCGAAAAAGCACGTGCCAGCGCAACCCGTTGTTGCTCGCCGCCTGAAAGTTGAGAGGGATAATGATGAAATCTGTCACCCAGCCCCACTTTTTCCAGCAGGTCTTTACTGTTTTTTACGGCATTTTTGGAACCCTGAAGTTCCAGGGGAACAGCGACGTTTTCCAGGGCGGTGAGTGTTGGAAGCAACTGGAAATCCTGAAAAACAAATCCAACATTCCGGTTGCGCAACAAGGCCCTTTGATCTTCATTCAAACGGTTCAACTCTATGCCACACAATTCGATAGTCCCCGAACCAGGCTCATCCAATCCAGCGCATAGTCCTAAAAGAGTAGTTTTTCCACTGCCCGATGGCCCCACAATGGCAAAAGTTTCCTGTTCTTCCACATGAAAGTTGATATCCTGCAGGACAGTGATTTCTTTGGTGCCACTGGGATAGGTTTTCCCTAAGTTGTTTACGTTTAATATCTTTGTCATCCTGAAATTTCCTTCTAAAAAAAGCAAAATAAGGAAATCATTTTATTTAAACCTGAGCCCTATGACAACTTTATCAAAGTCTTGTATTTTCCTTTTTTTCGCCCTTTTGATTTCTTGTGGGGATTCTGCCCAAAAAGAAGAAAAAAATGAGGCACAGGAAGCGGTGACTTCCGAAAATATAGAGGAGGAAAACAAGGAGAAAGTGATCCTTTTTTTCGGAAATAGCCTTACTGCGGGCATGGGCCTGGATACTGAAGAAGCATTCCCGGCTGTGATCCAGGAAAAAATCGATTCGCTGGACTTGCCATACCAGGTTGTAAATGCAGGATTGAGTGGCGAAACCACTGCCGCGGGCAGGAATCGTGTGGATTGGGTGTTAAACCAGCAAGTGGATATTTTTGTACTGGAATTGGGCGCCAATGATGGCTTACGCGGAATTCCGATCGAAGAAACCAGAAGGAACTTGCAGGCTATAATTGATACCGTACGGGAGGAAAACCCAGAAGCAAAAATTGTTCTGGCAGGAATGCAGATCCCGCCAAACCTGGGAGAGGAATACACCAGGGGCTTCAGAAATATCTTTCCAGAACTAGCCGAAAAGAACAATGTTGAGCTAATCCCTTTCCTTTTGGAAGGAGTGGCAGGAAACCCTTCTTTGAATCAACAGGATGGAATTCATCCCACGGCAGAAGGTTATGAAATTGTTGCCGAAAATGTTTGGGAGGTATTGGGACCAATGCTCGGGGAAAGGGAATAGGTGTCAAAAAGGGCATTTTCCCCCGACTTTTTAGAGGTTTTTATCATGGATCCCCTTCTGCGGATTTCCATCCTCGATTTTATCTTCGGCCCACTTTTTCTGGTCTTTGTTGGCATCGTCAAGTTGTTCCTGGTCGTCTTGCCTTTCGGGTTCGAAATTGAGGTGTGCAAAAATGGGAAAATGGTCTGAACCTATATTCTCCAGGCGCTTGATATCTATTAGCGAAAAATTATCAGTGTGGAACACGTGGTCCAGGGGCCAGCGAAAAACAGGATACCCTGCGTGGAAGGTGTTATAAAACCCTCTTCCTTTCCGCGGGTCCAATAATCCGCTTAACCTTTGGAACAAGCGGGTAGTCCGGGACCAGGCCACATCGTTGAGGTCCCCAAAAACAAGGATTGGGCCATGATCGCCGTTCACTTCTTTTCCCACTAACAGCAGCTCAGCGTCGCGATTGGTTGAGCTATAATCTTCAGAAGGACTTGGAGGTTTGGGATGGAGACAATGGATTTTTATAAGGTCACCGCTCCTTAAACAGACTTTTCCATGAATGGAAGGGACCTCATCTGTGATTAAATACCGAACTTCAATATCTTTAAGTTCCAGCTTGGAATACAGGTGCATCCCGTACAGGTTTTCCTGTGGTACTTTCACAGTGTAGGGGTATTCATCTTCTAATACTTCCAGTTCCTGTTGCCATTGTTGGTTTGATTCCAAAGTCAATACCATATCTGGCCGTAGCTTTTGTACAAGCTTTAACAGTTTGTCATATTTTCGATTAGGCGCAAGCACATTACTAACCAAAATTGATATGCTCGAACTGGAATAAACTTCTTTGGATTTTACAACCTCCTTCTTAGCGAAAAAGGTGTATGGATAAATTTTGATAGATTGATAGATAAGGCTCCCAAATAGGAAAACCACCATTACCAAATGCCAAAATTCGTTGAAAGAGTATATCCAAATCGAAAACACTATTATGATAATGATTATGAAACTTATCTGTAGTCGGGGAAAGTCGAAGGCTCTTACCCACCACGGGCTGAATTTTGTGAGGGACGCAATAGTCGGGATGAGAGCCAGGAAACCGAAAAAAACCGCAGTTAATTCGAGAAATGCCATTTTTGTTATAATTTACTATAAATATAAAACTTGCATTTCAATTAAGAAATTTTTTGAAAAGATTTGCTGCTACACGACCTGTATAACTTCTTTGTGAGCCAGAAAAATTTACCGGAAAATGCCCATTTTTGGATAGGATATGAGACGGCTTCTGCTTTTCCCGGTGGAGTTAAATCTCCATATTGATCCAGATGGCGGAGGATGTTTGAAATGGTTTTTGTAATGTTCTCAGGAAATGTGGTACACATAAAAGTTTCTTTTTCCAATTGAAAAGGTTTATCTAATTTCGCCCTTCTTATGAAAAAGCAAGCACAACTTTTTATCACGATTACCCCGCCCTAAACAAAAGCTGGTAAGGACGCTCTAACCTTCTACTCTGGTTCGCTGAAATTTTTAAGTGGACAATTGGTATTTTTACTTAGTTTTTTACAAATTTTCAAGTTTCCAATATTTTTAGGATGAAAAAGATTTTCCATTTATTTGACTTTAGGCAAAAAGTAGATTATAAGATAGAAATCATGGCCGGGATCACGGTAGCTTTGGCATTGATCCCCGAGGCGGTGGCTTTTGCACTAATTGCAGGCCTTTCTCCTTTGACCGGGCTTTATGCTGCATTTGTGATGGGATTGGTTACTGCTATTTTTGGCGGCAGGCCGGGAATGATTTCAGGTGCAACGGGAGCGGTGGCTGTTGTGATCGTGGCCCTGGCCGTCTCCCACGGGCCCGAATATGTCTTTGCCACAGTGGTCTTTGCAGGAATTATCCAGATCCTGGCCGGGGTTTTTCGGCTTGGGAAACTTATTCGCCTGGTGCCACATTCAGTGATTTTCGGTTTCGTCAATGGGCTGGCTATTATCATTTTTATGTCTCAGCTGGATCAATTCAAAACCGTTAATGAAGCGGGCGAACTGGTATGGATGACGGGGGAATCTTTGTATATCATCCTGGGGCTGGTCTTGCTCACCATGCTCATCATTTGGGGGCTTCCAAAGTTGACAAAAGTTTTTCCATCGACCCTTGCCGCAATCCTTGTGGTATTTGGGATCGTCGCCTTTTTTGGGATCGACACCAAAACAGTAGGGGATATAGCTTCTATACAAGGTGGTTTCCCGCCCTTCCATATCCCAATGGTGCCTTTCACCTGGGAATCCATTGTTTTGATCTTTCCGTATGCTGCAATTATGGCGGGGGTTGGATTGATCGAAAGTCTGCTTACATTGAATATTATTGATGAAATTACCGAAACCCGCGGTCGCGGAAACAAGGAATGTGTGGCACAGGGTTCTGCCAACATCCTTTCTGGTTTCTTTTCAGGAATGGGAGGCTGTGCCATGTTGGGGCAAAGCCTTATCAACGTTTCTTCGGGTGCAAGGGCAAGACTTTCGGGAATTGTAGCCGCGGTCATGCTGCTCGTGTTTATCATGTTTGCAGCAGATATCATTCAATTACTGCCAATGGCTGCACTTACGGGCCTAATGATCATGGTTGCCATTGGAACATTTGAGTGGGCGAGCCTGCGGACCTTTAGAAGGATGCCAAAATCGGATGTCCTGGTGATGGTACTGGTAACTTTCGTAACTGTTATTTTGCACAACCTGGCGTTGGCCGTATTAATTGGGGTGATAATTTCGGCTCTTGTTTTTGCCTGGGACAATGCAAAAAGGATTCGGGCGAGGAAGCGTATTGATGAGGAAGGAATCAAACATTATGAGATCTATGGACCGCTTTTCTTCGGATCGGTGAGTGCTTTTAACGAGAAATTTGACGTTTTGAATGATCCAGATGAAGTTGTGATCGATTTTTCTGAAAGTAGGATCGTAGACATGAGCGGGATCGAAGCCGTGAACAAGCTTACCGAAAGATACCTCAAGCAGGAGAAAAAATTGCACCTCAGGCATTTGAGCGCAGACTGCCGGCGTTTACTGGATAAAGCCGATAAAATTATCGAAGTGAACATTCTTGAAGATCCAAGCTATAAAGTTGCGGTGGATAAATAACCAAAAACTAAAGCTGGTAGTGGATCGCCTGCAGGAATTTGATTTTGGGATTTGCCGAAAGTGTAGAAAGCCTATTCCCGAAGGCCGGTTGCTTATCATGCCCGAAAGTACGCTCTGCGTACGATGTGCAAGCTAAACCTGAAAAATGACTTTTTTGAGATACTCCCCTAAATGGACATTTTTTCTAAAGAATCTCCCTTTTTATACAGGCAGTGAAATGGATTGCTTAAGAAAAAAGCACGGCAAGGACCACCATGCCAACAAAGAATAAATATACCCAGGTTCTGTATGATAATTTTTCCAATATTCTCATATTTTGCAGTTTTACAGGTTTTAAATTAGGAATATAAAAATAAAAGTTACGATTTTATTGAGAAATGATCTAAATCATATAATTTGAAGTAGGGTAAAAATGGGTTTTTGATTTGTTTTTTCTTTTCTGAAAATTTATTTAAAAATTTAAAATGAAAAACCGGGCGCATTTTTTGCCCTTTTTGCCACCTGTTTTAATTTACCGATAATGTGAGAAGGATACTGGCTATGGGAAATGTGTGTTAATTTGAATCTGGTATTTACAATTTCTAACCCGGGAAGTTTTTTTTCTAAACGAAAATATTTCAGCATAGTCAAAAAGGGCAAATCCTGTCTATTTTTTTGGAAGAAGTAATTTTTTACCGCAAAAAGAAATTTAAGGCTTGTGTTCTTTCTTTTGTTCTTTTTCTTCGGTTTTTCTTACCTGTTTCCGAAGTTTTATCACTGTATAGACAATGGCTGCGATTAGCACAACGCCTATAATAACGGCAAAACCTATAGCTGTAATGGACATAAAAATTTACATTTTCCTAAAAATAGTAAAAAACGTTGGGGCTTATGGTAGACTGCGAGGAAATTCTGGAAAAAGTGATATAAGTTATTTCGTGGGAAGGTGATCCAGTTCCTTGATCTCCTTTTTATATTTGGGTGGCAGGATAGCGGCTTTTAGGAGCCAATCTATTTTTATGCTTCTGCTAACCTTGTAAAATCCTAGCACAGGTTTTAAAAGCGAAACCTTCCGATAACCCAGTAGCTCCCGAACCTTTTTCGGCACGGCCAAAATCTGTGCCTCCAGGAGGAGGCTGTAGCGCAGCAACCCGAGGTGCTTCCTGTACTGGCGGAACAGGTCTTTGGTGTAGTGGCTGTTCTGTAAATTCTGGTGTAAATGTTCCTGCCTCATTATTTCCCAACTCTCAAAATTTTTGGGCAAGCCATTCAAGTCCATTCGCTTTCCGACCCGATAAAAGACATCGAATACTTCCTGTTTTTCGGGACCGGATAACTTCCGTTCCAGCAGTTCATAGGATCTAATGGAGTAATCGATTAGCATAAAGAGCACATCGCGATAGGCCCAGTCGGGAATTTTTGCGTTCCGTTTTTCTTCCACCCTGGAATGTATAGCCGTTATAGTATCAATTGCGTGTAGGGCAGCTTTTTTTTCAGAAAAAACGATTGCCCTGGCGTAGGAAACCGTGGAGAAAAGCCTGCCCAGGGGATCGGAGGGAAGGCGGCCGGTAAAATACAACCAGTCCACCGCCTTGCTCAGCGCAAATTCTGCGGAAGCGCCTGCAAAAACGAACAGAATTGTGTCCCCTTTTCCCCAGATCTTCCGTACAATCGAATCCTCTTCCACAAAATATTCCATAGGCATAGTATAAAGCTTTTTCCTGAAATGTGGCTATTTGAAGTCCCGGCTTACCAATCGTCCATCATATCGCCAAGGTCGCTGACGCCCAGGGTGAACATGATAATAACGACGGCCAGGATAATTTGCATAAAAAGCAACATCCGGAATCCAAATTTTCTTTCAAAAATGCCATTTACGGGTGGAAAATAGAGTGCAGAAAGAAGTAGGTAACCAATGCCCGGCACAGGGTGCACCAGGATTATATTTAGTACCCCAATCGCTAAAACAGCCAAACCGAAGATCCAGCTAAAAACATCTAAAATTCTGAAGTTGATTTTCATGTCTTTCCTGAATTAACTCCCGGCGAAGGGGCTGCCGAAAATTCCAACTGCAAGTTCTGCCCAAATTAGAAAAAATCCCAGCAGGATAATGGCAATGATACCAATTTGGTAGTTCTTGTTCCTGATCTTCCTCATTACAAGTTCGGCCAGGAGGCCCGTGCCGAGAAGGAGCACACCCATGACGACAAAATCGATGAACGTCCAATTCACCTCATTTGTGAATTGCATTGCTACCAATGGGATGAGCAATAAAATTCCTACTGCCAGTACGATCCCTTTAAGCCTTCTGTTTTTCATAATTGATAATTTTATAATTGTTAATAATTGAACTGTAACCTTGGTTTAAATTGGTTAAAAAGCATTTCTCATAAGTTCTATTTTGTCTGGCAATTCTCCCACTCCCATTGCTGACCAGAGGATAAAAATCCCCACCAGGATTTTTACAGGTTTAACCGGAATGGAGAATTTGAACATTTTTTGAAAAATGGCATTTACCGGAAAAAAATAGATGAGGGAAAGCAGCAGGATAAAAACTCCAAACCCCAGATCGTTCCCCCAAAAGGTATTCACCACGCCGATAGCAAAAAAGATGGTACCAAATATCCAGTTGATGATTGTCAAAGCGGTGGAGCCGTCGTTGACTGGTTTTATTTCTTTGGA